>DKMG01000034.1:0-616 GCA_002469975.1 Proteobacteria bacterium UBA7420
GAATTCTCTGCTTTTGGTTCAAATCGCTTATCGCAATGAACATAGGGTTTAATATGCTATCTTTTTTGCCATATTCAAGGGGCTTCAAGGTATCTATCTGAAAAATTCCCCCGCCATTTGCCCTGAGAACCGCATCAGCTGCAGCAATATCCCACTCTGAGGTTGGGCCAAACCTAGGGTAAATATCGGCCTTATTATCGGCTAAAGCGCAGATTTTTAAGGAGCTGCCCTTGCTAATAATTTTTACTTTTTTGCCGTTTTTATCTAAAAAGTTAAGAAAAGCTGTATCTATAACTGTTTTGTGGCTTTTACTCATCACTATTTTTAATGCAGAACTTGGAGCTGTGGCCTTTAGTTTGGTAGTTTTGGGTGTTTGAGCTGAAATACCAGACCAAATCTTATTGATTGCTGGTGCTCCAACTACGCCTAGGACCGGATGACCATTTTGAATTAATGCGATATTGGTTGTAAATTCACCCGAGCGATTAACAAATTCCTTGGTTCCATCAATGGGATCAACCAACCAGAACTCTTTTGCCGGTTTATAGCCTTTTTGCGTGAAACTCTCCTCTGAAACAATCGGAATGTCAGGATAATGCTTGTTTAAAAACTTGAG
>DKMG01000034.1:681-3543 GCA_002469975.1 Proteobacteria bacterium UBA7420
CTGGTCTTAAAATCTTTATCTTCATAAATTTTTAATATTTCAGGAAATAAACTTAAGGTTAAGTCTTCTAATTGAGAGATAATAAGTTCTAAATTTTTAGACTGCATAGTGTTCTTTTAATGACAAAATTTAATTCTACCACCGCTATTCTCTCAGATCTTGATGGAGTTATTCTAGATCTGAACTACGACATGAAGTTTTGGACAGATTGGCTACCAAATACATTAGCTCTTGAGACAGGCAAATCAACCACAGAAGTTAAAGCTGATATAAAGTCCATGATGAGCGATCAGGAAGCTAGTTTAAACTGGTATGACCTGAATTATTGGGATGAACTGTTGGGCATTGATTCATTAGAGATCATTAAAAACCAAGAAGAGAGATGTTCATTTTTAAAAGGGTCCGAAGATGCCTTAAAAAAAATCGCCTCTCTAAGCAATCCTAAATATATTCTTACTAACGGCGATCCTAGGTTATTTGATTTTAAGTCTGAGTCTGCAAACTTTCTTGATTACTTTGACTCACACATTTGCAGCATGCATTTAGGTTACGCAAAAGAGCAAAAAGAATTTTGGGCTCTTGCCGGTCAGTATTTAAAAGTAAATCTGAAAAACTCAATATTTATTGATGATAATTTTAAGGTGGTGACCTCAGCAGTTAATGCTGGAGTTGGTCAGGTGTATTGGATCAATCCTGGCAGACAGAAAACCTTGACTAACGGGGTAATCACCTACCCTACTCTTGCAGAATTAGTTGACGCAATTATTTGAATCTAGATTTTCGTAGTCTAAGGCTTGCAACATTCGATCAAAAATCTCAGTGTTGTCCATGACGCCAGAAAATTTTTCTGCTCCTGGTCCATAGGCGTAAATATTAATTGATGATAAATCATGACTTGTCGTAGTCCATTGAGCTCTAATACTTGAGCCTTTAGGTTTTTGTAAAACCAAACCTCCAGTAGCATGGTCTGCGGTAACTAAAATCAAAGTTTCTTTGTCCTGCTTCGCGAATTCTGTTGCGGCTGCAACCGAATCATCAAAATCAACAAATTCAGCGAGCATGTACTTCACGTTATTATCATGACCAGCCCAATCAATTTGGCTACCCTCTGACATGAGAAAAAATCCTGGGCAGTTCGATGTTTTTGAATCTAAGAAATCTAATGCTCGTTCTGTCATTTTAAGTTGCGTTGGCGGAGATAATCTTCTGTCCAATCCATCTTCACCAAATAGCCCAAGCACCCTTGCATGCTGAGCCAGATCATCTTGATCCAAAGAATTTCCATTATCAATAATGTGTATTGCTTGATCTGATAATGGCAGTTTAAAAAATTCAGATCCTCCGCCTAAAGCGATGGCAATGTCTGATTCGACAAGCATTTCAGCGATTTTCTTGTGCTTGGAGCGGCTATTAATATGAGCATAAAAAGCGGCTGGGGTCGCATGAGTAATTGAAGAGGTTGCAACTAAGCCAGTTAAGTAGCCCTTGATGCTTAATAGCTCTGGGATTGTTGGTAAAAATTTATTGTCAGCATCAACAGAAAGATAGCCATTTTTTGTCTTAACTCCGGCGGCCCATGTGGTCGCAGCTGCAGCTGAGTCAGTGTAAAGATTCTGGGCTGAGCTATTCAAAACAATGCCAGTGACTGGAAAGTTTTCAAAGGAGAGTCGATGGTTTGCACCACCCATAGAAAGTCTTGCTAACTCGACTTGACTTGGCCCCATCCCATCACCAATAAATAAAATGATGTTCTTAGCTTTTTTATTGATACTGTTATCAAGGGTTGCCGCTTCATTGGTATCAGTGCCTATCAAAACAGCCTCTTCAACCAGAGTTCCATCTTGGCAAGATGAAAGACTGAGCACCCCTAAAAGCAGTAAGTATTTTTTCATGCGGTTATCTTGAGGGTTGCAAAGAATTTATGCGAGCCTCGTGAACCTCATCTGGAGACAAGGAATAATCAAAGTTGTATAAAGCTCCTTCCCAGTCGCCGTAAGTCGTGTTTTGAAGCATGAACCATTTGGTGCCCCAATATTCTTTGTAAGCCTGGACCATATCCTTTCTTTTATCTGGAGTTATAAGGTTATCTTTTGCATCCACAAAATCGCCAAGATTATCTCCAATAAGCATCAGCACTCTGTGTTCTTCTGAAACAAGACTACGTCTAGAACCTTTATCGCTTCCCCAGTCGCTTTCTCCGCGCATTAAAATAGTGTCCTTTGATTGATCCCATGGTATTCCAAGCTTTGTAAGATTTTTTTGGGTGGCATTTTTGAGCTCTGCAACTCTGTTGGTAATATAAAAAATAGTTACACCTTTAGAGTGGGCATAGTTTAGAAAATCTTTTGCTCCAGGAACCTCTGTTGCAGCCACTTCATTGCCCCAGGCAATCCAGCCTGTTGGATAGCTTGTTCCATCTAAAATTCCGCGTGCCTGATAGGCCAAGTTATCTAAGACTGTTTCATCGACATCAAGAATGATGGCAGGCTTTTTATTTTTATACTTTGTTTGCCCTGGCAATGCGCTCCAAGTTGGATCTGCTAGCGCCTGATCTAAAACTTGTTGAGCTGCTTTGTATGTTTGAAGACTAGAAGCCAGCCCCTCTGCTGAGGTTTGCTGAAATAAAACCGACATGATATTTTGCTCTTGAAGTGCCCTTATGTCTTTATTTGATTCAGCTGCAAGAATAAATGTACTGCAAAAAATAACCTGCGCAGTAAATAAAGTTTGTAAGAGACGTGCTTTCATAGATTCAAGCCATTATAATTTTTTCTAACGTAACCTATTGTAGCTATGAGTAAAGAAATAATCAGTAAATTGGATGATTTAGATAACGGCCTTAAAAAGTTAAGCACCGACAGG
>DKMG01000002.1 GCA_002469975.1 Proteobacteria bacterium UBA7420
TGTAAAAGCTTTTTGGAATGAATACATCGAAGATGAGCTGCGTTTTAAAGATGAGTATGGAAAAATCTCGCAAACAGGCTCAACCACAGAGAAATTCATGGAGACATCTAGAATTCGTCACGATGCAGAGAGTAGAGTTAGAGAAGAAATAAGGACAATTCAAACTATTAACTTTGGTGGAGATACCATCATTGGAGATTGGAATACATCATTTCAAATGAGCCATTCTTTCGCAGAGCAAGACGATTCAAATAATGCAGATGTTACCTTCCGTTGTTATTTAAGAGCAGGAAAAGACGAGGGCTGTACCAATCTCAAAGGAATTGATTCAAATACCGCGTTAGGTCAATTTAATTACTCTAATCCGCAAAAACCTTTTTTGACTGTCTATGAAGATTACAGTGAGTTATATCAGCCTGGAAATCTAAATTTTAAGGAACTCGAGCTTGAGAGCTCTACGATTGAAGATGAAGAGGTTGCATTCAAGATAGATTTTGAAAAAGCTTCAATGTTTGGTGACCTTCCATCCACGATGAAATTTGGAATGAAGTACAGAACTCGAGATGTTAAAAATGATAAGAATCTATATTTTTACGAGTGGGATGGTAAAACCTTAGCTGATTTTGATCCTGTGTCCATCCCATGGCCATTTGCCAATCAAACACTTGGTTCTTTCGCTTCAGCTGCAGCCACAGACCAAATGAAATCTCAACTTTCTTCTATGACATTAGCTTCGGAGGAAACTTTGGTTTCAGATTTTACTGCAACTGAAGACGTATTAGCGGTTTATGCAATGACCAGTATTGAAGCTGAAAATGCTTTGATCATAGCAGGCATCAGAGTGGAGAAAACAAAGTTTGAATCTTCGGCCTATGATTCTGGAGCAACCAAAACATACGGATCCAATGACTATACTTTTGTATCACCCAATCTAACGATCAAGTATTTTCTCTCAGAAAATCAGTTGCTTAGAGGGGCGATCTGGAGAGCTCTTTCAAGACCTAAATTTGCAAATGCAGCGCCTGTTGCTGAGGTTGAAATTGATGGCGAGGATATCAAAGGCTCCTATGG
Organism: Proteobacteria bacterium UBA7420; assembly: GCA_002469975.1. Taxonomy (GTDB): domain Bacteria; phylum Pseudomonadota; class Gammaproteobacteria; order Magnimaribacterales; family D2472; genus D2472. The sequence continues at coordinate 1,072 of DKMG01000002.1, forward strand.
AAATCCTGATCTTAAGCCATACGAAGCAAATAACTTAGATCTTTCTTATGAGTATTATGGGGATGATCTCTTCTTTTTTAGCCTGGGAGTATTTTTTAAACAGATTGATAATGCTATTTATCCAACATATCAAAAAACTGCGACAATTAACGGTGTTAATTTTAATGACGGCGTAAAGACATACATTAATGCTGACCAATCAGACATAAAAGGACTTGAGCTTACATATCAACAAGAGTTCAATTTTTTACCAAGCCCCTTTGATGGTTTGTATTTGGCAGCAAATATGACTTTCACAGATGGAGAGAGCACTTTTGCATTTGATGATGATCAGAGGTTTACCACACCTTTTAGAAAACTTTCTGATCAACAAAAAAATATTTCAATTGGATATGATCAAGGAAGAGTTGATGCTAGGTTAAGCCTTTCATCTAGAGGTGATTATTTAGACTGGCTTGCTGATGAAGAGGGGGACATAGATACAATTTCTTTGGGCAACTCTAGGTTTGTTGATAATCATTCGCAGCTGGATTTTTCTATTAAGTATGAAATCAATGATAATTTGAGTGTTAAACTAGAAGGAACTAATTTAACGGATGAACCAGAATATTATTTCTGGGGATACAAAGATCGACTTTCTCAATATGATGAATATGGAACAACATACTCGCTTGGTTTTAGATACAACTACTAAGCTTACAAAACCTAAAATTAGCGCCAGCTTTCTGCTGGCGTTAGTCTTAATAACGTTTGTGGCATGCTCGCAAGATACTGGTATTTATGCTCTGGATGAAACTGCCCCAGTTAAAACTGCCAAAGATGCTGCCGATGATCCAGCTATCATTATTAATTATAAAAATCCAAGCGCATCACTTTTCTTTGGTACCGATAAGACTGCAGGAGTTTATTTGTATGATTTGAAGGGAGTGCAGCAGAGTTTCTCTCCGCTTGGAGCTATAAATAACATAGATGTTAGGCAGCAAAATTCAGAGATTTATCTTGCTGCAACTAACCGGAGCAATCAATCTGTAGAGTATTGGGTTATAGATCAAGATACCTTTTTTGCTAACACTCATGAATCTCAAGATATCTTTTCATTATCCAAGCGCTCATTTAGCATGGCCTCAAACATAGATATTTATGGCATATGCATTGGAATGATTGGTGGAACCCCCGTTGCTTTTGTAACTGAGGATGCGGGTCCGAGTGTTGAGATGTGGACACTTGAAAATCAAAAGCTAATCGGAGCATTTGATAATGGAGGGGAATCAGAGGGATGTGTATTCGATGATGAAAACCAAACTTTGTTTATCTCAGAAGAAGAAACCAATGGAGTGCTAAAAGCTTATGACTTAAATCAAGAGTATCCATTTAGAAACCCAGTTATTGTAGACTCTCGAGAAGGCAATATTGGCGGCGATCCTGAAGGAGTAGCAATCTATAAAACTTCTGATAAAGAAGGATATGTAATTTTATCTTCACAAGGCGACAATCGGCAGAAGCCTTATCAATTCATTTCTAGTTTTACTGTTGATGATAGCCCCCGAGGTATTGATGGAACATCACACACAGATGGCATCTCAGTTTCTAGCTACAATTATGGTGGAAAATACACCAAAGGAATGATGATTGCTCAGGACGATGAAAACCTCGATGGGGAAGAACTAAAAAATCAGAACTTTAAAATTATCCCTTTCAAGCAAGTGCTGAAAGTTCTCAAATAAAGATTAAGTCTAAATAGTGTCTATGAGCTCTTTGGAGTAGCCAGCGTAAACATCTATAAACTCAGGATGAGTTAGTATCCAAAATTGATTTTGTTCAATTTTATCGAATACTATGACTGCTAGGTCTTCGGTAGTCATTCCTTCTTTTACCCCATCGGCAAGCCACTGTGCATTGTTTTTAGCGCTTTCGTGCTGATCAATGGAGGATTCATCTAGATCTAGTCCCAGATGGTCTCTTTCTATGATGTTAGTTTTAACCAGGCCTGGACACATCACAGACACTCCAACTTTATCATTCTGAGCTAAGTCCTCATGAAGTGTTCT
>DKMG01000003.1 GCA_002469975.1 Proteobacteria bacterium UBA7420
GCCCACTTAAAAGATGTAAATGTAAATGAAAAACGCTTTGGCCAGCATTAGCTCCATTGTTTGTAATTAATCTGAATGTTTCATCCAACTCCAGGGTGCGTGATATCTCCCCCGCAACAAGCATCAAGTGACCCAATAATGCCTGATCTTCTGATGTGGCATCTGAAAGCTTGGGTATGGGTTTTTTTGGGATAATTAGAAGATGTGTGGGTGCTTGCGGCTGGATATCTTTGAACACCAGGGATAGCTCGTCTTCATAAATAATGTCTGCTGGTATTTCCTTGCTAATGATTTTTGAGAAAATAGTATCCATAAAAAACTATATCAAGAATCTAAAAAGTCTAAAGCCCACATAAAATACACCAATGGAAATGCTGAGCGCTAAAATAATAACAAGCAAATCTCGGATAGACTTAAGAACTTTGCCCTCTGGCGAGTTAGCAAGAAGTTGCTGAACCAAAAAAAGTAATGCAACAATTGATAAAAACGCGATAATTAAGGTAGTCATAATTAGTTAAATATAGGGCTTACGGAGACCACAAGCAAGGCAAGGGCAAGGGCCCAAGCACAACATGCAAATAAATCAGCCAAATAGAATCTTTTAAGCCTCAAGTCTGTTAAACCCAGCATAAAGGGAACCAAGGGTCTAACCGCTGGAATAAATCGGCCCATCAGGACAGTATATGACCCAAACCTATCAAGAAATTTTTGAGTTCTAGCAATACCTTTTTGACGCTTTTGAATAAATTTAGAAGCCATGAAAGATGGGCCAAAAATCTTACCCACCAAAAACCCAGAAATATCTCCTAGATGAGAGCCTGCAAATGCAATGCCGCATATCCAAGGAAGGGTCAGCAGCTCAGTGTTATATAAATAAATGCACAGAGAAAATAAAATAGCGCTGGGCATAAAACTGCCAGTAATAATCATGGATTCCATAAATCCAAATAAAAAAACTAAGAACCAAGCATATTCAGGGTTACTTTCAAGGAAGAGTTGAATTTTATCAAACGGCATTAGGAGGTTCTCTTTCTTGCAAAGAACTTTTCAACTGCCTTAAGATTATCTTCTGAGCCATATAATTTTTTCATGGCGGTTGTTTCAAGTTTTCTGGCTGCAGCCATAACATCTGCATTAAAAGTTTTCAGAATGGCTTTTGTTTCAACAATAGACGCCAGCGATTGCTCTGATAGCTTGCTTGCATAAGCTGCAGCTTGTGCAGAAAAATCAAGGCCACAATATCGCGCTAGACCTAGCTCACAATACTCTTCACCACTAATCCAATCTGCATCAAACAGTAATTGAGCTGCTTTTTGATAGCCAAGAGATTGAAATAATAAAAGTGAGCTTCCGACCTCTGGTGCTAGTCCTAGATCTGAAAAAGGGTACTTGATGCGTGCGCCAGGGGCTATAAAGACAGCGTCAAAATGCAGCAAAATAGTAGCCCCACCCCCAATAGCAACGCCATCCACAGCCGCAATCAAAGGTTTGGTAAAATTAATTAAAGCATCAATACAGGTTTCAAATGGCTCTTCATAGTTAGCACCACTATCACCAATCATGCTGGCTAGATCAACCCCAGAAGAAAAGGTGTTGTTTGAACCGGACACAATAACTGAATGAATCTCAGGATTGACACTGGCATTATTCAAGGCATCACGAAATAAAGCCCAAAGCTCTGCATCAAATGCATTCTTTGTTTCTGGTCGATTAAGCATTAAAAGTTGGACCTGGTTATTGGTCTCTATAAGAAGTTTACTCATTTACCTTTAAAGTTTGGCTTACGCTTTTCAGCAAATGCGGTTAGTCCTTCCATCATATCTTCCGATGCAAAAATTGGTTGCCCAATCTCTAGCTCTTTTTCTAGAGCCTCTGCCTCTGGATAGCTTTCATCTATTTCGCGCAACGATCTTACGATGGCCTGAATAGATAAAGGAGCATTAGCGCTGATAGTTTCAGCAATCTCCATAGCATGGCTTAGAGCCTCCCCATCATCAACAACATGACCTATCAAGCCAAACCTTAGAGCTTCTTCTGCTGTAATTCTTCTACCTGTAAGCAACGCTTCTGCAGCAAGAGTGTATGGAATTTGACGTCTTAAACGTACAGTTGATCCTCCTAATGGAAATAAACCTCGCAGTGGCTCTGAGAGACCAAAGACGGCAGATTTACCTGCCACTCTCACGTCTGTGCCTTGAAGAATCTCTGTGCCGCCTGCCAAAGCAAAACCTTCAACTGCAGCAATAATCGGTTTGTTGGGACGATTGTGCCGTAGCAAAGATTGCCAGTGAAGATCTGGAATTATCTTGAGTTTCTCCATCATCTCGGAATCTTCATTGCCATCCTTCATCGCACTCAGATCTGCACCGGAACAAAAAGTTCCGCCAGCGCCAGTTAAAACTGCACACCTCAGGTTGGGATCAGAGTCTAGTTTTCTCCAAGCTTCATAAATAGTTACCAGCATTCCAGGACTGAGAGCATTTCTTTTCTCTGGTCTGTTCAGAGTGATCACCATAATGTGGCCTTTTTCTTCAACTATTGCATGGTCTATATTCATCCTATTCTCCAGTTAGTTTTTTGAGGAGGAAACAATCCACATTGCAAAAAATTGAGCAGCACCTCCATAAGCGTGACCCATGGCAATATTGGCATCCTCCACCTGATGATCTTCAGCCAGGCCCATCACCTGGAGTGCGGCCTCTCCAAATCTAATCATGCCAGAAGCTCCGATTGGATTAGAGGACAGAACTCCCCCAGACATGTTGACCGGCAAGCTGCCATCAAGTCTTGTTACGCCTTCATCGGTTAACTTCCACCCTTCTCCTAGTTCACAAAAACCAAGGTTTTCTAACCACATGGGTTCGTACCAAGAAAACGGAACATAAATCTCTGCGCAATCGATTTCTTTGCGCGGATTTTGAATCCCAGCCTGTTGGTAAATATCCTTAGCGCAATCGATGCCTGCCTGTGGATTAACTTCATCGCGACCAGCGGAAAGTGTTCCCTCTGATCTCAAGGCCATGCCATTAATCCAAGCCACTTTTCTTGAACCAACCATTTCCTCCGAGGTGATGACCATAGCGCAGGCTCCATCTGAGGATGGGCAACTTTCTAAATACCGCAAAGGCTCCCATAACATTGGAGTTTCACTCACCATTTTTTCATCGATGCCAGGAATTTGAAGATGAGCAAGAGGATTTTTTAGAGCATTCTGCCTATCCTTGGCTGCCACTTTCCAACCAATGTGTTCTGGGGCTTCATAGCGACGAATATACTCTCTAATAAACGGAGCAAAATAACCGCCAGCACCTGCGTTGATGTGGGGTGAATAAGGGTAGCGAGGAGATAAGGCCCATGTGGCATTTGACTCTGATTGTTTTTCAAATGTCACAGTTAAAACTGTTTTGAATTCTCCTGCACAAACATGAGAAGCAGCAATCACCGCTGTGCTGCCTCCAACACTACCCGCTGTATGAACTCTTAGCACAGGCTTGCCTACTGCCCCGATAGCATCTGCAAGATACAGCTCAGGCATCACAACTCCCTCAAACATATCTGGTGCTTTGCCTAGAACAACAGCATCAATGGCATCCCAATCTACATCTGCTGCAAGCATGGCATGATCAATGGCCTCTCGAACCAGGCCCGCCATAGAAACATCTCTTCTTTTGGAGTCATAGTTGGTTTGGCCTACCCCAATAACGCCTGCCTGAATCATGATTGTCTCTCCAAGTGCACCAACATGTTGTGTTGTAGGCAAGGACCAGAGGTTGCGTGAGCTAACCCATGCTTAAGCTGATTTTTTACCAGTGATTCATATGTCTTACCTATTGCATCCAAGCCTGCACACATCATGACATTACCAACCAAGGGTCCGCCCGAAAGATTGATGGGAACATCGCCTAGATTTAAAAGCTTTTGCAAGAAAGGAAGTTCGTGGCTAAATTGAGTATGAAGTTCAGCGACATCAAAATTAATATTTTCAAGCTGGAGGAGTTTGGCCGATGACTCAATGGTCGGAGAAGTTGCAAGATCTCTTGAGCCAAGATTAGAAGATTCAATGCGATGATCAATGCCCTCAATCCAGATAGGATGATCGGTGTACTCAAAGGCTTTGTCTTCTGAAGCAATAATCATGGCGGAGGCACCGTCAGATATTGGGGGGCAGTCTAAAGCTCGTAAAGGAGAAGACTTATAGTTATTTGAATTATAAAGGTCCTCGCTTAAAAGATCAGTGATCAAAGCGTTAGGGTTAGAGGCTGCATGCTTCCTGGACTCAACCACAGCTGCCATCATCTCCTCGGCAGTAATAATCTTTTGTTCCAACAAGACCCGAGCTTGTAAGGCAGCTAAGCTCACCCTATCTGGCCAAAGAGGTGAGATGTAATAAGGGTCCATCTGCAAAGAGATAATTGAATCAAGGTTTCCTGGAGAAGATTTCCCAAAACCATATACCAAGGCCGTCTCGGCATCGCCCATTTTAACTTTTAAGATAGACTCATAGAGTGCCCAAGCTGCATCCATCTCCACATGAGACTCTTTAATTGGAGGGTGAGTTTGAATGGCAGATAAGCCTTCAACAAATGCAAAAGCAGCACCCTGAAGATAGTCGCAACTTCCAGAGCAAGTAAACCCAATATCATCTTGTGAAATTCCAAGATCTGCAAATACCTTATGCACCACTGGCATCAGTAACTCTACCTCGTTCAATGCTCCTGCATTGGGCAAAATTTTGTGTTGCGCGTAACCAACAATTGCTACTTTTTTCATGCTTCCTTAAACCTCAATGTTGACACATCAATATCAGGCTCGTCGATGGGGGCAAACCATTTAATATTCTCTAAGGAGTGGGTCCACTCTTCTTTTGGCTTCCAGACTGCCTGAACTCTCATGCCAATCCTGATATCTTCAATCTCAACACCTTGAATTAAATGTAAAAATGAAATATTTGCTTTATCTAATCGAACCATTGCACATACATAGGGAGGCACGATTGGGTTGCCAGGAATAGGGATATGAACCACTGTGAATGATTCAATACAGCCTTTATCTGTTAAAGGAACTTCAATGGTGGTGGCAATCCCGTCTCTTGGGCAACTACCCCGAGGCGGCACATAGACTGCCTTGCATTTGGGGCAGGCTTGTCCCACTAATCGACCCTCTTTAACTTGATTAAGAAAAGTGGTGGTCGCTGAACCAGCCGTATATTGATACTCAAGGTGAATAAGAGATTCCCTATAATCTTTGGGTGTTTGATCGCTGCTCATAACTCTAAAGTGAAGTGTTTAATATCAGTAATGGATTCTGTAGGAGTATCAGACCAAGTGGCGGTTACTCTAGCGCCTATTGAAAGATCAGATTCTTGGCAGCCTGAGATCATATGCAGCATTGCAGTATCAGCACCATCCAGCTTAATCAGCGCAAAAGCAAAAGGAATTTGAAGTAAGTGATGGTCAGAGGGTTGATGCACCCAACTCCAAGATTCAATCACTCCGCCCGGGCCAACTTCAGTTAAATCAGTCAAGGTCTCTCGTGTTTGAGGGTCGAATTCAGCAGCAGGAGCAAAGACTTTTTGCGCTTTGCTTTTAGTGCCTAGAATTTTCTTGTCACCCAAGGCTTCAAAAAATTTGGACATCACTGGTCCGCTCGAGCGCTTGTATTTATACGACAGCTCAAACGGAGCTTCTAATAAATTAGTTTTAGTCTCACTCATTTTCATCCACCATCGTATTTTTTGATGCGTCTATTAAAACATGTTTCATTAATTTACCGGAAGCATTTCTTGGCAAAGGGTGATCAGAAAAAATCCATTTAGAAGGCACCTTGAAGTCTGCCAGTTGTGTTGCAACCCAGTTGGATAAATCCTGCTCACTCAAAGAGGGATTGGTGCCTCTCACAACCGCAGCTACTTCTTGACCTAAATCATCGTGCGGCAAACCTATAACGGCTGACTCTTCAACCATGGGATGTAAATCAAGAATAATTTCAATCTCTTGGGGATAAACATTCTCTGCTCCTCTTAAAATAAGATCGGTGCGTCGAGAGGAAATAAAAAATAGGTGCCCTTCCTGGTATCCAAAATCACCAGTTTTTAACCATCGATCTTCTAACAGAGACTCATTGGTGGCCTCGAGGTTATTAAAATAGCCAAGCATGACTGAGGGGCTCCGTACAAAAATCTCACCTTCTTGGTGATCCTCTTTAATCACCTGACCCTCTTCGTCTCTAATTTCAATGTGTATGGTTGGCATGGCCTGGCCTGGAGAAGACGGATTTTTTTGAAGAGAGTCACCCCAATTAATAATGGTAATAGCACCAGACTCTGTTAAACCGTAACCATAACCAAAGCTGTATTTAGAATTAGGAAAAGTAATCTTAGTTCTTTCGATAAGAGCCGGAGGCATTGGAGCGCCACCGCCACCAACCACCAAAATTGAATCCAATGTAATGTTTGATGCTTCAGCGGCATCTAAGACTCTTTTTAATGCAGTCGGCACAGCGCCGCCCCAAGAAGTCGCATTAAATTTTGAAATGAGATCTAAAATTTTCTGTGCAGAAAACCTGCCGTCATAAACCAAAGTCGTTGAGCCAGCAAATAGACTCGTCACAGCGCCCGCCGAAAGACCTGAAACATGGAACAAAGGCGAGGTCAAAAGACTGGTTGGCTTGTGCCGTGCCCAGTCAATGCCTTTGCTACCAGAGTCCTGAGAAACAGCAGCGCCTTGCAACATTTGGAGGGTAGAGTTTGCAATCATAGAGCGATGAGACGTCATGACACCCTTTGGGGCGCCAGTTGTTCCAGAAGTGTATAGCAAGCAGGCACACTCATCTTCAGGCAAACGAATAAAGGACTCAATAGCGGGGCTATCTTGAGTTAGGTCTAAGTTTTCAAAAATTAAGGCAGGATGATTCACTTGCTGGTTAATGCGATCAAAGCGTTTTTGATCAGCAGCAATTAATTTGGGGTTAGCATCTTCAATAGCCTTGAGTGCCTCGGTTCCTTTCCACCATCCATTTAATCCACAGGCAATACCCCCAATACTAATGGTGGCCCAAAAGAAAATAATCCAGTGCGGGCAATTGGCCGCATAAATTGCCACCCTGTCCCCAGGCTCCACTCCATAATCATACTGAAGGATATGTGCCACTTTTTTAACCAAATCTAAATGCTTGGCAAAGCTAATGGTTTGCCCTTGATAGATTAGGTATGGTTGTTCGCCATGGTTTTCTGAGAGCTCAAGAAAGTCAACCAATGATCTGGGTCGATTTTTAAACACTTCCATTGAGGACCCGAGCACCTCTTCTTGATGAATCTCAAAAAATGCCTGCTCTTTTATCAGCGCTTGTATGTATGTGTCTTTATGCATAACGTAAATTATTTTTACTATCATATAAACAAAACAAAGAATCAACGAGTATCAAGGGGTTTTATTTTGTCAATGTTGTTTGAAAAATGGAGTTTGGTTATAGTGGATAAGATATAAATTAACTCAAATAACCCTTACACATTATGAATTCAACAAACGCCAACCAATCCCTCGCAGTCGTTACCGGGGGCGCATCTGGAATTGGCCTTAGCTGCATCAATCGCTTTGCCAAAGAAGGTTATGAAGTCCTCATTATTGATGCCAATAAAGAAGCCGGTGAATCTGTATTAAAAAACCTTAAATCAGAAGGTTATACTTCCAATTTCGCTTATTGCGATATCACCAAGCATGAGCAAGTGGCTACAATATTTGAGACCTTGGGCAATGAAAATAAAAGTGCCCAAGTCTTGGTTAATTGCGCAGGTATTAGCCCAGGTTTAAATGCTCTGCATCAATACCCCGTGGAAGAGTGGCATAGAGCCATTGATATTAATTTGCATGGAACTTTTTATGCCTGCCGTGAATTTCTTAATCTTGCAGTTAAAAATAATGCATCTGAAGGCGCCATTATTAATGTAGCCTCTATCATGGGCGTCAGAGCCAGTGCCGCTCAAGCATCCTATGCCGCCTCTAAACATGCAGTTGTGGGTCTAACAAAATCAATTGCTCAAGACTATGCTCACATGAATATTAGAGCCAATGCTGTTGGGCCCGGAGTCATAGATACGCCAATGAATACTGCGCTGATGAAAGATGAAAACATTATGGGCTTTATGTTGGGCAGGATTCCCCTTAAAAGAGTTGCTTCTGCAGATGAGGTAGCCAATCTTATTTATTTTCTAGGTTCCTCAGAAGCGTCATATATCACGGGATCTTATCACCCTGTTGATGGTGGCTATCTTGCAAGCTGATATGTTTAATAAAAAAACTGCGCTTATTACAGGTGCTGCAAGTGGCATTGGTCGTGGTTTGGCTATCCATGCTGCTGGCCTAGGAATGAATGTTGTCTTGATAGATCTCAACGAAGAAGGTTTAGCTGAAACTCAAGCTCTCATTGCTGACTCCCCTTCTCTTGTCTTGAGGTGTGATGTATCGAATCTTGAAGAATTCACTCAATGCAAAGAAAAGATTGATGCTCACTTTGGCATGGTTCATTTTCTTTTTAATAACGCCGGAATATTTTTAGAGGGCCGAGCTTGGAAAGCAGATCAAAAGAATTGGAAGAGAGTCATTGATGTAAATTTAATGAGTGTTATCTATGGGTTAAAT
>DKMG01000023.1 GCA_002469975.1 Proteobacteria bacterium UBA7420
ACTCGGCCTCCCTGCATCTCATCAAGCTCTTTGATCCCTGCTGACTCATCAAAATTTTCAATAGCCTTTCTAGCAAGCTCAGCCCTAGAGCCCGCCTCAACCGCAGCAGAAGTATCAGCTAATTCAATCACTGCTTCTTTCACTAATGGTTGCGCTGGAGTGACTTCAGTCGGCGCAGCACTCTGAACTGGTGGAGCTGCTTGTGTCTCTTCTTTATTGTACTCATCCCAATTTAACATTCTATTTCTCCGTTATTTTTTTACTGACAGGCTTCGCAATCAGGGTCATCAAGAGAGCATGCCTCTGGCACAGGCGCAGGGGCCCCAAGCTCGTGAGGTACTTCTGGCACGCTTTCTGCTTGAGAGCTTACAGCGTTCAAGGTTCCTTGATTAATAGTTGATTTTTCAGTTGTTGTTGCTGCGATAGATCTGAGGTAATAGGTTGTTTTTAAACCCGAGTACCATGCCATTCTATAGGTTAAATCTAATTTTTTACCATTCGCATTACCTATGTATAGGTTCAGTGACTGAGCTTGATCAATCCATTTTTGCCTTCTACTTGCAGCCTCTACAATGTATTGAGGCTCAACCTCAAACGCTGTTGAGAAGAGCTTCTTGATATCGTCTGGAATTCTTGATATCTGAGTTAAACTGCCTTCAAAGTATTTCAAATCATTAATCATCACATCATCCCATAGGTTCAGAGCCTTAAGCTTTCTTACCAGGTACGGGTTAACAATTGTGAACTCGCCAGATAAATTAGATTTTACATAGAGGTTTTGGTAGGTTGGCTCAATTGATTGCGTCACACCTGTGATATTGGAGATAGTCGCGGTTGGGGCTATAGCCATTACATTTGAATTTCTCATGCCATCCTGCTTAACTTTTACTCTCAATGAATCCCAGTCAAGTGTTTCAGATCTATCTACCTTGATAAACTCGCTGCCTCGATTTTTTTCCAATATATCAAGTGAATCTTTTGGAAAAATTCCTTGGCTCCACAAGGAGCCTTCATAGGATGGATAGGTGCCTCGCTCTTTTGCCAGCTCGCTAGAAGCATGAATTGCATGATAGCTAATTACTTCCATGCTGCGATCTGCAAACTCTATTGCTGCATCTGAGCAATATGGCACATCTTGCATGTATAAAGCATCCTGAAAACCCATCAGACCCATGCCAACTGGGCGATGTTTTAGATTAGAGTTTTTAGCTGTATCAACAGAGTAATAGTTAATATCAATCACATTATCTAGCATTCTAAGGGCAGTAGTTACAGTGCGCTTAACCTTCTCTTGATCCAAAACGCCATCTTTCATGTGCTGAGGTAAATTAACTGAACCAAGGTTACATACTGCTATCTCATCTTGACTAGTATTCAAAGTGATCTCTGTGCATAAATTCGACGAATGTATTACTCCAATATGCTGTTGCGGTGATCGCAGGTTACAAGCATCTTTGAAGGTAATCCATGGATGGCCAGTTTCAAATAGCATGGTGAGCATCTTTCTCCATAGATCTTTTGCTGGCAGCGTTTTATGCTGGTCCATTTTTCCCTCTGCAGCCAAGGCTTCATATTCTTCATAGCGCTTTTCAAATGCAAGGCCAGTTAGGTCATGAAGATCAGGCGCTTCCCCAGGAGAAAAGAGGGTCCAATTAGCCCCAAGCTCCACTCTTTTCATGAATAAATCTGGAACCCAGTTTGCTGTGTTCATGTCATGGGTTCTTCTTCGATCATCACCAGTGTTTTTTCTTAGGTCTAAGAACTCCTCAATATCTAAGTGCCAAGTTTCTAGGTACGCGCACATGGCCCCTTTTCTTTTTCCACCCTGGTTCACAGCCACTGCAGTATCATTGGCTACTTTTAAGAAAGGTACCACGCCCTGACTTTTACCATTTGTTCCTTTGATGTACGAGCCGAGAGCTCTGACTGGAGACCAGTCATTGCCTAGTCCGCCAGCCCATTTAGATAAAAGCGCATTATCTTTCATGGCGCCAAATATTCCATCCAAGTCATCTGGGATGGTGGTGAGATAACAAGAGGATAGCTGAGGCCTTAGAGTGCCTGAGTTAAAGAGCGTAGGTGTTGAGCTCATGTAATCGAAGCTTGATAGCAGTCGATAGAATTCAATTGCTCTATCTTCACGATTCTCTTCTTCTGCTGCCAGACCCATGGCAACGCGCATAAAGAAAATTTGTGGTAATTCAAAGCGAGTATCCTTGTAGTGAATAAAGTATCTGTCATACAGTGTTTGCAGGCCAAGATAAGTGAACTGGAAATCTCTATTATGATCAATGGCAGCGCCTAGTTTCTCTAGATCAAATGTTTTTAGATTTGGATCAAGCATTTCAAGCTCGATACCCTTATCAATATATGCTTTAAAGGCAGCAGGGTAATGCTCTTTCATCTCTGGATGAGAGCTCTCTTCTGCAACCCCAAGAAATTCTAAAGCCTCACTTCTGAGTTCATCAAGCAGTATTCTTGCTGTCACAAAGCTGTAGTTAGGCTCTTGCTCTACCTTTGTTCTAGCCGACATCACTAAGGATGATTTCATGTCACTAATTGACACACCATCGTATAAATTCTTAACAGATTCTTCTAGAATTGAGTCCGCGCTAACATCTTCAAGACCTTCACATGCATGGTTAACCAGAGCAGCTAACTTGTTAATATCTAGCGGTACCTTGGATCCATCTTTCTTGGTAACAGATATTGCAGGTGCTTTAATGTTTGTTTGTGCAGGCTTGCCTTTGGTTCTTTGACTTGCTCTTTCGTCCCTATACAGAATGTATTTCCTTGCCACAATGTACTCTTCGCTTCGCATCAGCTGAAGCTCTACTTGATCTTGGATTTCTTCAATGTGCAAAGTTCCGCCTGAAGGCATTCTTCTGCTGAAAATGTCCTCTACTTCCTTTGTAATATCTTCAACTTTTCTATGAATTCTTTCGCTGGCTGCTGCATTGCCAGATTCATTAGCCAAGAAGGCTTTGGTAACTGCAATCTTAATTTTATCTTCTTCAAATGATACTACCTTGCCGTTTCTCTTGATCACGCGCAATTTTCCTGGCGCTGTGATGTTCAAATCCTCTGAGGAGGTTGTTGTTGCTGTTTGCTGCCCCGAACCCTCTTGAGTACCATACTCCTGTAATGCCATGCTCTACCTCTACTCTAATTAATTTGTTTCTTTCTTTGGTTTTATTGCAATAATGTACCAATGGGTGGGGCCAAATCTTCTTGTTTTTGAATCTTTAAAACCAAAGACAATATTCGTACATTGTGGATAAATAATCAAGT
>DKMG01000061.1:0-814 GCA_002469975.1 Proteobacteria bacterium UBA7420
TTGCTGTAGCCTTGCTTGAGCATTGCTGGTAAGGACATGAGGCCCATGGTGACAACGGTTGCGCCAACGATGCCTGTGCTTGCAGCTAAAAGCGCTCCAACAATAATAATTGAGATACTTAATCCAGAATTCGTGTTCTTAAAAACCAGCGCCATGTCTTTAAGCATTTTGGCTGCAATCCCGGATCTCTCAAGCACAACACCCATAAAAACAAACAAGGGAACTGCTAAGAGGGTTTGATTATTCATGATCCCAAAAACCCTCATAGGGATGGTTTTAAACAAATTAGGATCAAAAAAATCCAGCGACGCTCCCAAGAGCGCAAATAAGATAGAGGTCCCAGCTAAGGTAAATGCAACCGGATAGCCCAAGAGCAAAGTCATGCATACCACGACAATTAAAAGGATAGGAATTATTTCCATAATCTATACAGCTCCTTGATTCCTGCAACCCCAAGCACAAATGGCAGCAGCAGAATAAAAGATTTTTGAATGAAAACAGTGCTCAGCCCGCCAGGTTCAGTTGAGACCTCCTGAACTGACCAGGAGGCTGATATAAAATCGATAGAATAATAAGTGATGACGCCAATCATGGGGGCCAATAAAAAAATTACTCCAAAGGTATTAACAAATTTTTGATATTGAAGTGATGCACTGCGATAAAAAATATCTACTCTCACGTGCTCATCTGATGAGTAGGCCCAGCCGGCGCAGCCTAAGAAAATTAATGCATGGGCATACAAAGCTAACTCTTGGATATCGACTCGACCCATGCCAAAAAAATAGCGACTAATTACAACGATCATGACCAATGT
>DKMG01000061.1:935-2615 GCA_002469975.1 Proteobacteria bacterium UBA7420
ATATAAAGCCTACTGCGCCAGCATTCTTGGCTGATTCTTCGAAGCTCATCAAGGAACTGAAAACCAAGGAACCTAAAGATATAGCCAGCCTCATGGGCCTCAGCGATAACCTGGCAACCTTAAACTTTGATCGCTATCAAAGCTGGAAAGCTTCTAAGTCCATCAGCAGTGACAGCAAACCAGCACTTTATGTTTTTCAAGGAGACGTTTATCAGGGGTTGAAAGCTGAAACCTTTAATAAAAAAGACATTGCCTTTGCTCAAAAACATTTACGCATTCTTTCAGGTCTTTATGGGGAATTAAGACCGCTGGATGTGATCAAGCCTTATCGGTTGGAAATGGGAACCAAGCTGCCGACGAGCAAGGGTAAAAATTTATATGAATTCTGGGGCTCTAAGATCAAAGATAATTTATTAACAGAACTCAAGGCCAACAAATCTGAGTTGATTGTAAACCTAGCATCGAAAGAATATTTTAGTGTTGTTGGTGTTTTGCCAAGCAATATTGAAGTGGTGGCCCCAGTGTTTAAAGATTTTAAAAATGGTGAATATAAGCTTATTAGTTTTTATGCAAAAAAAGCAAGGGGCTACATGAGTCACTGGATTATCAAGAACAAAATTACCTCTGCTCAAGACTTAATAAAATTTAACGAAGAGGGTTACAAATACTCGAAGAAAGATTCGACACCCGAAGAACCCGTTTTTTTAAGGAAGTAAGCCGTCCTTTTCCCAGAATGAATGCGTTGGCTCAAGGTCGTCGTAAGTAGCCTGCGATTTCTGCATGAAAGCTTTCATGGCTGCTTCCATGTCCTGGCCACTAATCAACGATGAATTCCATGCTGCATGATAATCAAGCGACTCTTTAACGCTGTGGTCTCGAGCATAATTAATTTGTTTTTTGATCACTCTAGTTACAAGCGGTGACTTAGAAGCAATCTCTTTTGCTAAGGCCAGTGAGCCTGCTTCGAGATCTTCTCTGGATTCATAGACCTTGTTCATAAAGCCTAGGGACAATGCCTCGTCTGGAAGGAACTTTCTACCTGTGTAGGAGAGTTCTCTGACTGCGCCCAAGGGCATTAAAGTTGGCAATCTTTGTAAGGTCCCAACATCTGCCGCAAGACCGATATCGACTTCAGCAATCTTGAAAAAAGCATCCGATGAGCAATGCCTGATATCGCAAGCAGCAACCATATCAATGCCACCTCCAACACAAGCACCCTGAATCGATGCAATGGTCGGCATGCGACACTCTTCTAAGGCTGAAAATGTATCTTGAAGTTCGAGGACCTCATGGTAAAAAGTCTCTCTCATGCGAGCCGGATCTTTTTTAACCCCGTCTTTTTTATCGTCTGGTATGAAATTAGCCAAATCCATGCCGGCATTAAAATGCTTGCCCTCAGCCTTCAGTAGAATTACCCTGGCTTCTGCATTTTTATCTAACTCTTTAATTAACTCTGGCAGTTCTTTCCAAAATAAACGTGTCATTGAATTAAATTCATTGGGTCTATTCATCACCACATGCGCGACGTGCTCTTCTACCTTAACTTCAAAACAAGTGTATTTAGCCATTGGCTTCAACCTCTTCTTGGATATTTTTAACCAGGGCCCTAAGCTCATCAACCAACTCAAAAGTTTTATGATGAGGTAGTACCACTTTCCTGTCGGTGCTTAACTTTTTAAG
>DKMG01000017.1 GCA_002469975.1 Proteobacteria bacterium UBA7420
TCTTGAGATACTTCTTCTTGATATTTCTTGTCGAGTCGATTCATCAAGGTGATGTAAATAAATATTAATAGAACAAAAATATAAATACTGCCTTGTTGCGCAAACCAAAATCCTAACTTAAATCCACCTACTTGAATATTATCCAGCGCATCAGACCAAATGATGCCAAACCCAAATGATGCTATGAACCAAATAGCTAACAATGAGATTAAAATTCTTATGTTTGATTTCCAGTAAGACTGGCTTGGGGTATTTTTCAAAATAAATCTTATATGTAAGTACTTATCTAGGCATCAACTTTGATAAGCTCGATATCAAATACTAATGCAGCGTTTGGTGGGATAGTGGGCCTGCCCTCTTCTCCATAGGCTAAATCAGGGTGTATGAATACCTTCCATTTATCGCCAGGTCGCATCATAGAGATGGCTTTCTGGCAGCCTGGAATTAGCTGAGCGAGGTTAATGATTAGAGGCTCACCCATATCAACTGAGCTCCAAAATACAGCTCCATCTTTTAAAGTGCCATGAAAATGAGCTGTAATGGTGTCTGAAAGCTTTGCTGGTTCTGCTGCTGGATCACCCGATGAAATGACTGAGTACTGAAGGCCCGGTTCAATTTCTGTAACACCTTCTTGCAAAAGGTTGCTTGATAAAAATTTTTCACTATCTTGTAAATTTTCGTTCAATTGTGGATCCTGGCTACAGCCAGTAAATAAAAGTAAACAGCAGCAACTAAAGATAATATTTTTCATTATCCAAGTATGCCAAAAAACCTAATTCTTTATTTCTTTTTTTCTTTTTTCTCAGCTCTTTTTTCTTTAAGTGTCTTGCCTTTCTTTTTTTCGTTTTTTTGTTTATCTAAGCCTTTAGCCATGATGAGTGCTCCTATGAGTTAAGTTTATATTTAGTATGCCAAAAAATTTGTTTTAGTTCGCTTTATTGAAAGTATTTTTTGCAAGCAGGCTTACGGATTTTTCCCAAACCTCATCTAAGAGCTCGCTAAACACTACCCATTGAGTGATTTGATCAAAGTTGAAGCGATTATTATCCATGCTGTATCCACTCAACAATTCATGAAATTCATTTTTATTTAACCTGTAGGTTCTTACAAGCGAAGCTATGTCAAAACCAGGATGATTTAAACCAGCATATTCCCAGTCTAAAAAGTAACACCGTTGATTCCAAAGAATATTTCCTTTGTTTAAGTCATTGTGCGATAAAACATAGTTGATACCATCCGCGGTTAATTCATCATAGAGACTTAATGTTTTTTGCAGTAAAGATTTATGAGATGAATCCTCTAACAAGTTTTTATATAAATGTAGGGACTCAGAAAATATATCTTTAGATTCTTTTGGGGTGCTAGTTCCATGAATCATACTCAAAGTGCTTCCAAGCGATTGCAGAGAACTCTCTTGATTGGCTGAATTCAACAAGAATTGGTCGCCTTCAATAAACTCCCAAATCATCAACCCCTGTAACGTATCTTGATAAAGAGTTCTTGGTGCAATTCTTAAATCTTGGATGCTTTTAAGTAGAATCCATTCATTCCTTCTATCGATCGCAAGTAAAGAGGCGCTTGGAAGGTCAAATCTAACGACCGCCTTTGTATTGTTGAGGGTGCATAAAAATACTTGAGAAATCGGGCTTGATTTAAGACTTTCCTGGAGGGTGAACTTACCAGGAATTGTGTTTATTCTTTCGGTGAGTTTAAGCATGAGTGTTATTTCTTATTTTACTCCAAGATTGGTAGCCAAAATAAATAATGACTATGTAAACTAAAAATAAAAATGCTGTCAGCCAAAGATCCCTAGAAATGAATAAGACAATAGATATTGAGTCAATAACAAGCCAATAAATCCAGTTTTCCAATAATTTTTTTGCAACCATATATGTAGCCACTACAGCACCCCAAGCCACCAGTGCGTCAAAGAAAGGTAAAGCTGCATCTGTATATGATTTTAAGACTAGACCAGAAAGCAAAGATAAAACTAAAATCATTGAGATAGCAACAAGATGTTGAGATTTACCCCAAGTATTCACAACAAAAATTTTTTGATTGCTGGCGCTCTGGCTCCATTGCGACCAACCATAAATACTCATAACTACATAATAAATTTGTAGATTTGCCTCCATATACAAACCAGCTTTACGCATAATAAAAAAGTATAAAACTGCACTAATAATCCCAGCTACCCAGCATAGGATATTCTGCTTAACTGCAAGGACGAGATAAAGAATTGCAAAAATGACTGCCGTAATTTCTATCCAGTTCTGACTGATAAAGCTAAAAATCATATCTAACTGAAATTCCTATATGTCTTGGATCGCCATGTCTTTCATACAATGTATCAATAAAATTTGGTGCTTCATTGCCAAAGTAAAAGCCTCTCAAGGCATAGTATTCGTCAAAGAGATTTCTTACCCAGAATTCATAATTCCACTTATTTTTAAAATAGCCTAAATTTAAATTGGTTAGAGTATATGACTTAGATATGTTGTTATGAGAATCACTGTAATAAAAACTGGTTTTGCCGGTAAAATCTATAGCCAGGTATGTATTTGTGATTGGGAGCCATTTTAATCCAAGTGCATAACTTCTTTCAGGAGCGTGAGCTTGGGCGCGACCCTCAAGATCCTTTCTAGATTGCCAATTCTGAATTTCAGTTTTCAGTATTCCTAAATTAAGAAATATTCCCAAAGATTCAGTAATGTCCATGTCCATCTTCATTTCTAATCCATAGTTCACTCCTTCTGCTGCATTTTGAGTCAAGAAAGCAAAGGTATTTGGATCGCTTGGATCTGTTTGTGTGGATATAAGAACCTGCTGATCTTCGCGATCTGAATAAAATAGCACTCCAGTAAAATTGATTGCAGAATCCAGAAGCTTTGTATTTATTCCAATTTCATAATTGGTTAAAAATTCAGGATCATAAGCTAAATTATTATTTGTTGAGTTAGCACCTAGCCCAAGATTGAACCCACCTTGCTTATAACCCTTTGCCACGCTTGCATAGAGACTGGAACCATTGAGCCTACTTTTAATCAGAGAGATTTTTCCTCCAGACATCTGGTCTGTTGGGTGAAATGATTCTTGCAAAGAGTCTGAGTAATCAGCTTCCCAATCTTCCCAGCGCACCCCCATGGAAATCTTCAATGAAGCAGAAAGTAGATAATCTAAATTGCCAAAGACTGAAAAGTTTGAAGACTTGTAGCGACTAGATGACTCAAATTGACTTGCATAGGGCCCATAGGGATCAGAGGGATCGCCATACAATCCGTCGTCTTTTTTAAGGTTTGTTTCTTTTAACTCTAAGTAATTTACTCCAGCCACCCACTCAATAAAATAATCTTTTGAAAAGTCAGCTTTATTAGAGACAGCTCTAAGTTCCTGATTAAATGATTTTCTATGCCTTAGAGTCTCAGAAAAATAATCATAGGTATAGGGGGCATGAGAATCAGCGTTGCCCCAATCAGCATCGTAACTAAATATTACATCTGTATCAGTGGCGCTAGTAAAGCTTTGTAATTCAAAACCTTCAAATAAATGAAAAACTTTCATGCCATATGAGTGAGTTTTTTGAGAATCCATGCCAGGTCTATCTGCAAGAGTGTTCAAGCTTCCGTCTATAGTCCAAATATCAGCTGGGTCATCTAACTCAACCTGAGAAATAAGAAATTTGATATTTGTGTTACTGGTTAACTGCCAGTTCACTTTTAAACGGCCAGTGCTCTCATTTTTGCGAGATGTATCGGATCTTTTTAAGTATAAATTTTTACGAAACCCATCTGCCTGATCTTTTCTTAAAGCAAGCCTATAAGTAATGTCTTTATTTTGATTTAAGGGGCCTCCAAACGCAACTCCGGCACTGGTTGTCCCATAGGTGCCTTTGGTTAATTCGCTGGTGCCCTCAAAATTTTCAGTGGGATCTTTTGTTTGGATATAGATAAGTCCAGCCAGTGCATTGGCACCAATTCTAGATCCCTGGGGCCCTCTATAAACCTCGATTTGATCTAGATCAAATGTGGTTGCAATGCCGCCTTGACCTGAGTAGTCGATATCATCTATTAAAAATCCTACAGAAGAATTCGGGGTGCCCTGATAGCCAGACCTTTCTCCAATGCCTCTAATTTGAAAATATCGAGCTCTAGAGTCACTGGCAGCAAAATTTAAATTTGGCACTAAATAAGATAATTGCTCAAAGTGTTTCATTGACTGAGCCTTAATAATCTCAGAATCTAGAAAAATTACACTGGAATCTTCTTGAGCGACAGGTATTTGTCTCCAGCTGCCTTTCACCACTATCTCTTCAATAGTATCTGAGAAAACTGCTATGCTAAAAAAAGAGATCAGCGTTGTAAGTAAAAAAACAATCGCCCTGCTTTTGGTGATATTCATGCAATTCCTCCGCCATTATTATATGGATCAGGTTCAAAGGGTTCTTGTGAAAGTCTCAGACCAAAATAGCCGCCCCTTTGCAGTTATACGCTCATTATGACATACACAGATATAAATTAATTTTTTTGAATAGCGCTCGTGAGGGCTGGAAACTCTGTCGAATGAATTATAGGATGAGTGATCTTCAGCCTCGGAAGTCTCAATCATTGAATGAGTCACATGATCACCTGACTGCTGGCAAAAATCTCTCTTGGCTTCATTGTCTCGAATGGGCAGTTACTTTAATCCGTCGTCATCTGAGTTTGATGATGGGACATGATGCTCCAAACACAATTGCCTTGGCTGACACCTATTTCGAGCATCGCTCTCCCTAGCTAAAAAGAATCAATAACTCGAATTCTGTCCTCGTACTTGGGCTCATAAACTCCCTTGCCTTCTAAAAAATTTTCAACTGCATCCACCACAAGAACACCACTATCTATGTACTCAATTGAATTTTGAAATTCCCAATAGCCATCCCCACCTTGTGTAACAAAATTTGGGGCAGCAACCCAATATTCTGCCATATCATCAACCACTTCACCGTTAACCCATATTTTGTGTGCCTCTGCGCCAGGAGTAAAAGAATACTTAGAGTTTTTGGATACCTGTAATACCCCATTAGTCATTCCAGCAGCATGATTAAATATTTTTTTTACTTGAGAGCCCTTTAATTTTGTTATTACCACTGTATTTGGAAATGGGAAGGCAGAGATTAAGTCTCCTTTGGTGACCAAACCTGAATCAATATCCTGTCTTAAAGCGCCACTATTCACTACAGCAAAATCAATCCTTTCATCAAAAGCTGCAATCGCATCTGCAAAGAGATTGCCCATATTAGATTCTTTGCCATAGGCTCTA
>DKMG01000031.1 GCA_002469975.1 Proteobacteria bacterium UBA7420
ATTTGTAGTGAAAAGAATTACATACCAGTTTGCCTGATGACAATAGCAGTTTGGTACCACCTGATCCCATCTCGAACTCAGAAGTGAAACGGACTAACGCCAATGGTAGTGCAAGGTCTCCTTGTGTGAGAGTAGGTAATCGTCAGGCTTTTTTCTTTAAAAGGCTCTTAGATTTATCTAAGAGCCTTTTTTTTGTATTAAAATAACTCATGGACATTACTGAGATTTCTGACAGGCTTGAACTTGAAAAATTAGTCACCGACTATGCCACCGCCATTGATTCTCGAAATTTTACAGAATTAAATAACTTATTTACCCCTGATGCGAGCATAGATTACACGGCTGTTGGCGGCATCGCAGGCTCTACCTCTGAAATTATTTCATTTCTTGAGACAGCCCTAGATTTTTTTCCAAATTATCAGCATTTTATTTCTAATATCTCCTTAACCATCAACAAGAATAGCGCCTCAGGCAAAGTTATGTGCTTTAACCCCATGCAGACCAAAGAGGGACAGACCTTTTTTTTAGGTATGTGGTACCAGGATACCTATTTAAAGATTGATAATCAGTGGTTTATTTCTTCCAGAGTAGAGCAGAGCTCTTGGTCGCATAATGTTCCAACATCCATCAATACAGAGCCGAATAAATGATTATTGGCTTAACGGGTGGTATCGGCTCAGGTAAATCAGCCGCAGCAGAGAATTTTATTTCCAATGGAGTGACAGTGATTGATGCTGACGAGCTTGCCAAGGACGTACTAGACTTCGGATCTGGGGGCTATCAAGAAGTGCTGGATACCTTTGGTAGGAATATTCTTGATGAATCTAAACTTATTGATCGAGCTAAACTGCGCACTGAAGTTTTCAATAGCCCTGAAAAAAAACTACTACTTGAATCTATTGTTCATCCTCGTGTACGCGAACTTATGGCTTCAAGAATTCTTCTATCAGAATCTTTATATACGATTGTTATGGTTCCGTTAATATATGAATCTCAAAGTATGAAATCTTACGATAGAATTTTAGTCATTGACTGTGACGAAGATATTCAGCTTGATCGTGCCACTTTAAGAGATAGTAACCCCAGAGAATTAATTGCAAAAATTATGTCAACTCAGTGCTCTCGAGAGCAAAGGCTTTCTATCGCCAATGACGTTGTTCTCAACAATACCTCTTTTTCATCCTTGAAAAATAAGATTAATGAACTCCATTCATTTTACCTAGGAATCATAAACCATGACTAAGGATTGCCCCCAATGTAAAGAGCAAGCTAGCCTATCTCAATCTAATAAATTTAGGCCCTTTTGTTCTGAGAGGTGCAAGTTAATTGATTTAGGCACATGGGCCAATGAGGAAAAGTTAATCAGCAGACCCCTGGATGCTGAAGATTTCTACGATGATTAGTAAATTTTGAAGTTTATGCCTTGCCGTGGCATTGCTTATATTTCTTGCCAGACCCGCAGTGACATGGGTCATTTCTGCCTAATTTTGGCTCCACTCGTAGGATTGTTTCTTGGTTTGATGCCGTTTTAGCCGATAAGCCCCCATTATTTCCTACCACTAATTCTGGCTGTGCTTGCTGGAGCTGCATTTCTTTATGGTTCTGAGCATCCACGGATCTTTGTTCTAGCTCTTTTAATTCTTCTTCGCTTGCAAGCTCCAGCCTGAAAAGAATCTTAATGGCTTCTGTATTAATCTCATCAAGCATTGTTTCAAACATTTCAAATGCTTCGCGCTTATATTCATTCTTAGGATTCTTTTGCGCATAAGCTCTAAGTCCGACACTCTGCCTTAGGTGATCCATCTCTGCTAGGTGATCTTTCCAGTGCACATCAAGAACTTGTAACATGACCTGTTTCTCTAGCTGAACTATGTTTTTTTCAATTTTTTGATACTTTTCTGTATAACGCTTAGCTGCCTGACCAGCAATCAACTCACCAATTAAATCAGGAGTTAATTTTGTATTTTGAGCAATTGCTTCTTTTATATTTTCTTCAATCAAATAATGATCTCTCAAATGTTTCTCTAATTCTTCAACCCTCCATTGGCTTTCCACAGACTCTAATGGAATAAAATCCCTCGACACAGCCAGCATCTCCTCTTGAATTAGCTCACTTATTGCTTCAGATATATTGTTCTCTTCAAGCAGCTGGTTCCTAAGTGAGTAAATAGCCTGCCTTTGATCATTTGCCACGTCATCATATTCAAGAAGGTTTTTTCTAATGTCAAAATTTCTGCTTTCGATTCTTTTTTGAGCATTTTCAATGCCTCGAGATAGCATTTTATGCTCAATATGGTCATCACCCATCCCAATCCTTTCAAACAAAGTTCGTCTACTGTCTGATATAAATAATCTCAATAGATCATCCTCAAGGGATAAAAAGAACTTTGAGTACCCAGGATCACCCTGACGGCCAGACCTTCCTCGTAACTGGTTATCAATTCGCCTAGACTCATGACGTTCGGTTCCAAGAATATGCAGGCCCCCAGCATCTAACACTTTTTGATGGCGTTGCACCCACTCCGTATCTCCTTCAGATTGCTTGCCACCCAAGACTATATCTGTTCCGCGGCCTGCCATGTTTGTAGCGATTGTCACCACTCCTGACCTACCAGCATTGGCAATAATCTCAGCCTCTCTTTCATGCTGTTTTGCATTCAACACCTGATGTGCTATTTTTTTGCTGGTCAGTAATTCAGAGACTATTTCTGAAGATTCTACAGAAGCAGTACCGACAAGAATTGGAGCATCTTTTGCTTGCAATAGCTCAATTTCCTCTATCAAGGCTTTGAATTTTGCTTCTTTTGTTAAAAAGACTAAATCCTCATTATCCATTCTGGCCATGGGCTTATTTGTAGGGATAATAGAGACATTCAGCCCATATATCTCAGCAAATTCAGCTGCCTCGGTATCTGCTGTGCCAGTCATACCTGATAATTGCTTAAACAGTCTAAAAAAGTTCTGATAAGTAGTAGAGGC
>DKMG01000096.1 GCA_002469975.1 Proteobacteria bacterium UBA7420
CGACCAGTTGCAGAAAAAACATAGCCTTCTAACTGAATTTTTGCATTAGTGGCTAAGTATTCAGCATCGGGAAGTTGTGAGCCAATAAATTGTTGCCATATAAGCTCATACAACCGCTTTTCTTCATCAGAAGAAGAAAGCAATGCTTCAGATTTAGTGGATGCATTAGTAGGTCGGATAGCTTCATGTGCTTCTTGAGCATTTTCACTGCTTGAATATATTCTTGGAGCATTAGTAAGATACTTATCACCTAACTTGGTTTCAATATACATTCTTGCATCTGCAATTGACTCTGCTGAGAGAGATGGCGCATCAGTCCTCATATAAGTAATCAGGCCATTTTCGTACAACTTTTGAGCGGTTCTCATAGTTCGCTTCACATTAAACCCTAATTTGGTACTTGCAGCCTGCTGTAATGTAGATGTTATGAAGGGCGGCTTAGGCTTGGATTTAACTGGTTTTTGAGTTACCTCATGAATAGCAAGCTCTGCTGATGAAATCAGATCTGCAATCCTCTTGGCTTCTTCAGACTGCAGCAAAGGATCACTTTTTTTTCTATTGAGGTTGAAAGAAATCTTTGCCTTCGATTGATCCTCAGCAATAAATGAAATTTCCCAAAACTCCTCTGGCTTGAATTTCTGGATGCTGTGTTCTCTTTCGACCAGCAACCTTAAGGCTACTGATTGAACTCGTCCAGCAGATAAGTTCCTGGCAATTTTTGCCCATAGCAGCGGAGAAAGCTCAAATCCAACGACTCGATCTAAAAATCTTCTTGCTTGTTGCGCATCAACCAAATTAATATCTATCTCTTTTGGATCTTCGAAAGATTTTAAGATGGCATCTTTTGTAATTTGATTGAACCTAACTCTGGAATAATTATATTTATCAGCTCCCAGTGCTTCTCTTAAATGCCAAGCGATTGCCTCACCTTCTCTATCCAAATCTGTTGCAAGAAATATAGTGTCCACAGATTTAGCAGCAGCTTTTAACTCCTTAATCACTTTCTCTTTTTCTGGAATGATCTCATAATTTGCAGCCCACCCATTATCTGGATCAATGCCCATGCGTCTCACCAGTCTTTTTCGCTCATTGATCTTTTTAAGCCTGCGCTTCTCATCTTCGGGGAGATCTTTGGGAATAGTATTTCTTTGAACTGGTGTTTTTGATTTGCCCTTTGGTAAATCTCTGATGTGACCAACACTAGATTTAACAATATAGTCAGATCCTAAATATTTGGAGATTGTTTTCGCTTTGGATGGCGATTCAACGATTACTAAAGTCTTGGGCATTTTGTATTATTTAATGATCTATAGTTTTATTTAATTACATAACTTTAAAATTTCAGCCTTAATTCTCAAGAGCTCTTCCTTGCCCAGCATTTCGTCCCAGACGATTGCTATATTGGACTTAAAAAAAATAATTTCAAGTATAGAGATTGGAAGTGCAAGAATTTTATCTTGGATCTCTGGAAACCGTTTATCATATTTCAAAGACATGGGAGAGTATAGATTGAGACGCCCATCACTCTTCACATAATGTAAATCATCGTAAGAAGAAATATTTTTTAATTGATAAATGGCTACTTGGGCATTCCAATTTTTAAATTTTTTTCTTAGCTGAGGCGTGGAGCCAATCTTAAAGCCCTCCTTGCTTGCAAAAAATCTGATTTCACTTAAAGCCTTCATTTTCTTAGATGGCTTTAAGAAACTGATAGCTCCAATTAAAAATAAAATTACAAATGTAATAATTAGAAATTCACTCGTTACCATATTAGTTGAGCAACTTGGATACTACCCCAGGGCCTTCATATATAAAACTGGTATATATCTGAACCAAAGAAGCGCCTGATTCCAATTTCTTATTAAAATCCTGAGCGCTAAAAACTCCACCAACGCCAATCTTAAACAAATCATGGTCATCTTCATGAATGGAGGCAAGGAGTTCATTAGATTTCTGGAATAGAGGCTTACCTGATAAGCCACCGACTCTTTTATGAGAGGCTTCATCGGGTAGCTCTGAATGATCGACGGTCGTGTTAGAGGCAATAATTCCATCAAACCCATATTCTCTAATGGCTTTGATAATATCTGAAATTGTCTCTTTGCTTTCATCTGGAGATAATTTAATAAAAACTGGGTTGGCGAAGTCTTGTTCAGATCGAGCAATGTTGAGGGCAGAAAAAAGTGGGATAAAATTCTCTCTTGCGTGCAGAGCACGTAAATTTGGTGTATTAGGAGATGAGATATTGACTGCTATATAGTCAGCATAGGGAGATACTTTATAAAAACATTCTATGTAGTCATCGATACGTTTTTGCCCTTCCGAGTCTTTATTGGCTCCAATATTAATCCCCAAAATGCCTGAATATTTTCTAGATTTTACTTTTGAGACAAGATAATCAAGCCCTTTGTTGTTAAAGCCTAATCTATTGATAATAGCGTGCTGGTTGAAAAGGCGAAATATTCTAGGCTTCGGATTACCTGCCTGCGCTAATGGAGTCACTGTTCCTATCTCAATAAAACCAAAGCCAAGAGACCCCAGGGAATCAATATAGTCACCATTCTTGTCAAGGCCTGCAGCAATCCCCAATCTATTTTTAAAATTTAAATTCCTGTATATAAAAGAATCCCCTGTCACTGATGAGGGAAAAATAAACTTGCTGAGGCCCATTACATATAAAAAATGCAGTGCATTTAGCGCTAATGAATGGGCAAGCTCTGGAGGCAATAACCGTAGGAGTGAAATTAAGAATTTCATTTACTGAGTATTAGCAATATCACCTAATTGGCTAAAATATCTTTTGCTAAATGCGTTATGGCTTGGGCATATCCATGCCTGGAGCCACAATCAAATTTTAAACCTTTATAAAGATGGCCGATTACTAGTTCATCTTTTAGCATCAACTTGATTGCATCGGTGAGCTGAACTTCACCACCAACACTTGGGGCTAAATTCTCAAGATAATTAAAAATAGTAGCAGACAAAATATACCTACCTACTACAGCGAGATTGGAAGGAGCATTTTCTGTTGGTTTTTCGACAATGTCATTGATGGCAAAGGTTTGCTCAGCGTGACCAACATCGTCACTAGATATAACCCCATATTTGTGAGCGTCTTTATCAGGCACTATATTTAGCCCAACGATGCTACAATTTTTTTGAGCATATACACTCATTAATTGAGCTGTACATGATGGATCATTTAAAATTAAATCATCGGCTAGCAATACAGCAAAGGCTTCATCTTGAATTAAGTGCTTCGCTTGCAAAATAGCATCACCTAATCCTTTTTGAGATTTCTGGCGCACATAAGTAAATTTTACATTCTCAAAAATCTTACGATTAATCTTTTCAAGATACTCATGTTTTCCAGACTTGATAAGCTTTGCCTCAAGCTCAAAATTTTGATCAAAATGATCTTCAATTGCTCTTTTTGTATGACTAGTAATAAAAATAATCTCTGTAATACCAGCCATCACAGCTTCCTCGACCGCATATTCAATCAAGGGTCTGTCGATAATGGGTAGCATTTCTTTGGGGATTGCTTTTGTTGCTGGTAGGAAGCGGGTTCCTAGCCCCGCAACAGGAAAAACAGCTTTTGTAATTTTGGTCATACTTTTAAAGTTTAAAACTATATTTTGTAATTAAGCCTATTATAAATCCTGTAATCATACCAATTAAATGAGCTGTATTAGCTATATTTCCAAATCCAAAGATGGTTAAAATACCGGTGAAGCCTATTAAAAGCCAAATAAACATAAATAAATATAGAGCCTC
>DKMG01000049.1:0-6230 GCA_002469975.1 Proteobacteria bacterium UBA7420
ACAGATGCGCTGCGATATACCTACTACTCTCTTGCCTCTCCAGGTAGAGATATTAATTTTGATATTGGAAGAATCAAAGGTTATAGAAATTTTTGCAATAAAATCTGGAATGCCTTCAGATTTATAGAGATGCAAGCTGCAACTCATAGCTATCAACCAGCTGAGCATAAAGCCGATGCGCTGTCGGACTGGATGTCACAAAAAATATTTCAATCTTCGCTGAACTGCAAAACTCACATAGAAACCTATCGATTTGATTTAGCTGCCGCAGAAATTTATGAATTAGTTTGGTCAAATTTCTGTGATTGGAATATTGAATTGAGTAAAGTTGCTATACAGAAATCAACTGATCCCAGTGTAACCGCAGACTTAATTGGCAATCTGTTTAAGAGTTTTGAAAATATTTTAAAATTACTGCATCCTTTCATGCCATTTATTACAGAGGAACTCTTTGCAAAAATGAATGCTCTGAAGGGGTTTGATGGGCGTCAATTTCTTGTAGAGGCTGGCTTTGCCAATCTAACAACCTCTAAAGATAATGGGGTAGATGAATTGATTAATATTATTTCTGAACTAAGGGTGATTAGAAGTGAGAATGCAAATATCAAGGATGAAACTTTGCACCTTGTTCTTTCGGGCAACCTTGCTCCCTCAATGGTCAAGCTAATTCAAGAGTTCGAAGAGATTGTTTGTGGTATCGCAAAATTAGATGCGATTGAGTTCAGTACTGATGATTATGAAGAGTCTATTGAAAAAGCAATGACTAACTATAAAATTATCATTCCTTTGGCAGGCCTTATAGATCCAGAGGAAGAATTAGAAAGGCTCCGCAAAGAGCTAGGCAACGTTGAGAATGATATTAAAATTATTAGCTCAAAGTTAGAGAATGAGCAATTTGTTGCAAAGGCTCCAGAGGCCGTAGTTCAAAAAGAGAAAGGGAAAATCACTACAGCTGAAAATAAAAAACTTATGCTAGAAAAAAGTATTGCTAAGCTTCAGTCTTAAGCTGCTGGTTTAAAAAATCACGAATGGCGCTGCCGACCTTGGTTGGTTCTGCATAAGTAATATCATGCTTGCCTCTCTCAATAATGATTAGCTGTGAATGAGGAATACTCTTCATCAGGCCCTCACTGCCAGCAAAAGGAACCACGCCATCCTCAGTCCCCCAAATGGTTAAGGTGGGTATATTGAGCTGTCCTACTTCTAAAAAAACTTCTTCTGCGTTAAAAAGATTGAAATGACGGACGGTTGATAGCAATGACTCTATAAAACCTTTGAATTGCATTTGAGAGCGAGCCTTCTCCATAAAATCTGATTTAGAAAGAGCCAGGGGATCTTTTCTTGCTGGCGAGCCATCTAACTTGTTGTCTTGAAATACCACCAATGAACCAAAAAGATTCCAAAACCACTCTCCAATCAATGGTTTAATCGTCCACATATTAGCCGTAGGGTCTTCAATCATGAATCCTGCAGGTGCAATCAATGTCATGCTTTTAACTGATTCAGGATACTTTCTAGAGTAATGAGCTACAACAGGACCGCCCATGGAGTAACCAACTATGTGAAATGGTTTGGAAACCATTTGATGGTCCAACAACCCCTTTAATGAATCAACAAATAGGTTTTGATCGTATAATATTTCAGGTTTTTCAGATAAACCTCTTCCAAAGTGATCATAGGCAAGGACTTTGTAACCTGAATCCATTAAAAAACTCATCAAAGGATTCCATACAAAGTGTGGAGTTGAGAATCCGTGAACTAATACAACAATTTCATTGTTTGGTATCTCTGGTTCATACCATCGATAATAAAGATTGCCCTGATCTAATTGTGCCCAGCCTCCGACATCAGGCAAGTCAGCCTCAGAGATTGTTTTCAAGCCATAGGTTTTTATAAAATAAGGAAGCCAAAGCACTACAGCAATAACAATAAGACTAATCAGCAACTTCCTCACAGCCCAGCCTCGGATTGATTTATGGTATTCATAGCAAGACTATACTACTAAACATTATTTTAGATCAAAGGGCTAGCTGGCAGTGTGTTTTTTAAATGTATCACCTGTAAGTTTCAAGACTCTGGCCCTAGATAAAATTCTAGGCAAAAATGCATTCTTAGATTTTCATCTCAATTTTTGCTTCAACCATTTTTAAATATTTCTTTTGGGTTTTAATCTCCAGCAATATTTTTTCTCTATGAGCCTGAAGCATGGCATTTCTTTCATTAAATTTTTTTTTGCCTTGCACATACAAAACTCCATATTCTTTAATTTGCTTTAAAGACATCCCGGTGCCTTTCAGGCATTTGATAAAGCCTATTCTTTGGATGTCGTCGGCTTGATAATTTCTTCTGCCTGCAGAATCTTTTTTGACCCCAGGAAGTAAACCTTCTTTTTCATAATATCGAAGTGTGTATGGGGTTAAATCTACTTCTGCAGAAGCTTGAGAAATTGTATATAAACTCATTTTAAGTATTCCTCCTAACCCATATCATCTGCATAACTAGTACCACTATGTAAATTAAGAAAAAGGCTGCGTAAAAGTTCATCAAAAGAGGATCAGTTAAAGTGGTAATAATAGGATCGTCCACTGGTAAGCGTCGCAAACCATCGGTAATTGCTGGAATAGAATGAAAAAGGAAAAGAGAGGTATAACAGATTGCTTGAAAATAAGGTGTTAACCATCCAAATAACAATCCTTGCTCATTAATTCTTCCAACTATCAAGGCTAATAAAGTTAAAACAGCCAACATATGCCCCACTCCAAATCCACCTTGCTTATATAAGGTTAAGGCGGTCAATGCAGCAATTAAAGTACAGGTTAAAAAAATTTTTGCAGAAGTATTTTTTGAGCTAATAACTTTATATCTAATTAAAGAATATAAACCACTTAACAAAGCAATAATTCCCATGACGGTATGAAACCATCCATAAAGTGACATCTCTGGCATTTTTTTCTCCCAAAATAAATTACTGAGTTAGTCTAACAGTTATAGCTAACTCTAAGTCAAGGTCTAAACTAATGACGCTTTAGTAAGAACCAGATGGATCTTTTTGTAATGGAATGTATGGCCTTTTTCACTATAAAAATTAGCATGTCCCAAAGAACATTAAAAGTATTGACATATAATATGACATTAGTTTATTGTGACTAGAATTCAAAATTTATTGCTAATACAAATGAAAAATAAAAAACTAATTACTACCTTTGCTGTATTAATTTCCCTAGTCGGAGTGTTTCTATTATCCCTGCCTACTATTTTGCACAAAAGTGGGTTGCATCCAGAGTATATGGGCTCATCAGTAAACTTACCGGGTAAACGTGCATTAGTTATTACTACAAGCCATGCAGTCCTATCAAAGCCAGGTGAAACCCAAGGAAAGCCTACCGGTGTTTTTGGATCAGAGATGACTCATCCTTATTACACTTTTTTAGATGGCGGCATGGAAGTTGATATAGCCAGCATCCAGGGTGGAGAGCTTCCAATAGATCCTGAAAGCTTTTTTTTTATGGTTAAGACACCGGAGGATGAGCGTTATCTCAATGATCCAATTGCACAAGCTAAGGTAAAAAACTCTATTCCAATTGAAGCAGTTGATGTAAATCAGTACGACATCATATTTCTCTCAGGCGGCTGGGGTGCTGCATACGATTTAGCGCAATCACCAGCATTGGCCATCAAGGTTAGCGAGTCCTATTATAGTGATAAAGAGCCAATTATCGGCGGTGTTTGTCATGGTGTACTTGGACTGGTTAATGCCCGAAATAATGAGGGAAATTTATTAATTGCTGGACGCCGAATGACAGGCGTGACTGATAAGCAGATAAGTGAGCTCGGCATTGAATTTACGCCTAAGCATCCAGAGACAGAACTGCGCAAAGCTGGCGTTACCTTTGAGAGTAAAACAGCTTTTCTAGATATATTTGCTACTCATGTAACAGTTGATGATCAGCAGCGTTTTGTAACTGGACAGAACCAAAACTCAGGACTGGAAATGGCACACACTATGATGGAAATCCTGGATAAGCGGAATTAGAATTTTTTGAGTTATTTGCATCTGAGCATGATGCAATAAGTAATGCAAACACTGCTAACAAATTATTTTTAGTTTTTATAATTAACTCTCTAAACGTTTAAATATCTCTTCTTTCAAAAGCCACATTCTATCCTGTCCCCAAACGTAAAAAGGATTGCCTCCATCTTCATCAGTAATTTTAAAACTAGGAACTCCCCAACAATTTCCACTATACATATCCTCTACATTATCATTTAAAACTGTTTTCCAATGTTTGGTATTTAAATCTTTTTTGATGATTGACCAATCTAGTTCAAGCTCAGTAACCAAGTTTTCTAAAAATTTTTCATCGCCTATGTTTATTCCATCTTGAAAAGACGCTTTTAACAAGCCTTCGATATACTCAAACCCCTTACCCGCATCATTAATGACTGGAAAGAGTGAGTAAGACTTCCGAGCCGGTTTTCCAATGGGAGAATAGACAGATTTCATTTCATGACCATGCTTACGTCCCTCTCTAGCAGCATCAGAGATAATATATTTAGCTTTATAATTTGGGATATTCATCATACGCATCAGCATTGGCAAAACAGGCTTGGTAATTAGATGTACAGGATAATCTTCTCTGATTTGTCGAACTCTCTTAGTGCTAACAAAAGTATATGGGCTATTTAAAGATGGGTAGTAATACAAATTTACTTTTTTATCTAACTTTAGTTGTCTTGGGGCTTTCAATTCTGGTGCGCATACATAATTACTGGCTTGAGGATGTTTTACTCCTAACTCAACCAGTCTTTTCTCTAAATAAGGTAAGCGATCCACGCCCCAATACAATTCTTTCTCGTAATAAAATGCAGATCCAAAATAATAGCCTTTAGCATTTCTAGTTTTATTGCCCTGCTTTAAATTCTCTTTTACCTCAGCCTTAGTTGCATAATAAGTAGAGGATAATTCATCGAGCGCAGCAGCATCTCCACTCCATAAAGCACAACTTACTTGGATAGCTATCTCACCGAAATCTTCGGCATTTACTGAAGTTAAAATTGAGTTAGCTATTTCTATCATATCTTTTGCAGGAGATTTATCAGCCGTAAAATCAATGTTGTAAAAAGGCGCTATTCGTTTCACATCTTGCAAACAATAAGTGTTGTATAAGCTAGGTTCATGGACAGCTTCAAGATTTTCTTCTCCAACCAAAATTGGTTTAAGAATAATATCAAAGGAAGATTTTAATTTTTCAATAGAGTGTATTGTGAGATGAGAATATGGATCATCAACCTTATGAAAATATAATATCTCATGAGGTCTATTCTCATCCTGTCTTGCAGCTTCAGCTTTTTTACGGACATCTTTTAAAATTTTATAACTAGAAAAAGTCTTCATAACTTGATTTCTAATTTTGGCGCTCATCGTTCGCCTACTCATAAAATTTCTAAAAGCTTTCAACATATTTATCTATCTTTGGCTAATCTAGCTTGATGGAATAGATCCTTAGGTTGCTGAGAAAAGAGAATCAAAAGTTACTTAACCTTTGATTAATAATGCTATCAGCCTCAGTCATAATGGAGTCAATTAAGTCTTTAACGGTAGGTATATCGCTAACTAATCCTGCAACCATGCCGCATGACCAAGCTCCTACTTCCATCGTGCCCTCATGCATAATTTTTGGGTAAACCCCAGCCACTTCATCAACAATATCTTCAAATCTTAACTTGTCGCCAAGAGCTTTTTCTTTTTCCATGAGACGTTCAACAGCATGGTTGTTTAATACTCTCTCTGTGTTAGTTAAAGAACGCATAATTAGGCGAGTATCTAATTCGCTAGCATTCACAATTGCATCTTTTACATTCTGATGTACTGGGGCATCTTGCGTCGCAATAAATCTAGTGCCCATGTTTATACCTTCCGCTCCAAGGGCCATAGCTGCAACCAAGCTCCTCGCATCAGCCATTCCGCCTGAGGCAACAAAAGGAATTTCTAGCTCATCTGCCGCACGCGGTAACAGTATAAAATTAGGTATATCATCCTCACCTGGATGCCCGCCACATTCAAAACCATCGACAGATACCGCATCACATCCAATAGATTGAGCTTTAAGAGAGTGTCTAACTGAAGTACATTTATGAATCACTTTAATGCCAGCTTCTTTAAGCGCAGGCAAGTACTCAGCTGGATTTCTGCCGGCTGTTTCAACGATAGGAACTCCTGCATCAATAAT
>DKMG01000049.1:6293-6829 GCA_002469975.1 Proteobacteria bacterium UBA7420
AGATTCACTGCAAATGGTTTGTCTGTCATCTCCTGACAACGAGCTATCTCATTAGCTAGTTTCTCAGGAGTGCCCTGAGTTAAACCTGTGATGGTTCCAAGCCCACCAGCATTAGATACTGCTGCAGCTAATTCTGCAAAGCCAACATGATGCATTCCACCTTGAATGATTGGATGCTCTATGCCAAATAATTCTGTAATTTTTGTTTTCATCATCTCTCCTATTTATTTCATGTCCACTGGGGTTAAAAAATCTTCGTATTGCTTCTGAAGTCTTTGCATGCCTGAAATCCATCTATCTCTATCATTCCCTTTTCTCGAAACATATTCAGCAACTTCAGTGTGGGGAAGAATTAAAAATATCTCTTCTGCAATACACCTTAAAACCTCTTGCGCAACTACATCTGGCTCCATCATCCCATCGACACCAGCCACTCCTGGACCCTGAGCTGTCATGGCAGTTCTTACAGCCTGAGGACATAAACATGAGACACCGATTCCTTTTTCTCCGTAGGTAATCTTAATCCATTCAGCAAA
>DKMG01000049.1:6899-13620 GCA_002469975.1 Proteobacteria bacterium UBA7420
TCAATCATTTGAGGAAGTACATGTTTGGCTGCGAAGATATGAGATTGAACATTTACATCCCAAATATTCTGCCAATCTGATGCCCCTACTTCAAAAAATCCTGGTACACCTCCAATCCCAGCATTGGAACAGAAAATATCTGTGCCACCAGCATGCTCATCTGCCTTTTGAATGACATTAATAATTTCTTCTTCATTGCCAACGTTCGCTTGAACAGCAATGCCATTGACTGAATCAGCTGTATCTTGAGCACCCTCTAAATTCATGTCTACAGCAATAACTGTTTTGGCTTCGGCTTGGTGAAAAGCTTCACATAGAGCTTTACCAATACCGCTAGCTGCACCAGTGACAACAACTCGTTTGTTTTTGACATCCATTAATCTATCTCGGTAATTATTATGTCATCAGAGTCTAATGGCAAAATAACCATAGTGCCATCTTTGGCTGCACTCCAATCTTTCCTGATGTCATTTACTCCTCGAAAAAACATTCTCTCCATTAAATTATTTCTAGGCGCTGGAGTTAAATGATAAAAAATTAAGTGATCAACATTGGCCAAATTAGCTGCTTGAGCTGCTTCAATTGGAGTTGTATGGTAAGTCACGATATCATCTAACACTTTCACCAGCCCTTTATTGCCTGCTAAAGCCTCTTTCATAATATCTAATTGATGATTTGCTTGAGCCTCATGAAACAGCACATCTGCATCTTTAGAAAATGTTATTAAATTCTTGCTATATCTTGTATCTCCGCTTATAACCATTGAACGTCCCTTATAATCGAATCTATAACCTAAAGCTGGCTCAACTGGATCATGAGGAACCTTAAAAGCTGTAACCGTCAAACCATTCTCATTAATGATCACAGGATTAGATAAATCAATTGGGTGAGGGTTAAAGCCAGCGATATCTATAGGAGCAACCTCATCACCATGATGCTCATACCTATACTGGTAATCTAGCTGATAGGCATCCTCAAAACCTTGAGTAACTAATTGAACACCTTCAGGGCCATAAACATCCATAGGTTTTGTATGTGCTGAATTAATCCATGTCATTAGATGCAGATCTGCAAGATCTGAGATGTGGTCTGAGTGAAGGTGAGTTAATAACGTAGCGCGAATCTTATTAGCATCTATCCTCCAATTATTGAGATTTGCTGCGCTGCCGTCTCCAATATCAACAACATAATAATTCCCACCTGCATTGACTAAGATGCATGTTTGCGCTCTTCCTGGTGACGGGATTGGAGATCGGGAACCACACACAACAGCAGATAATGAATCATCATTTAAATCAGCAGTTGAGCTTCCTAAGCTTTGAATAAAGCCAAACATCATGCGATCTTGAACAGTGGGAACTCTTGTTAAAATAGAGACCAAAATAAAGCCTATGGCAGCAGCAATTGATATATATTTAAGAAGTTTCATAATATTAATCCTTGGTTGCAATTCTTGAGCTAGCAAAAATTAAAAATAAACCTACAACTACCTCAACAACAATTGCTGACATTACAAATGGTGCTCCGTACAAGGCAACTGAAAGAGTTCTATATAAAGCTGCTACCAGCAACAACATTGAAGGCGCGTAAAACCAATGACGAGTTTGCGTGAGGGCTCCAATTAGTGTCATAGCACCTACAGTTATAAAGAAACTTCCCATATCACCAATTTGGGTACTCAGCCCAACTCCTTCTAATAAGGGCATACCTAATTGCGCTGCAATACTTGCAGGAGCAATAACCCACTGCAGTCCGTTTATTAAAAATAAGACCCCAAAAAGGCCTGCGACTATTCTTAAGACATTATTCATTTTTTTCTCCTTTTAATTTGACCAATAAATGTATTCATCTCCCTCTTCATACTGCTGCCCATCATATTTATCAATCATGACGGGGACTTCATATGATGCTGGGAATAAGGGATCTTTTTGTTCAGAGTTAAATTGAACTAAGAGCTCCTCAATCAACCTAACTTCTTCAGGATGATTTTTGATAATGTTATTTTGTTCTACTGGATCTACTGAAGTATCAAATAACCAGCGCAAATTTTCTTTTATGCTAATAATGTATTTCCATTTTCCATGTAGAACGGATTGATGATTGCCGGATCGCCAAAAAAGAGTTTGATGAGGTTGGGTAGTTTTTTCATTTTTTAAATAGGGTATTAAATTAACTCCGTCTAATTCATTTTCATTTGAAGATTTAATTCTCGCCGCTGCAGCGATTGTAGAGAAAATATCAAAATGATGGACAGCATCATTAGAATTTTGTCCTGGATTGATTTCATCAGGCCAACTAACTATGTATGGAACTCTGATTCCACCCTCAAAAAAACTTATTTTCCAGCCTCTATAGGGTTTATTAATATCATCTAGCTCAATGTAGTTTGCTCCACCGTTATCACTGGTAAATATAATTAGCGTCTTACCATGTATATCTAGGTCTTTTAATTTCTGGACAACTTTTCCAACACTCCTATCAAGCGCAGCTATCATTCCTGAATATACCTGAAGATTATGACCTTCCATATGGCTCATTTGCTCAACATCACTTCTTAGGGCTTGGAGTGGGTTATGAATTGCCCAATGACTTAAATATAAAAAGAAAGGTCTATTTTTATTATTTTCAATTACCTTTAATGCTTCATCTGTGTAGTAGTCTGTAAGGTACTTATCGGGTGCAAATAAATCCCCTTTATTAAACGTCGCTGAATATTGACCAATGCCCCAAATCATCTTATCGATTCTTGTATCAAACTTAGCATTTACGACATCTGGATGGTCTTCAGGTAAATATAGCGGTCCAACCATAGACAAAGAATCCTGGAAGCCTTGACTGAGGGGATCCATGCCATATGCATGACCAAGATGCCACTTTCCTATGTGGGCTGTGTAATATCCTGAATCACGCAAAACCTCTGCAATAGTTATTTCTTCGGTAGGCATCCCTTGCTGCATAAATGGGGGGATTTTTGAAGCTACTTCTTGATCAATTCTTGCTCTGAGCCCTGTATCACTTTCTTCGGCAAGCCAATTCATGATCAATCTCCCCGCAGCAGGAACAGGAGTAAATTCATATCCAAATCTAGTTGGATATTTTCCAGTCATTATTGAAGCTCTAGAGGGAGCACAAGTTGCATTAGCGGCATAACCCCTTGAAAACAACATTCCGTTTTTTGCTAAGGCGTCAATGTTTTGGGTTTGAAGAGTTCCATCAGCCGCTCCACCGTTATGCATAGATATATCGTTATAACCCATATCATCAGCAAGAATTAGAATTATGTTTGGTCTATCATCTTCGCTAGCAACTTTTGGACCTTTAGACCATGAGGTAGGAATGTTTTCTTGAACAGGCATGGTGATGCTTGCTATCTTTGGTATGGACCAGATAAGAATATTTACTTTGTATTCCCAGATTAAAAATCCAGAAATTAAAAATACTGTTAAGAAATAAAGTAAATTTTTAAGCATCTTTTAGATTAACTATAATACCTTCATTTGGATTGATCTTTCCTGCAACCATTTCTTCATAGATGCTAGTAAAATTTTCTAAACCATGAATTTCTTTGACTTGCATCCAATTTTTACTTTGTATTGCTCTGGCAGTCATGAACGAATTTGTTTTTTCAGCATAGCCATCGCGCCCCCAGTCTCCAATGCGTTTTTGGATGTGAGCTGGAGCAAAAAAGAATTCAGTTCTATCTCTGAGCATTGCTTGACCTAAAGCATCTTCTGCAGTGGTCTCATTATCCCAATGAGTCATGCCCACCGTAAGGCACTTGAGCATGTTATCACCCAACTCCCCATGAAGAGTTCCAAGAATTTCTCGATTACCAGCCATATCAACCATCACAGAACCCAAGGAATAATCTACATTACTGAGCTCATCGTAAGAAATCACCTCATCATAACAGCCAAGGTTTTCCACAAACTGTGAGTTTGATGGAGATGTAAGGCCAACTATTTTTGGTGCATTTTCAGTATCAGCTAAACCTTGAGCCAGACCAATGGCAGTTTTACTCGAAGCACTAACTACAATTACTTGAGATGCTCCAAGGTATGAATCTTCAGCTAAAGAGTCGCATAAACAAAATGCCGTAATATGAAGTGGAAATAAAAGAGCTCTAACTGCATCCATGGATGGATCATAATTTTGATCTCCATTAAGCCTCACATAATTATTGTAAACAGGGGGGAGTTCTTTACGGTGCTCTTTGCCATCACTAAAACTTTGATCAGAGACTTTGATTGGACTTAAAGTTAATGAGTCTGCAGCTGGAAAATAACCAAAAAGTCGCTCGCCAACATTCAAATCTTCAATGTTTGAATGGGTGATTTCAGCAAACCCCCACATAGGTATGCAACCCCATTCATTCTTTTCATCTTGTGCTGCTGGAAAAAATTTCCAATAACCAATCGTATCTCCGGCGACACCGTAAGTTACGTTATTAGCTGTAAAAGCAAAGCTTTCAATCTTAACTGCAATCTCACCATCATGAATAGAAACTGAATCAGTATCTACAATTCTTGAATTTGTTAAATCAGATTTAAAAGTTTGAAATTGACTCATAATTTTTTCCTTTGGATTATTTTTTTTCTATTAGTGAAAGACTGAAAAGTATTATTAAAAGAAAAGTAATATAAGGAGCCCCAACTGCCCCTGGAGTTGCTCCAACGGTATAAATGCCTTGCACAGCTATGTCTTCTCTTATCAATGGATAACCGAAAGTTCTGAAGCTCCACTCAAATAACCACAGCAAATACATTAATGGAATGAGTGCTCTGTATCGAAATATAACAACCCAGCAAACTAAGCAAAAAATTAGTTGCGCAAAACCCCATAATGAAAAAAATCTATAAATTAAAATCATGGGGTCTGGGTCGCCCGCAATCATTGTAAAGTTAGCTATTTCATGAAACCCATACTGCTCAAATAACATGTGAATTATTGATCGCCATGTCATCAAAAGCGTGAAAGCTATAAACCCCCAAAGCGCAATCTTGTATCCTCGAAAATCATTGTTAGCACTTTCAGGGAAGAGTTTATTCAAAATTAAATCCATCCTCGGTGACTTCAATATTTAGTTGTCCGGCTAAGCCTGCTGTCCTGTGCTTTTCACTTTCTCTGTACTCGTCACTTGTAGCCATGTTAAACATAGCTTTTCTGCTGGGATACCTTACAACTGCGACAACATCCCAGAGCTCTTCAACCTCACCAAGAATGAGTCGATTAACCTCTCCACCAAATATTGGTTCAGCGCCAACTTTGTCCAAATGCCCTATAATCTCATCAGTATAAATAGCATATGCCTCTCTTCCAGTAAGATCAGTTTCTCTTCCATCGGCATATTCTGCCTTTTCTTTAAACTTGATAAGATTGACTGCCAAAAATGGAACATCTTCTCCTAATGCAAATCCTGCAACTTGCACTGAAGATGGGGTCACCGCATTCTTAAAAATCTTTTCCTCATTATTGTTAGAATTTCCATCAAAGAAAAAAAGAAAAAATCCAATTAGTAATATTGCGGTAAAGAAAAAATATTTCTTCATAATAATTCGTCTTCTTTAAGCTCGATATTTAACTGTCCTTCTAGACCAGCCGATCTATGTTTTTCGCTCTCTAAGTAATCGGGGTCCATGATCATCTCAAACATGGCTTTTCGGCTTGGGTACCTAGCAATTGCAATGCTATCCCATAGATCTTCAGCCTCTCCAATCATGAGGCGACTTACTTTGCCAGATAAAACCCAATTTGCTCCTACTTTTTTAAGATGCTCTACAACTTCTTTACCATAAATAGAATAGGCCTCTTTTCCAGTAAGATCTGTCTCTCTTCCATCCTCATATTCAGCTTTTTCTTTAAACTTTAAAAGATTCAGCATTGTTATGGGTGTGTCAGTATCACCCTCAAGAAATCCCTCAATCTGAGTTTTATGAGGTTTTAAATGGTTTTTTACCTCCATAATTATTCTCCCATCGTAATGGCTTTTTGAAAGGCAGGTCTTGCATTGATTCGTGCAACATAGTCTTTGATATTTTGCATTTCCTCACTCACACATCCCAGTCTATTGGCCATAAAACATGAATGTCCAAGCATTAAATCTGCAGCAGAGAAATCTCCAATTAAATAATCTTTACCGGCAAGCGCATCATTCACTGGAGCAAGTGCCTTGGATAGTAATTTCTTGGCTTGATTTAATACAACTTCATCTCTTCTATCAGGTGGCAATAAAATTGTTTGAACAACAATTTGATTCATGGGAGGCATAACCATGCCCTCGCAATAGTGATACCACTGAAGGTAAAAAGGAAATTCAGGGGCATCTGAATTGGGCTTCAACCCTCCATTCTTATGTCTCTCTAAAACATAATCAATGATGGCGCCTGACTCAAAAATTGAAATATCGCCATCTTCCAAAACAGGAACCCTTCCAAGAGCATGTCTTGATCTATGCTCTGGAGATTTCAAGCCTTCTTTAGTGAATGGCATAATATTTACTTCATATTCAAGCCCTAACTCCTCTAGAAGCCAGACCACTCGTCCCGCTCTAGTTCCTGCAACAAAATGTACTTTTAGCATCGCTTTCTCCTATTTATTTTTTTACCATTTTTTCGGCATTCTTTGTAAATTCTTTCATTTTCTCATCGTTATCAAGCAAGCTTTCAATTCTTATAGGAACTGCAATGCCTTCAACCATTCCAGGCTGCTCATACATTGCTTT
>DKMG01000042.1 GCA_002469975.1 Proteobacteria bacterium UBA7420
AAGAATAGCCATGGCTGCTGAGATGCTCGGAAATATGGAAGAAGCTTTTGAGGTAACCGTTAACTACCTAAAAGAAAGAAAGCAATTTGGTGTGGCGATTGGTTCTTTTCAGGCTTTGCAGCATAGGGCAGCAAAAATGTTTTGCGAAATTGAGTTAACAAAATCAGCGGTAATGGCTGCAATGCATGCTGCAGACGAAAGCTCAAATGATCTTGAAAGGCTTTCTAGTCTAGCAAAATTTCAAGCAGGTGAAACGCTTCACTTAGTGAGCAATGAATCCATTCAGATGCACGGCGGAATCGGAGTCACTGATGAATATGATATTGGTTTCTATCTCAAACGAGCTCGCGTAGCAGAGCAAATTTTTGGCACCTCAGAATATCATCAAGCCAGGTATGCTGACATAAGCGGCTTTTAACATGCTCCCTGTTCAATCCTTGCTCGATACAATGCAAAAACTTCGAGACAAGGATACTGGTTGCCCTTGGGATGTAGAGCAAACCTTCGAGTCTCTATCCAAGCACCTAATTGAAGAGGCCTATGAGGTGACAGACGCAATTGCTCGTAAAGACTACCCCGATCTCCAAGAGGAATTAGGAGATGTTCTGTTGCAGGTAATCTTTCAATCTCAGATTGCCAGTGAGCTAGAATTATTTAATTTCAATGAAGTTGCAGATACCTTAAATCAAAAACTCGTCAGACGTCATCCACATGTATTTAATTCGGGCCCTGTTCCTAAGTCTGCTGAAGAGCAATCAGTAATCTGGGAGGCTGTAAAAGCAGAAGAAAAACGAGACAAACTTCCTCAAATAATATTTGAAGATATTCCAAGCTCAATGCCGCCTACCCTAAGAGCAGAGAGGATCCAAAAACAAGCTTCTAAAAAAGGTTTTGACTGGGCTAGTGTCAATGATGTGATACTTAAAGTAGAGGAAGAGATCAGGGAATTAAAAGTAGCGATTAAAAATAATGATCAAGATAATGCTGAGGAAGAATTAGGAGATTTATTATTTACAATTATTAATGTTAGTCGCCATTTAAATATAGATGCAAATGAGGCATTGGCTCGCGCTAATAATAAATTTGTTTCTCGATTTCATTCCATGGAAAAGGAAGTGGCAACTTCTCAGAAGGGTCTAGAAAATACCTCTCTCGAGGAATTAGAAAAAATATGGTCTAAAATTAAAAACAATGAATAGGATTAAAAAGTCTTTTATTGGCATCGTCGCTTTCATTTCCATTGTATTGATTCTATCGATTGG
The DNA here is from genome assembly GCA_002469975.1 of Proteobacteria bacterium UBA7420. GTDB lineage: Bacteria > Pseudomonadota > Gammaproteobacteria > Magnimaribacterales > D2472 > D2472. The sequence goes on from DKMG01000042.1 coordinate 1,263, forward strand.
CGTTTTATTTCTTACTCTCATCAACATACCTCGAATCATTCCCAACAAGTCATTGAAAAAATTTCTAGGTGCCATCTCAAACACAACAGGCAGTAAGATCGTGGCAATTATTACTGGAGCTCTCAATTTACTGCATGGCCTCAAATGGGAATTTAATATTCCTGAGCATCTCAGCACAGGAGCCTGGTACATAGCCATGAGTAACCACCAATCATGGGCTGATATCTTTATTCTCTTGGCGGCTGGGCATAAAAAGATGCCTCTACTAAAATTTTTTATGAAAAAAGAGCTCCAGTGGATCCCCATTATTTTTTTAGTGCATAAAACAATCGATATGCCCTTTTTAAACAGGCATTCTCAAAAGCAAATACAAGAGAATCCAGCGCTCAAAAAATTAGATTATGAGAATGCTCAAAAAGCTGCAAAGAGATTCTCAAGAAACCCATCTACTGCATTTAGCTTTGCAGAAGGCACCAGATTCACTTATGAAAAACAGGTAACTCAAAACTCACCTTATCCTAACTTTTTAACACCTAAAATTGGTGCCCTGGCTATCGCTCTATCAGGCATGCCTCAAGTCAGTGAGCTTGTAGACTTTACTGTTGTCTATGCTTCAGACAAGAGATCAACCTGGGACTTTCTATGTGGAGAGATGAGAGAAGCAAAAGTTGAGGCCAAGGTCTACGAAATTCCAGATAGCTTAAAAAATAGGACATTCCAACAAGAGGATGAGTATCGACAACAATTCAAAGTTTTTATAGAAGAGATATGGAAGCAAAAGCAGAAACGATATTTAGAATTAAAGTTCTAGGTTTCTATCAGAAACTAACCAGCCATTTTCATCGATATATATCCAATGACCTGGGCGCATCACAACGCCACCAAATGAAATCATAATATCTTTAAATCCATGATCTTGTTTGTCAGTTTTTTTTGCAACGCTTCCTCTAGCAAAGATAGCCAATTCAAGAGTCTTGAGAGCTTTAATATCTCTTACAAACCCATTAATCACAATCCCTGCCCAATTATTGAGCAATGCAGATTCAGCAATTTGATCTCCAACCATTGAAGCGTGAGCTACTCCTACAGCATCTACTACCAACACTCTGCTCTCTCCTTTTTCTTTCAAAACAGATTTCACAATAGAATTATCATCTGCGCAAGAAACGGTACAAATCTCTCCTGAAATAGAATGCTTTTTTCCATAAGGGTTTAGGAGAAGCTTACCGATCTGAGTAATATCAGGATACTGATCAGATAGGTCTG
>DKMG01000024.1 GCA_002469975.1 Proteobacteria bacterium UBA7420
GAGGTCGGCGGTTCGATCCCGCCTAGCTCCACCACTCATCACACCATGTGAATTTATTAAAGATAAGTTTGCTATAGTGTTGCTATGAAAAAACCCATAGATAAAGAAACTCCATCAATAGAAAAGGCTTTCAAAAATTTAGATTTTTTAACCAGCAAGGATGCGCGTCCTCTAAGAATTTTATCTGAATACCTTTACCCTAAATTGCAACTTGAAGAACAAAAAGTTAAAGACACCATAGTAATTTTTGGATCAGCAAGAGCGCCATCTCCAGAAGATCTGGGTGGAGAAGAAAGGCTCAGTAAAAATACTAAATTAGCTGAGTACTACGATGCTACAAGAGAGCTCTCAAGAAAATTAACAGAATGGTCTATGAGTCTAGAAGATGAGGTACAAAAATATGTTGTTTGCTCTGGTGGAGGCCCAGGCATTATGATTGCAGCCAACAGAGGAGCAAGTGATGCCGGAGGCAAAAGCATGGCCCTTAGGATATCTCTGCCTTTTGAAAATATTCCCAATCCATATGTGACACCAGAGTTAGACTTTGAATTTCATTACTTTTTTACAAGAAAATTTTGGTTCATCTATCCAGCAAAAGCTCTGGTAATAATGCCCGGAGGTTTTGGGACCATGGACGAATTTTTTGAAATCCTTACGCTTATTCAAACTGAAAAAATTACAAAAAATTTACCTATAGTTCTATTTGGAAAAGAGTTTTGGAGCAAGCTAATTAATTTTGAAAGCTTGGTTGAATTTGGAACAATAGATAGAAAAGACCTAGACTTGTTTTTTGTTACCAGTAGTGTTGATGAAGCTTTTGATCATATTGCATCAAGACTTCATCCCGAATAACCTAGCTAAAAAAGAGCTAACCGATAATTTTTACAGGAGAATAGTTTGATGGAATACACAGAATACTATGAATTATTTAAGCAATATCCTGAGTCTGAGGTAGAGCATGACACCCACAAAGAAGGTTTTAATGGAAAGCGAAACATTGATCTAGAACAGGCCATTACTGAATTAGTGGGAAAAGATAACACCTTATTTTTTTACAAAGAAAGACCTTTTCACTTCTCAATGCTGCTTTTAAATAAACAATATGCTGATTTAGATTTCTGGGTTTGTACCACTCATGCTTTGCATGATGTCAGTGAACACAAGCAAGGCTTGTTAGAGGATGGTGACTACCGCCTATATTTTGATGGTGCGGAGGGACCGATAGAAGAGGGAGAGGAGCAGGGCTATCTATGTGATCTTCCCCTTAATGTTAGAAACGGCCACTTTGATATTGATGAGTTTGAGCAAATACTCGATGAGATTATGACTTTTGAAGGGGCTTTAGAAGAGACCTACTTTATTGAAGAGCTCATTGATCATGGAAGGACTTACACAGAAGATGGGGAAACGTTTAAAGTGTTAGATTGCTCTCATAACAATTAGAGCTTAGGAATACCTTTTTTGAACAAACAATAGTTACAAGTAAAAGCTATGACAATTACCAGAAATATTTTGATTACATTTGCTGTTTATGTCTTCTCATATTGGTTATGGAGAGCCCTGATACTTTCTCCAATAACTGCCATTGATGATCTAGGCAGTCTAATATTTCTTCCTCACGGAATAAGGCTTTTATCCGTTATTCTGTTTGGATGGGTTGGTGTTATTGGTTCTTTGCTGGGCGCATTATTTTCTCCATACATCGTTCTCATGAATGCTGAACCACTTTCAATCTATGATTTTGGTGAAACATGTGCCGGTGCTTTGGCACCTATCTTGAGCATCTTCATTCTGCGATGGGTAGGCTTATGGAATCATGCCTTCAATTCAAAGCAAATATTTAAAGCATTGAGTCTGAAATTATTGATGTTGGTTATTTTTCTATCAAGTTTTCTTAATGCTTTTTCAAGCAATCTCATTACAGCTGCTAATGCTGAAGTTGAGTTTCGATCTCCAGTAGCCATAGTCAATTTTCTTATTGGAGATATAGTTGGTGCACTAATAGTTATTATGCTGGCAATCATGGTAAGTACCGGCTTCAATCGCTATAAAAAAGTCCTGAGCTCAAGCAATAAAACATAACTTATAGTTATAAGTAAATAATATATATTTACCTATTACCAGTGTTTTTTTTGGTATATTAGCGCCATGAATATTGGCGTTCCATCTGAGATTAAAAACCATGAATACAGGGTTGGTCTGACTCCTGAATCTGTTAAAGCCTTAAAAGCTGCAAATCATAATATTTTTATTCAACGAGATGCTGGTGCAGCCATCGGATTTTTAGATGCTGATTACATAGAATCTGGAGCTCAAATATTAGATAGTGCAAAAGATGTCTTTGCTGCCTCGGAATTAATTATTAAAGTCAAAGAGCCTATGCCATCTGAGCTTAGCTACCTTAACTCTTCGCATACCTTATTCACATACCTACATTTAGCAGGTGATCCAAAGCAAGCACATGCATTACTGCAAACAGGTGTGACCGGTATTGCATATGAAACAGTGACCAGTGAATCAGGAGCATTGCCGCTGCTCTCTCCAATGAGTGCTATTGCAGGCCAGTTAAGCATTGTGGTGGGTTCATACCATTTACTGAAGCCAAACAAGGGCCGTGGCACATTGCTAGGAGCTTTTGGTGATCTAGCTCCTAGAGTTGTAACCGTTATTGGGGCGGGTGTTGCAGGTACTGCAGCTATTCAAAAAGCAATTGAAAATAATGCGCATGTAAAAATTATTGATTTATCCCAGGGTCGATTAGATGAATTACAAGAAATTTATGGCTTAAAGAACATTGAATATATTCTTTCCTCCAACGAATCTATTGCTGACGCCTTGCCTGTATCTGATTTGGTCATTGGATCAGTTTACGTGGTGGGGAAGCAAGCGCCAAAAGTTGTGAGTGCTGAAATGTTAAAACATATGACGCCAGGAACAGTCATGGTGGATATCTCCATTGATCAGGGTGGATGCTTTGAAACCAGCCAACCTACGAATCATGACAAACCAACTTTTATCAAGGATGGCATAGTGCACTATTGCGTGACAAATATGCCGGGAGCCGTGCCCTTAACTGCTACTTCGGCTTTGAATAAGGTGACCCTTCCATTTATTCTCGATCTTGCTAACAAAGGCGTTGAAACAGCGCTAAATGACGATGAGCATCTCCGCAATGGTTTGAATATTCAGGACGGAGAAGTGAAGCATTCAGCTGTAAAAGAAGCCTTGCTAGCTGATCACTTCAAGCTCTAGTACTGTCTTCCTTGCATCAGAAATGGCCCCATGTATGTAACCTATCGAGGTGCAATCCCCGATAGAGCTGGTGGGAATGCCTTGAGCTTTTATTTCATTTGATAGCGATAAATTTGGGTTTGCACCCATGGCAATAATGACCTGATCCGCCTTGCCTAAATGTTCTTTTTCAGAATGCTCATAGCGCACTCCATCCCTTGTTATTTCTTTGATAGTTACTTGAGTTAATAATTCTGCCCCGTGCTCTTTAAGTAGATGAACCACCCTTGATCTCCTTACGATGCTTAGGTTTGGACCTAAGGAAGACGATGGCTCGAGCACTTTTACAGTCCTGCCTCGCTCGATTAAAAATTCTGCAAGCTCCAAGCCAACCAAATCTCCACCAATAATAATAATATTTTTCGACAGAGGCATCCAAATTTTACTTAGCAATGTGAGAACCGGAATATGTCTTAGCAGCTGACTAGCCACCCCAATCTTTAAAACTAATTGTTGAAATAGCGAGAGTTTTTTAATTGCCACCGAATCGGATCCAAACAATAAACCTCTTAGCTGCTCACCATCAAAAACGTGCTTCAATTCTTTGCCAGGTATTTCCGGCGCATCCCTTTTTGCTCCAACCGCTACTATCACATAATCAGGTTTATGATTGGCAATCATTTGGCTGGTTGCCATGGTGGATGTTTTTATTGGAACTTTTAAGTCTTTTAATGCATTGCCTAGAAAAGTAATCAACTGGCCATTGGGTCCATAAGCTAGTGCAGCAACCCTTAAAGTGCCCCCAATGTCTTTATCTTTCTCCCAAATCTCAACTTCATGCCCCTTTACAGCAAGCAATCTGGCTGCCTCCATACCACCAGGTCCTGCTCCAATAACTAGAATTTTTTTCCGATTACCATCAGTGCATATAATATTTTCATTTAAATGTTCATTCCCTAGCTGAGAATTAACCGCGCACATCATGGGCTGGTTAATAAAGATTTGACTGACGCATACATAGCAATAAATACAAGGCCTGATTAAATCTTCTTGGCCAGCCACTACCTTATTGGGTAGGGTTGGATCTGCCAACACCTTTCTTCCCATGGCCATAAAATCAAAATCATGATTTTTCAAGCCTCGCTCAGCAATATTCAATTCAATTCTACCCACTGCAATAATAGGAATGGAGACAGCTTGTTTGGCCATTTTTGCAAATTGTAAAAAACCTCCTGGTTCATGCACCAAGGGAGCTTCTGTAAATGCTATGCCTTTGCTTGTATTTCCGTATGCACTGATATCCAATGCATCAGCTCCCGCCTGCTCTGCAAGCTTGGCGGTAATAATAAAATCTTCTGGCACTATCCCACCATCAATTCTGTATTCATTGGCATCTAATCTCACAAGAACAGGAAAATCATTAGAGAGCTCTTTTTTGATTGCAGTAATAATTTCTATTAGGAGGCGGGCTCTATTTTCAACGCTGCCACCGTATTGATCTGTTCTTACATTAACAGCTGGAGATAAAAAACTAGAAATAAGGTATCCATGCCCTGCATGAATTTCCACAGCATCAAAATTAGATTTTTTAGCCCTGACAGCGGCCTTCACAAAGTGCTGAATCTCATCTTGAATTTCAGTTATAGTTAATTCATGGTATCTCGGACCTTTTCCATCCGGCCCTCCAGCTTTTATAAAATTCATAATTTCATCTTGGGTGAGCAATCCAAACATATCACTGCGCTCTGATTTAGGAATCGATGGAACTGGTATGGGGCGTCCAGCAATAGTATCTTCTTGGGCTATTTTTCCACTGTGATTAAGTTGAGCTGCAACCTTGGCACCATGCTTATGAATCCTGGCTGTTAAGGATTGAAGATTTGGAATAAATTTATCTTGTGAATATCCCAGCATAAATGGCATGGAGGCTCCGGCGGGCCAACTTACAGCAGACGTTTCTAGGATAATTAATCCAAGACCACCGCGAGATCTTTCTTCGTAATAAGCTTCAAGTTGTTCAGTTGTTTTGCCGTCTTTGCCAGCAAAATTAGATCCCATGGCAGCCATCACCATTCTATTTTTTAATTTCAAATTTCCAATAGATCCTGGAGATGAAAGCAATGGACGTTTTGTAGTATTTTTCATTAATTAATTATCTTAAATAAAAATTATAATTTATATTAATTTATAAATTCTTTTAACCAGGGTAAGTATGGGCGATGTAGATAGTAAAATTCAAGAGATCATCGACAAGGAGGCTATTAGAGAATTAGTTCACATCTATTGCAGGGCGGCAGATCGTCATGATCATGTATTGATGAGAAAACTTTATCATGAAGATGCATATGATGATCATGGCTCTTTTTTTAAAGGGAAGGCAATGGAGTTCATTGATATGCTTCCTGAGATACAAAAATCTATGGGGATACTTCATCACAACGTTACAACTCATAACATCAAGATGGCAGGCAATAAGGCAGAGGGTGAAACCTATATCATTGCTTTTCATCAGGTTCTTTCGGACTCAGGCGCTTACGATGTATTGATTGGTGGCAGATATTTTGATGAGTATGAAAAAAGAGAGGGTATTTGGAAATTTTCTAGCAGGGCTGTTGATGCAGATTGGGCGTATGTTAAAGATCCTTCTCAAGTCAATTTAGCTCACCCTATGATTGAAGGCGCAAATCTTGGTAGACCTGACAATACAGACCCATCTTATAAATACTTAAAATCCTTTCGGAGAGAGGAGCGATAATTAAATTAACTGAGTTAGCTCTCTGAAATGTTTCCGGCAAAAAACTTTGTAAGTATCATTACCACCAATTTTTATCTGATCTCCGTCTGTAACAACTTTACCATTTTCATCCAATCGCACCACCATGATCGCCTTTCTGCCGCAATCACATACAGTTTTTAGCTCTATTAAGTTGTCTGCTAGAGCTAAAAGCTCAGCACTACCTGCAAATAACTGCCCCTGAAAATCAGTCCTTATTCCGTAGCACATTGCTGGAATATTAAGCTCATCGCTAATTTTACAAATCTGTTGTATTTGCTCTTTGGTTAAAAACTGAGCCTCATCAATCAAGATGCAGTGAACGGGCTTCTTGATCTTTTCTAGAGACACAAAATTATAAAAATTAAAATCAGTCGATACTGAATGAGCAATAGCTGTCAGCCCAATGCGAGAGTGAATCTCATTATTGCTGCTTGCTGCATCTACTTCTGGGAGGAACAACAAAGTTTCCATCCCTCTTTCTTGGTAGTTATAGTTTGACTGAAGCAGGGCAGTTGATTTACCTGCATTCATGGTTGAATAAAAAAAGTGAACTTTTGCCAATGATCTTTATGTGTGAGGTTCAGAATAAAATTGACGTACCCATTTTCTGAACTTATTAATTGGACCGTCGCCATCACACAGTATGGGGTCAGATACATAGCTTTTATGATCCCAGATAGGCATGTCATCTAGGACGCCATTGGCAATACCATCAATGATTGCCATACCTAACTCATCTTCGATATTTTTTGAGACCCTCATTGACCAGCGAAGAATTGAATTTTTATTATCAACGGGGCATGAGGCATTGATCATGATAAATTCCCCACCATCAGGCGGCAGATTGATCATCTTTAGACCAACCGTTCCAAGCCCCCAAGACTCTCTGGTAAAAGTTGTAGAAAACATTCCTTGATCTGGAACCTTATGCTCCTCTGAGACGCTGTCATTATTTGGATTCATCAAGGTTTCTGCAATTGTTTTTCTGTATATTCCATCCTGAATCGACTCTGTTTCAGGCAAGCTTGGGGACCCATGGACTTTGGGGAAGTGAGCCTGATCCACATCGTTTTCTGCAATTTCCTGCAATACGGTATTAATGTTGTACTCGTAATAATGAATTTTCCCCCATTTCTCATCATCACCATTGAACCCCTCAATCTCAGGAACTTCCCAAGTAGGCTCTTCTTTTAGGAGGTGATGCCACGCCCAAATAAAGCCATTGATCTCAACACAGGGATAGTTAAAAATCTTGGTATCTTTTGCTTTGGGAGGAAAGTTTTTTGCATAGGGAATCTCGGCACAGGTTCCATCTGTATTCCAGCGCCATGCATGAAATGGACACTCAATAGTTTCACCATGAACGCAACCACCTTCTCCTAAGTGCGCTCCAAGATGAGGGCAGAAAGCATCTAAAACTGTAGCAACACCGGTCTCTGTTCTGAAAGCAACCACATCTTGCTCACAAAATTTTAGCGACTTCACCTCACCAATTTTTAGCTCATGACTTCTGGTCACGCAGAACCAGCCATTAGGCATTGGAAATGGAAATTCTTGTTTTGGCATAATGTTCTCCCGAGATTAATTCAGCTTTATTAAGTAAATATTATTTCAAGTTAGTAATGATTTCATTATTAATAACTGGAATCAACATATTTGTTCATAAAAAAGAGTATAAAAAATACGAAATATACTATTGTTAATTATATTTTATAAATTGTATGATTAAGAACAATTTATAGGGGAACAATTATGTCAGAACTTCGATACGTCAAAACTCAAGAGCAACTAATAGAGGCTGCTGAAAATAATTTAGAATTTTTTGATGCAAAAATGCATGCAATCAAAGCTTGGTATAAAACGGAACCAGGTCTAATCGAGAAATTAATACCTGCCCCTTTATCTGTTCATGCAGACCCAATGGTTCGTATTGTAATCTCCAGAGTCTTTGTTGATTTGATGGGTGGTATGGAATTCGGTGCTGCGACATTCGGAGTTAATTGCATGTATCAAGGCAAAGAAGGCATCTATGAAATCACCATGCCTATGGAGGGTGAAGGTGTTGTTGTTGGCGGTAGGGAAACTTACGGAGAGCCTAAGAAAATTGCAGACGTCACCGCTTCAAAGGATGGCGATGATTGTTTGGCTACAGTTACCCGACATGGAATCACGTATCTTGAACTAAAGGGTAAAACCACTGAATCACTGGAAACTTCTGATTTTACAGATGATGTATATTGCTTCAAAGTTTTTCCATCTTGCGAGCAAAACAAGCCTGTAGATCAGAACCCGCTGCTAGTTAGAATTAATATGCATAGAACTCAAACAGTCCACACTAAGCTCGATGGTGAAATTATTTTGAGAGAGTCTCCAATGGATCCCGTGATTGATCTTCCTGTGAAGGAGATGGTTTCTCTAGTTTGGGAAGAGGGCGGCTCATCATCTAATGCTTCCGTTGTGGAAGAGGTTGATGCCATGTCTTATGTGCCATTCATGCATTCTCGCTACGACTCTGTATAACTCTTAAAGGGACTAACGCATGGAAAATTTTACAGGTAAATTAGCTGTTGTTACTGGTGCAGCTTCTGGTGTGGGCCTTGCCATTAGCACAGCTTTAGCAAAAGAAGGTGCAAAAGTTATTCTCACTGACATTGAGGCTAGCAGCCTTGAGGCTGCGGCCAAAGCATTAACAGATGAATCACTTGATGTATATTTCAAAGTTGCAGATGTATCAAGCCCTGATTCCATGATGGAATTAGCTGACTGGTGCGCATCTGAGCACGGTCCCGTTCACCTCTTATTTAATAATGCTGGTGTAGCTCCTGCAGAGCTTCTGCCTATCTGGGAAACCAAGCCCAATGATTGGCAGTGGGCATATAGTGTTAATGTGATGGGCGTATTGCATGGCATCCAGGCTTTTGTTCCAGGCATGCTTGCTCACGGACAAGCAAGCAGAGTGATCAATACCTGCTCAGGAAATGGAGCTTTTATTAACCTGCCTTCTACACCTATATACACTTCATCAAAAGCTTCTGTTTCTAGCATTACTGAAGTCTTAAAACTCCAGCTTGAGCAGGCTGAGTCAAGTGTTGAGGTTTCAATTCTATTTCCAGGACCTCATACAGTAAGGACCAAGTTATTTTCAGCCGAGAGAAATAGGCCAGAAGAGCTAGCGCGAGATCCAAACGCACCAGTGCATCCAATTTCATCTGTAGAAGATATGCTAGAAATGATGAGCTCCATGGGCATTGAGATGGAAACCACTGAGCCTGAAGAGGTTGCTTCATTTTGCTTGGGCGAGATTAAGAAAGGGAATTACTGGATCAACCCTGAGAATGAAAAGAGCGAGCAAGCTTTCAAAGATAGAGTTGACTCTATTTTAAGTAGAAGTGATTTACCGAATCCCAACATTTTTTAATTAACACACATACTATGGCAGATCACTCTAGCATCAGCGTCGATCATTTCTTTGATCCTTCATCCAAAGATTTTATTCATAACCCTGTTCCCACTTTAGAAAAACTTAGTGCAGAATTTCCAATTGCAAGATTTGAATCATGGCAATCATGGCTTGTAACAGGACATCAAAATATTATTTCTTGCTTGCTAGATACTCGGCTCTCTACAGACTTTAATTTATGGGAGTATGCTCCCGCTAAAAAAGCACCTGAAGATATGGATGCCTTTGAAAGATTGATGAACAATAATCTATTCTTTCTAGATAGAAAAAATCATCTACGTTTAAGAAAATTAGCATTGCCTGCTTTTTCTCCCCGCATCATGGAGCAGATGAAAGACAGGTTTAAAGTTTTAGTCAAAGAGAGATTTGATGAGATTGGTGCCCCTAAATCCTTTAATTTTGCGGCTGAGATTGCTGAAATTGTTCCCACTCAAGCTATAGCTAGCCTTGTAGGAATCCCCAGAGAAAAATTTCCTATCTTTGATTCACTTGCATATGGAGTAGTGCGGGGAATTAATCCCATGTTATCCCCAGAAGAAAGACAGGAAGCCATTAAAGGTGTTCCGGAAGGATTAGATCTTTTGAATGAGCTCATTGATGAAAGAAGAGCGAACCCTGGCGATGATTTTTTATCAACTTTGATTTTGGCAGAGGATGAGGGATCTAAGTTATCAAACCTAGAGATGTGCGCCCTTGTAGGAGCTGTCCTGGGAGCTGGCTCAGATACAGCTGTTGATTTGCACAGCTATCTAATTAAAAATTTACTTCAGCATCCCGCGCAACATGAAGCATTAATGGCAGATAGCAATCTTGTTCAAGGTGCTATTTCAGAAACCCTGAGATACGAATCTTCAGGTAAAACAGGCTTGGCAAGGTATGCCGCAGAAGATATAGAGATACAAGGTCATCAAGTGAAGAAAGGGCAGATGGTTCAGTTAATAACAAGTACAGCTGGCATGGATCCACTTATTTACAATGACCCAGAAAAGTTTGATATTCAACGCGATCATGACAAGAGCATTTCTTTTGGGCAGGGCCCTCACTATTGCATTGGAGTGACTCTGGTTCGCTCGCAAACAGAGGTCATGCTTCAAGAACTTTTCAAACGCTTTCCACACCTAACTCTGGGCAATGAAATTGTTTATGACTATCAGCATCACAATGCTAGAAGGATGGATGTGATGATGGTTAATACTAATATTAATTAAGCTTTTTGCATTAGCGCTATGAGAGTTTTCGAAGAGCGAGGAATTACGCACCTCGACCTACATGGAATCAGACATCAAGAGGTTTCATCTGAAGTGTTAAATTTTACCTATCAATACCAAGATCTTCTTCCGCTGATTATCATTTGTGGAAATAGTAATAAAATGATTGAAGTTGCATCTTCATGCCTTGAAAGTGCGAAGATTCAATTTTCATCTCCTCGTTTTGGACTGCTCCGGATCGAGAAGATCAGTTAATCCTTTGCTTTGCAAGCTCAGCAAATATTAATATCATCTGAAAGGTGCAAAAGACTAACTTATTTGCAATAATTACGTGTCTTATCTAATTTTTTATAGGGGAATATAATGAGTAAATTTAAAATAGTTTTTTTAGCAATACCGCTAACCTTTCTTTTCAATCTAAATCTTAATGCGCAGTCTGCTGGCATGCTTGAAGAAGTAGTGGTCACAGCTCAAAAGAAAGAAGAAAATCTCCAGGATGCTCCAATTGCAATCACAGCAATCACAGAATCTACTATAGATGATCTAGACATAGCCAATGTTGTTGATCTTGCTGGAATGGCTCCAAATGTTCATATTATTAATACACCATCAAACAATACCGCTGCAACCATTGCAATGAGAGGTGGCACCACTATCAATCCTGCGATCACATGGGAACCGACTGTTGGAATGTATTTGGATGGGGTTTATCTTGGGAAAGGCCAGGGCGCCATTTTTGATGTCGTTGACCTAGAAAGAGTTGAAATCTTGCGTGGCCCTCAGGGTACTTTATATGGCAGAAACACTCTTGGGGGAGCAATCAACCTCATAAGCAAAAAACCATCAGGAGCTGGAAGTTCAGCCAAGGTAACTATTGGTAACTACGGCCTAACACAGAGTCAGTTCATCGCCGATTACGAAATTGGAGAAAATATTTTTACCAAAGTAGTGATCAATAACAAAAAAAGAGGAGGTTATGTTAATAATGCCGACTCACCTTACCAAGCGGCCCAAGGTGTCGTTCCCAATACCACATATCACACTGAGCTTGATACGATTGATTCCAAAGGTTTTAAATTCACATTAGCTTATGAGGGTGATAAAACTAGTGTCAACCTTTCTCTTGATAGAACAGATCAAGACAATATTCCTCCTTTTGCTCAACTAACCAATACCATTCCAGGTTGGAGTGATGCTTTCGGAGTAGGCGCTTCAGCATTAACTGGCGGCCTGAAGTTGTGGCCAATTGAAATGTTTACAAACTCTAGTAGGCAGGGTGTGGCCCACATCAACTCACCAACTTACGAGACTTCAGTGGTCGAGGGTACAAGCCTTACTATTGCTCGTGAGATGAGCCTTGGAACATTAAAGGCAATATGGTCAAAAAGGAAAACTGATTGGGACGATCGCCTTGATCTAGACGGCGGACCATTTCCAATAGCAGATACAGAAAGACATACAAATTATAGTGCTGAGACCCTTGAAGTTCAGCTATCAGGATCTACAGACAAGATGGAGTATGTCATTGGGTATTACGCACTTAAGGATGATGCTTTTACAGCTAACCCGCAATCTTTCTTTGGTGGCGGACAGGTATTCGCTCAAAATTACTCAGGCAGTGGAGACTCAACAGCATTTTTTGGTCAGGTTACTTTTGCAGTTGCGGAAAACTGGGATGTAACTCTTGGCGCACGCTCAACTGAAGAGGATAAAGTTGGATTTAAAGAGTATGTAGGTATTATTTCAGCTTCAGGTGAAGGAAGTTTTGATGATACTACTGGCACTTTTATTGTTTCTCATGATTACAGTGATAATACAAACCTATACTTTAAAGTTGCAGATGGCTTTAAAGCTGGTGGCTTTAACGCAGAGAGCTCAAACCCTTTTGATGCAGCCACACCTTATGCTCCTGAAACTATCTCATCTACCGAGTTCGGGCTAAAGGGAAAATATTTTGATAATCGAATGATGCTGAATATTGCTTATTTTGATAACGAGCACGAAGATATGCAGATATCTTATTTCACTGCTAATGCTGCAGCTGCATCAGAGGTGATCAATAACTCTGCTGATATTTCTGGTCTCGAGATTGAAACCACCACTCTTATCAACGACTCAACTAGACTCATGATTAACCTTGGTACTCTTGATTCTGCTTTCACAGGAGATAAGTCTGCTAGCGATGGCTACAAGCTTGAGCAAGTTCCTTACTCACCAAAAACCACTCTTTATGTCTCACTAGAAAAGGATTATGGTAACTATAGAATGCGCTTGGATCATAGTAGAATTGGAGAACACGCAACTTTTCCATACAGTTCTCAAGATCCTAGGGCCGATTTAACTACTTTGGCTTCTAGAGGAACCACTGACTTTAGATTGCTAACTGAGCCAATGGAAAACCTTCAGTTAAATTTCTGGATTAAAAACCTTACTGATGAAGGTCACAGAATGAGCTCAATTCCTTTTGGTCCTGGTTTTGGACAGCTAACCCTGTCTTACTTTAGCGCACCAAGAACCATTGGAATGGATTTGCATTATAAGTTCTAGTAATAGAATATAATTAAAGCCTTGGTATTTACTAAGGCTTTTTTTTGCCTAAGTTATAGAAAAAACGAGAAAAAATTATGGAGCAAAACTGGGAAGATATATTGCAGCTCGATGCTCAGCTGACTGAGGAGGAGCGGATGATTCGCGATAATGTGCGTGATTATGCTCAAAAAGCTCTGATGCCTCGAATATTAGAAGCGAATAGGCATGAAATCTTTGATCCTAAGATATATAAAGAGATGGGTGACCTAGGTATTTTAGGAGCAACTATTAAGGGCTATGGTTGTGCTGGCGTAGGGTATGTATCTTACGGTTTAATTACCAGAGAGATAGAAAGGGTTGATTCCAGTTACCGCTCAGCATTCAGCGTGCAATCTTCTTTGGCGATGTATGCAATTTATAAATTTGGCTCAGAAGCTCAAAAAGAGGAACTATTACCCCAGATGGCTGCGGGAAATCTTATTGGTTGCTTTGGTCTAACCGAGCCAGATGCCGGGTCTGATCCAAGCAGTATGCTATCGAAGGCTAAGAGGGTCGATGGCGGCTATAAACTCAGCGGCTCCAAAACATGGATTACCAATGCCCCCGTAGCAGATGTATTTGTGATCTGGGCAAAAGATGAGCAGGGTGTTCTAAGAGGTTTTGTTGCTAAAAAAGATTTTGCTGGCTTAGAAACTAAAGTACTAGAAGGAAAATTTGCACTAAGAGCCTCAATTACAGGCCAAATTTTTATGTCAGATGTGTTCATACCCGATGAATATGTGTTGCCTTTAGCTCAAAGTTTTCGAGGCCCATTTTCTTGTCTCAACATAGCTCGATATGGTATTGCATGGGGTTCACTGGGTGCTGCGGAGTTTTGCTGGCATGCTGCGAGGCAGTACACCATGGATAGAATGCAATTTGGCTCTCCTTTGGCGGCCAAGCAACTAGTTCAAAAGAAACTGGCAGACATGCAAACAGAAATCACTTTAGGGCTGCAAGCTGCTTTGCGTGTTGGCCGCTTGATTGATGAGAAGAAAATGATCCCAGAAATGATTTCCCTGATCAAACGTAATAACTGTGGCAAAGCTCTTGATGTAGCTAGAATGGCACGTGATATGCATGGTGGAAATGGTGTGATCGACGAGTACCATGTAGTGCGCCATTCCATGAATTTAGAGGCAGTTAATACTTATGAAGGCACTCATGATATCCATGCCTTGATCCTGGGCAATCTTCAGACTAACCTTCCTGCTTTTGAATAACCATGAGCGCTATGACTAAAGAAAAATATACAATCAAACAGGCGATTACGGCAAAAAGGATTATTAAGTATTTTGCAAAATTTCAAGCAAGAGTATTTCTTCTTAGCAATGGCAAACTGTGGAACAAATGGCCTGGAGGCTTTCCAATAATGGTGGTTAGAACAAAAGGAGCTAAAACTCAGAAAATTAGAAACATACCTTTGATCTATGTTCACCATGATGGCCTGCCAATCCTTGTTGCCTCACTTGGAGGCATGCCAAAAAATCCTAGCTGGTATTACAATGTTAAGGCCTATCCAGAATTGAAGATTTCAACAATTCATGAATCAGGGAACTTTCTTGCTGAAGAGGTGTCTAAAGAAAAAAAAGACGAGCTTTGGCCAGTGATTTGTTCAATCTATCCTGACTATGAGACCTATCAAAATAATACAGCTAGAGAAATCCCTGTATTTTTATGTAAAAAAATATGAGCATTATTTCTGTAGAAGGCGTAACCAAGCACTATTCCTTAGGCACGCAAACTGTTGAAGCGCTTAGAGGTATAACATTCAAAATTCAAAAAGGTGAATTCCTTGCAATCATGGGTCCGTCTGGATCAGGTAAATCAACATTGATGAATATTATCGGTTGCCTTGATAGCCCAACCCATGGAAGCTACTTTTTAAATAATCAAGAGGTCAGTACCTTGGATGGAGATGAGTTAGCTGGAATAAGAAATAAAGAGATTGGGTTTGTATTTCAGAATTTTCACTTGCTAGCTCGAAATAGTGCTCTAGATAATGTCATGCTACCTTTAAAATATGCTGGTGTTGAAAAAGCAGAACAAGTTAAAAGAGCTAAAGCAGCCTTGTCTCAGGTTGGTCTTGAATCACGAATGGATCATCAACCCTCTGAACTTTCAGGTGGGCAGCAACAAAGAGTTGCAATTGCTCGAGCTCTTGTAAATAATCCTTCAATACTCTTTGCAGATGAGCCAACAGGAAATCTTGATAGCCAAACGGGACATGATGTCATGCAGCTTTTTCATAATCTTCACTCGCAAGGACAAACAATTATCTTAATCACTCATGAAAATGAGGTTGCTGAAGAGGCCCAGCGCACTATCTTTATTAAAGATGGCCTTATAGAATCGGACATCAAAAAGGAGCCAAAATGACTCAGTTAAAAGTTAAATCATTCGCAGTAGCTTTATCTATAATTTTTTTAGCCAGCTGCGGTGGCGGTAAAAAAGAAGAAGAGTTCAAGTTTTATACTCTCAAAGAGGCTGGTACACAGCAACTTGAATTAACAGTAGAGGCATCTGGGACCGTTGAAGCCATCTCATCTATTGAAATTAAATCTAAAGCATCTGGCCAAGTGTTATTTTTGGGAGCGGAGATTGGTGATTTTGTAGAACAAGGAGTTGTTCTGGCAAGAATTGATCAGCGCACTCCAACCAATACTCTAGCTCAAGCAAATGCAGACTTAGAAGTTGCCAAGGTCAGGCTATCTAATGCAAAAAATCAATTTAATCGATCTAAAAGACTACATGATGAAGGCAATATTTCAGATAAATCATTCGAAGATGCTCAAGAAGCCTCTTCATCAGCTCAAGCCCAATTTGTCCGTGCTGAGGTGTTCCTGGAGAATGCAAGAATAGCCTTAGATGATACAAGTGTAAGATCTCCAATAGCTGGAACAGTGATCAGTAGGCTTGCCGAAGTGGGACAGGTGATCACATCTCCAACCTCTGCAGTAGGCGGAGGAACGTTGCTGATGGAAATGGCTGATCTCAATAAAGTTAGAGTCAGAGCCTTGATCGATGAAATAGATATTGGCAAAATTAGCATAGGCCAAGAAGTCACGCTTAAAGTTTCAGCCTATAGAGATAAAAGATTTACTGGCGTTGTGTCGAAAATCGAACCCATGTCAAAAATTGATCAAAACGTCACGACCTTTCCAGTGTTAATCGATATAGAAAATAAAGATAATCTTTTGCTGATTGGTATGAACACTGATGTTGAAATAGAAATTTTAAATGAGGAGGTAGCTTTAGCATTGCCAGCAGGCTCTTTACGTACACGCAAGGATATTGTCTCTGTGGCTCCTCTTCTTGGCATTACCCAAGAAGATCTAAATATTTTTTTAACTGACAAAGTTGCAGGAGAGAACTTCAGTACTTTTATTGTCTTAAAAAAGACCAGCAAAGGAGCAATTCCATCTTGGGTAAAAGTTGGAAAAACAGATTTAAATTATGTTGAGGTCAAGAGTGGCATTGATCAAAAAGAAATTGTTTATGTTCTTCCCAGTGAAGGTCTGATTAAATACCAGCAAAAGTTCTCTGAAAGAGTGAAAGGTAGATTTGGGTAAGCAATGATACTGCAAGAATCTATTTCCACTGCCGTTGATGCCATTAGAGCTAATCTAATGCGCTCATTATTAACTACGATTGCAATTGTTATTGGCACGGCGTCTGTTATTGCTATGGTTGGCATTGGATCAAGCGCTCAAAGAGCAATCGATGACTCAATAACTAATCTATCTGCCCGAACCTTGTCCGTTTATCCATCGAGAGGCCGAGGCTCAAAAACTGTCAATACATCACCCCTAGTCATCAAAGATGCCGATGCGTTGATCAAGGACAAAGAGATTCAATGGAGAATTGCTCCAGAAATTCGAGGCAGTAAAACTTTAAAATTTGGTAACGAGAGCATCAGTATCTCAGTGATTGGAGCCAGAGAAAATTATTTAAGCATTCAGGGATATGAAGTTGAGCAGGGAATATTTTTTACAGAGCGAGATGATTTGGCAAGAAAAAGAATTGCTGTTATTGGCTCTAGTGTTGGAACAGAATTAA
Source organism: Proteobacteria bacterium UBA7420 (assembly GCA_002469975.1). Lineage (GTDB taxonomy): Bacteria > Pseudomonadota > Gammaproteobacteria > Magnimaribacterales > D2472 > D2472. The sequence continues at coordinate 17,303 of DKMG01000024.1, forward strand.
AAACTTCTTCTAAAGCACTGGTTGGGAAGGATATTGATTTGGGCGGGGTTACCTTTAAAGTTATTGGAGTGATGAAGTCTGAAGGTTCATCAGGATGGTCAAATCCAGATGAGCAGATCTACATACCATTGCTCACGGCTGCTGATAGAGTCTTTGGAAGGCAGAGAGTTGATTCGATCAGAGTAGAGGTTCCCAACACTTATTCTCCCGAGGAAGCTATGATTTCTATTGAGCGAGTCTTAAGACGGGAGCATGACATAGGTCCTGGAGAAGAAAATAATTTTAGAATCAATGATTGGTCTCAATTCACTGACTTGCAGAAACAAGCAACAGCAATTTTTTCCGCTTTAATTATTGGGATTGCCGGCATCAGCTTATTGGTTGGAGGTATTGGGGTGATGAACATTATGCTGGTTTCAGTGACAGAGAGGACACGTGAGATTGGTCTTCGCAAAGCGCTGGGAGCAACCCATCAAGCCATTCTTCTACAATTTATTATTGAGGCTGTCACCCTTTGTATTATTGGTGGAATATTAGGAGTTCTCCTAGGCTCTGGTATTTATTTTCTTATTGCTATTTGGCAAGACTGGGTTTTTACCATTCCTTTCTCCGCTATCTTTGGTTCTGTTACATTTTCAGCATGTGTAGGGCTATTTTTTGGGATTTGGCCTGCCAGAAAGGCTGCGAGACTAGAGCCTGCAGTCGCCTTAAGGTACGAGTAATTCATGCGAGTTTTGCAACTGCTACCTGAGTTGAAACTGGGAGGAGTTGAAAGAGGCACAGTAGATCTTTCCGAGCATCTAACAAAACTAGGTCATAAGTCAGCTGTAGTTTCTGCTGGAGGTGGTCTTGTTGAGCAATTATCAAACCATGGAGCAAAGCACTTCTCTTTGCCGATAGCAAAAAAGAATTTTTTAGCTCTCAAGCAATTCAAGAATCTACGCAATATTTACCAAGAATTTCATCCCGATATTATTCATGTACGCTCACGCTTTCCTGCGTGGATTAATGCCTTAGCTTTGAGGGGCCTATCTGCATCTAAACCAATTATAATTTCTACATTTCATGGCTTGTACAGCAAGCCTTTTTATAGCAAATCTATGGCTTATGCCGATGATATTATTGCTATCTCAAAAACAGTGCAAGATTATATCTTCAGCAACTATGATGTAGATCATTCTAGAGTCCACTTAATTTATAGAGGATGTGATGTTGAAGAATTTAATACATCGTCACCTTCGAAATCTTGGTCTGATTCTTGGTATAAAGAGTTTCCTCAAACAGGCAATAAAATTCTGCTCACCCTGCCTGGAAGAATCACAGGATGGAAAGGCATAGAAGACTTTCTGAAATTATTTAGCCAACTTGATCAAGCCAAATATCATGGGCTTATTCCCGGCCCAGTGAATGGAAATAAAAAGAGATATTTTCAATCTCTTCTCGCATTAGTTAAAAAATATAATCTTGAATCTGCCATAACTTTTTGTGGTGCAAGAGCAGATATCTCAAACATATATAAAATTTCAGATATCGTATTTAATCTTTCATCCAAGCCAGAGCCTTTTGGGCGCACTATTATTGAGGCTGCTGCATGTGGCACTCATGTGATGGGTTGGAATAGGGGAGGCGTTAAAGAGTCTATTGGCATGATTAATCCTCTTGGGTTAATTGACTTTGGAGATACAGACGCTTTGGCCAATCAAATTCCGTATTTATTACAATCCGAACCACCTTTGAGTATTCCCTCAATTTTTACGAAAGAGAGATTGGTAGAAGAAACCATTAAAGTATACGAATCTGCTATTCAAAGAGAGAGATAGACTTCTTTGGTTTTAATAAGGGCATTGTCTAGAGAATATTCCTCATGCATGGCTATTTTAATTGCGCTAACGTCCAATTGAGGCAGCAATGGAATCATTTCTTCTAGCAGAGCTGTCAAACTGATCTGATTCCCGGCCTCGGCTAATAGATCCCTAGGGATGATCTGGGGCATGATTCCAACATTGGTTCCAAGTACTGGTATATTGTGATTAATTGCCTCTAATACGACCCTAGGACCTCCCTCACGCAGACTTGATACAATCAATCCACTCGCACTTTTATATATCTCTTCTATGGATTCATAAGAATGATCTGTAAGAATTTTTATTCGAGCCGACAAGCCTAACTTTTCAATTAATGCTTGTAAGGGTAGAAGCTCTTGCCCAGAGCCAATAATATTTAGCTCTTCTTTAATGTTTACCCATGCATTGATCAGCAAATCAAAACCCTTCACTTTTTCTAATCTCCCAACTGCAATCACAGGACCAGTTCTTGAAGATGCGAGGCCTTGGTGAGATGGATTAAACCAGTTAGGAATCACCTTGGCATTAGGCATATTTTTTACTATCTCTTTGTTGACTCCGATAACTGAGTCTACATATTTGACGGCTCTGTTATGAGATTTAAGGCCATGAATTGTTGCTACAATTTTTACGCCTGTGATTAGCCCGAGCCATCCGCCTATGGCGCTAGCTTTAGCGCCGTGACAATGCAAAATATCTATCTTGTTTTTCCAGCAAAAGAGGCCCAGCTTTATTACATTAACTGGAGACAGTCTAGAGCCCATAGTCATGGCGCGGGTGGAGACTCCATCCATGCAGCTTGCCAAGGATTTATCGCACACAATAACATGATCAACCTGGTCATCCATGCCTAAAGCTAGCTCAAATACATGCTGCTCGATGCCTGCAAATACATTACCAGTAATTAAATGAGCAACTTTCATATCTTGTTATTAATTAAACCTTGAATGACATATGCAGTTTTTTCGACTTCCGCTAAAGGCTCTAATCCAGACACAGGATGCTCAATTGCATGAACCTTGAGACCTTCAGTTGGGGAGTTAACAGTGAGAGTTCCAACCTGACGATTTGCTACTAATGCATTGATTGCATTTCTAATTTTGGTGGAACCAGTTTTTTGCGACCGAACACGGCGTTCAATTTGCATGACATAAGTTTTCCCTTTGCTTGAAAGAGCCTCAAAAACTAAGTTTGAGCTATCAGGCGTTACAAATTTTAGCTCAGAGGTCTGTAAATCTCTTTGAAAGGATTTTGCCTCAGGGCTTTCTACATCACTAAAGGTAAAGTTTTGAAACTCTTTAGATATATCTTCTATAACCTGATTGAGTGAAAAGGGGGTTCTTCGAGAGTTATAGATATGGAAGTGATGATGAGGATGTGTTGTAAGAACATACTCTATTTGCTTCTTCACAAGCTCGCTATCAAAATCATAATGCTTGCTCGAGCCACCCAGCGCAATAATCGCCTTCTTGACAGTTGGCTCAATCAAAGAGGTGGTGGCTAGAGAGCCTTTAAATACATAAACATTATTAGGTTTAGTGCTTGAGGGATAATCATGCTCGGGTGCACATATAAGATCAAAATCATTGATGTTAAATGAGGGCTTTAGAATTGCTACCGACAAAAGACTGGATGTTTGTTTCAATGCTTTTTGAGTTTTAAGGATTTGTGGATAGGTCGAATGTCCAGCTCCAACAAGAAGAGTTAAGCTATTTTTTTGATTCTCAATCGGAGCACTGGGTAGAAAAGATTTCAACCAATTAAAGACACTTCTTTCAGGGCAATGTATCTTAGTAATAACTAGTTCATTCTCTTTAGATAGCTCATCTAACAAGGCCTGCACTTGATTTAAGTGACCAATTTTTGAATCTTGAAACCAGTAAACATGCATAAAAACTTTTTCTCCATTTTCAGTAAATGCAAAACTGCAGAATGAAAGAAGAGCAACCTATCTGAGTAATCTCTTGGTGCATTCAAATTACATTATTGATTGTTGGAGCATAAAAGCAAAGCTTATATTAGTAATAACCGCACTATAGAAAGGCTATAATTTAATGCTAATGCCACAAGAAATTCAACAAATGGCCAATGATCTTATTTCCCAGTATGGAGATGATGCGAAAGCCATTGCAATGCTAAGAGCTGCAGAGTATGCAGCAAGCCTGAATGAAGCTGAATGGTTAATATGGGAATCTGTAATCTTAGAAATTGAAAGGGTTGAATTAACGCCAGATTTGAATGGATAACCCCTTATTATGAAAAAAAGAGATTAATGGCATCGCTCTCAAAGCCGGTAATATTGTAAGCAATATCATTCAGGTAATTTAAATAGGTCTTCTACTGAACACTTCAGGGTTTTAGCAATCTTTAGAGCTAGAACAGTGGAAGGCACATAAATTCCGTTCTCTATCGCATTAATACTTTTTCTTGAAACCTCTGCACTCTCTGAAAGTTCTTGTTGAGTTAAACCCACAGATTTTCTGAGTTCCCCAAGATTATTTAGAAGGTTTTTATGGTGGTTACCCACTTTCTTTACTCTTCAAACTTTTCAACTGCTTTGGTAAGCTCAGCACTATCGTTTGGATAGAGGTACCCGGCAACTATTGAACCAGCGCCAATTGCACCAACCAATAGCCCAATACCCGGAACGATTCCTCCAGAAACGCTCATTCCAAAGAGAAAGATACCAAGACCAATAAATAAAGTGATCACACCACTTCTTCTATAATCTATGGGCTGCTTCTTGCCTTGGA
>DKMG01000043.1 GCA_002469975.1 Proteobacteria bacterium UBA7420
CCCCAAATAATTCTCTCTATGGGTGTAGCTTCTCTGCCACCAAATTCTTTTGGCCAATGAAGCATGGCCCAGCCAGCATCATATTTCTTTTTTTGCCATTCCTTGGATGACCGAAGGTGACTCTCTAGGCTAGACTCTCCATGACCATTTGACTTATCTTCTTTTAGTTCAGCATTCGCCTCTAACCATTCTCTGCATGTTGCTCTAAATTTTGCTTGATCGGGTGTGTCGTTAAAATCCATAATTTACTCCTTGATTAAGGTGTTTGTTTTTTCTAAGTTAATAACAAGCTTCTCTTTCCATGTTGCCTCTGATCCCAGAAGCACTGAAAGTACCTTAGAGCGCTTGTAGAACATGTGGCAATCATATTCCCAGGTATACCCATTACCGCCATGGGTTTGAATATTCTCTTTTGAGCATAATTGAAAGGCTTTTGTTGAGCTGACTCGAGCTGTCGCTGCGGCTAATGGGAGCTCAGATGACTCTGAAGATAATGCCCATGCACCATAGTAACAATTAGATTTCGCTAATGTGATTGCGATATACATATCAGCAAGCTTATGTTTGATCGCTTGATAAGAACCAATTTGTCTTCCAAAAGCAAACCTTTCTAGTGAATACGACTTAGCCATGTCCAAGGCAGCTTGTGAGCCACCTACTTGTTCAAATGCGAATAAAACAGCTGCTTGGTCCAACAGATGTTGAATATATTCCCAGCCATGCCCTGACTGACCAAGAAGTTGAGAAGGAGTGTCATGAAACTCTACTTTAAAGAAGGCTTTGGAAGTATCAATATTTTTTTGCGATGTCACTGTGACAGATGGATCATTTAAATTTACAAGCCTCAGTTCAGTGCCTTGGTTTGATGTTGCAACTACAATGATATGAGATGCTATTTCCGCATCCGGAACTGCAATTTTAGCTCCATTCAAAAGATCACCAGAAGAGGTTACTTTTAGATTAGATTCTGTTGCTTGCTGAGATGCTTCAGCAATGGCATAGGTCCCCACCACGTCACCATTAACTAGTTTTGGAAGAAGGTCTGCTTTAGTTGTCTCCGAACCATATTTAATAATCGCTTCAGTAAAAAAGTAAACCGAGGAAGAGAAGGGGACAGGTGCCAAGGATCGCCCGAGCTCTTCTGCAATAACGCATAGCTCTAAATGACCAAGCCCTAGGCCATCATAAGTCTCTGGAATTCTTATCGCAGTCCACCCCAGCTCAACTATTTTCTTCCACAACTCATGGTCTGCATCCCTGGATTCATCCATGACTTTACGAGCATTACTCAAACCACCCTCTTTATCGAAAAACTTTCTTGCTTCTTCTTGTAGGTATTTTTGATCGTCTGAGAAATCTAAATTCATAATATTTTTTAAATAGTTTAAAGTTACATCTTATAATCTAGCCTATATTAAAACATATTATTACTTACAATTTAATAAGCTAAGCACTTCACAACATGGCCATAAAAATATCAGCAGATCAAGACAATCAAGCCAGAGCAAATAAAAATGCCAGTGGATTATTTCTGGGAGTAGTTTTTGTTTTATTGCTCTGCGGCATCCTGGCTTTATCGCTTTGGGTGAGCGAGCTTTCCCGCGCATCCTCTAGTACTGATAAGTTGGTGGAGTCCAGGCTTGCCATTCTTGAAGAGCAATTGCAGCTTGCTGATTCCACTTCTACTGAATTTTTAAGTGATATAAATACTCAGCTGCAATTTTTAGACAAGGAGATTAGAAAGCTTTGGGATTTAAGTAACAAAAGAAATAAAGTTAACATTCAAGCCTTAACAAAGGACGTATCAAAACAATCATCTCTTCTAAAGGAGATAGCTATAACTCAGACCAACGATCAAAAAAATATAGAAAAATTTCGCATTCAATTATCTGGTCTCGAAAAGGCAGCTCTGAGTCTGAATCAGATCAATGAAAACAACGATGCTTCAACACGCAAGCTTGGAGAGCTTAGTAATAATCTTTTGATGTTAGAGGAAACAGTTCAAGCTTTTGATTCCTATAGGAAGCAAAATAATGAATTAATGCAGGCCCTACAATTACAAATTTCTAATCTGAACCTCTTGGAGATGGAGAGCACTGAGTAATCTAAAATTTAACTTTTAAGTAAAAAGTTTGGGGTTTCGGTAAAAAGCAGGTATATTTTGGCTAAACATTCTTCAAATTATGGGGGGAACCATCATGAAGAGATTATTAAGTGTATTAACCATTGCAACTTTTGTTGCGATACCTAATGTTGCTTTTGCACAAGAAGCAGGTTTAGTTTTAGAGGAAGTTGTTGTTACGGCAACCAAGAAAGAAGAAAACGTTCAAGATATTGCACAAACTGTAAATGCAGTCTCTGGTAGCGCACTGGATAATTACCAAATTCGAGATCTCAGTGAGCTAGCTCAGGTTGTCTCTGGAGTTGAGTTTACTCAAATTGATCCTAGGCGTGCAACCATTATTATTAGAGGTCAAAAACTTGATCCAGATGGTGGAAATGATCAGCCCATTCAAGGCTACTTAGACGATGTGCCTCTTAGAACAGGCGAGATATTTCTACAGTTGTATGACACAGAGCGTGTAGAAATTCTAAAAGGTGCTCAAGGCACACTTCAGGGAGTGGTTAGCACAGGTGGCGCACTTCAGATATATACACGATCAGCTCAGGTTGGCAGTGACGAGAGAAATGGCTATGTTAAAACAACATGGGCGGATAATATGACCTCGATTATTGAGGCTGCTAGCGACTTTAAACTTTCAGACACCATGTCTTTGAGATTTGCGGGCGTTAGAAATAATAACGATGGTCAAGAGGTTAAAAACATTAGAACTGGTGTGGACCAGGAAAACAGATATGACTCTGGTCGTATCAGTCTTTCATGGGAACCAACAGATAACTTAAGCGTAAGATTTAAATACCAAAACATGGAAACAAACTCTGTATACCCTCAACCTGTTGCAGGGGAGCCAGGTACATTTTCCTTTGATGCATTTAAATTTGTTGCGGGAGCTTCAAATCCATACTTCCCTCCTGTTACGGTGGGAATTGATGGTGCTGCCAATGCTTGGGTTTCTACGGTCGCTGCATTAGCAGGACCAGCTGCAGCTGCTCAGCTAGCATTTGTTCATCAGCCCACTTGGTCAGATATTCCTGCTGGCGGTTTAAAAGGTGATGCTGGAGTTGCATTGCAATATCACAACCCGAGACAGAATACTTCAGCTGAGGTTCATAATCTTATGATTGATTACGACATGGGAAGTCATGCGCTAGCCTTAAGGTTTTCAGATTCTCAAAGTGACTCAATGGGTTTGATTGATCGAGACTATGCAGGAGCATACTCATACGGTTACCCACAAGAAGTTAGAACTAATACAGGTATTGAAACAATTGAGATGCGACTGTCAAACCAAGACAGCGACAAGCTTGAATATACAATTGGTTTCTTCTCAAGAGATTCACAGACCTACACCAACGCAGATTTAGATGTCTCAATGGATAGGTACGAAGTTCATCCTGGACTTTTCAAACCGATAGTGGGATTTGACTATAAAACACCTAACCAAGCCTGCTTAGCTGAGAGAGCTAATCCAGGTTTATTTGCAGCCAAACCAAATGTCATAACCTGTATGGGCATTCCATTGGATAATAAAACTGAAGCATGGTTTGCAAACTTTAAGTACAACCTATCAGACAAAACATTTATTCAAGTTGGTGTTCGTGAGCAAGAGATTATTGGGTATAGAGCTCAAAACTTGTACTTACCATTAACTGCTTTGGTTACACAGGCCGATGGTGGTGGAATGACAATTCCAAGAATCCCAGCGAATCTTCAAAATTCTAATAATGAATCTACCACTGGTAGCTTTAAGATTGGACACTACTTTAATGACGATGTGATGCTTTATGTTTCTACTGAGAGTGGCTTTAGAAGCCCCGGTGCGACTATTTCTCCTGTTGCTATTAACCCTTCTTTGATTACCTTTGAAGAAGAAGAAAGCGACATGACAGAGATTGGCATGAAGGGTGAATTTATGGATGGAAGACTCAGAATTAATGCTGCTTACTATGATTATTCCTTTACAGGCTATCAAACTAAGTGGGATAACGTTAGCGCGAGAACATATACTGCAGCTGGTCCAGGCGTTATTCAGCAGGTCCAAGGTGGAATCTTTAATAATAATGATGCTTCTATCTCAGGTCTAGACTTAGAATACGCTTACGTAGTTAATGCTGATCTAACTCTTGGTGGAAGCTACACTTCTACTGACTCAGAGTTTGCTGCAGGTTCGATTGGTTATGCTAATGATCCTTCCTATGCAGGAATGTCAGCTGCTACAAGAGACGTTAGTGGTGAACCTGTTGGCGATGCAGCAGAATCATCTTTAACATTCTATCTTGATCATAGTGTCGCTGCCTCATGGGGTGGTGAGAGATACACTAGATATAACATTAGCTGGAGAGACGAAAGAACAAGTGCTATCAACCCTGACCTTAAAATTAGTTCTCTGATACTAGCCAACATTATTGTGGGCTGGAGATCAGCTGATGATGTTTGGGATGCAAGTTTCTTTGTAAAAAATATGCTGGATGATGTGGATATTTCACACATCCAATCTTATTACTCAGACTATCATTTGCCTGGAGGTGGAAGTCTACCTTCTAAGTTCTATGCTGCTAATACCAATATGGGTAGACAGTTAGGAGCTCAGTTAGTCTATAGATTCTAAGTAATTAGTAATTAATATTAAACGGCAATCTAGGTTGCCGTTTTTTTTTGGAGAGACCTTAAATGCACCTAGTTTATCTTGCCATCTATCTTGTCATGTTTAGCAATGCTATTGATGGTGCTGACAGTCAATCCTATGTCAATGAAACAAGAGAGCCTTGTCAGGTTCACGTGCAAAATAGAATGCCTTTGTTTGGAGATCTTCACGTTCATACAGCACTCTCTCTTGATGCAAATACCCAGGGCACTCTCAACACCCCTGATGACGCTTATCGCTTTGCTAAAGGCCAATCATTGTATCTTCAGCCTTATGCAGAGGATGGAACCAGCAAGAGAATCTCCAAACTCAAGCAGCCTTTAGATTTTGCTGCGGTCACTGATCACGCTGAGCTGCTTGGTGAGGTGAGAATGTGTAGTGACATCAATTCACCAACATACAAAAGCTTTCATTGTCGAGTTTACAGAACCTTTCCCAAACTCTCCTATTTCTACCTAAACGCCAAAGCGAGTGTTAGAGGTGCAGCATCAGTGTGTGGTGAAGATCGAGAATTATGTCTTGATGCTGCTCAAAACCCATGGCATGAAACTATTGCAGCAGCTGAGTCTCATTACGATCGTTCTAGTGATTGTAGCTTTTCATCGTTTGTTGGCTATGAGTGGACTGGTGCTGCATACTCCGGCAATAACCTGCATCGAAACATTATTTTTAATAATTCAAATGTTCCCGCAAACCCTATAAGTTTTTATGAAGCCCCCTCTAGGAAAGCTCTATGGAGTCAATTGGATCAAAACTGTCATGATGATTGTGACTACGTTGTAATTCCTCATAATTCTAATCTTAGTAATGGCTACATGTTTGAAAAACCAGATCAAGAGGAGCTATTTATTCAGAGCCAAAAAGAACCTTTAGTTGAAATTTTTCAGCATAAAGGAAGTTCAGAATGCAATATTAGTCCGAGTGATCCCTTGTGCGCATTTGAGCAACTTCCATACAAAGACTTTAGATCAAAATTTCAAAAAGATTTCTCTAGGTCGCCTGATGCTAGTTTTATCAGAGAGTCTTTGGGGGAGGGCTTATTGTTTCAAGAGAATGCATTGGTGAATCCTTTAAAATTTGGTGTGATAGCCAGCACTGACACTCATCTTGGAACCCCAGGAGCAGTGGATGAAAATAATTTCCAGGGCCATGGAGGTGCTGGTAAATCCTTTCGCTCGTCTATTCCAAAAGGTCTGCCAGATGATATTGAGTTTAACCCTGGGGGCTTGGCTGTAGCATGGGCGGAAGAGAATTCAAGAAGCTCAATTTTTGATGCATTTCAAAGAAAAGAGGTTTATGGAACTTCGGGTCCGCGTTTTATTGTTCGTTTCTTTCTGGGAGACGATCTAGAGGAGAATCTCTGTCAAAATTCTAAAGCCATTTCCTATGCCTATGAGAACGCTACCCCGATGGGAGGGACTTTAAAGTCACAATCCTTAAATCAAGCGAGGCTCTTTATTTCATCTCAAGCAGATGCCAATCTTCCGGATCAATTCATAGAAAAATTACAAGTTATCAAGGGAGTTGTAAGAGATGGCAAGTTGGTTACTTCTGTTCATGATGTAGAGGTTACTAACTCCCCAGCTCAGCTAGATAAAAATACTTGTGAAATTGTGGGCAAGGGACAAAAAAAAATGTGCACTGTCTGGGATGATCCTAATTTTGATAATACTGAAAATGCATATTACTATGTTCGAGTGATCGCTAACCAGTCATGCCGCTGGTCCCATAATCTTTGCTTAAAAAACTCTGAATACTGTGAGTCAGAGACCGAATTATCTCCTTCAAGATTTATTCAAGAAAGAGCTTGGACTTCTCCAATCTGGCTTGAAAATATTTAAAGGATTTAAAGGGAAGTTTGACAGGTCATTAATAAATATGTTCCCCTATCATTATGAATAAATTGGCACTTCAGTTATTTTTGGTTTTAGCATTCATCCCCATCGCTATTTTGATAAGCTCTATCATTATTACTCTAGCGCCCTTGTATTGCTGGGGACTTGCAATCAACGCCTATAGGTTTGGTAACGCTAAAGAACTTTATTTCTGGTTGGCTATGGGAGTAGTTGCATTTTTCTTGGCATTATTTGTTTTGGGGGTTCTTTAACAATGATTAAATTTTCTATTTTATCCTCAGCTGCATGCCTATTTGTTATTGGGTGTTACGTAATGTTTAAGCCTGACTTATCTGATTTAGGTTTTATTCCAGTCGTGGCCACAAACCCAGAAACAGCATCAGAATTTAGATCATTATTTGCTGGATCTTTTATTGCTTATGCCTATCTTTTAACTAGATTTGTTTATTCCTATAATGCAATTTCAATTGCAGTCATGATTGCTTGTATTATGGGGTGCATTGCTTTTGGCAGATTAGTTGGCTTTTTCTACGAAGGCTTTAACCTCTTTGGGTTATTTGTCCTGCTTGGAGAAATATTTCTTATGACAGTGTTGCTGATGGCCCATAAAAAAAGAAAAAATGAAATCCCTTATTTCTAAGAGACTTAACATCAATAAAATTTCTTAATATTTACTGATTCTGTAATATAATTCTTTTTCTTCTGGGGATGTGATGGAACTGGTAGACATGCTTGGCTTAGAACCAAGTGCCGCAAGGCGTGGGGGTTCGACTCCCTCCATCCCTACCACTACTTAAATATAATTATTTAAAGCTGGTTTAGCTATGTCTTTTTGATATATTAGTTAGATGAAAACTACACAATTGTTATTTATAACCTTCTGCATTTTGACAGCGGGCTGCTCCCAAAATGATGACTATTCCTCTAGAGCAATCGGTGCAGAGTCTGAGTCTGAAAGCTGGTTATTACATGGCAGGACTTATGACGAGTCTCGTTTTAGTCCCTTAACAGAAATTAATGATTTAAATGTTGATAGTCTTGGGCTGGCTTGGTCATTTGAAACAGGAACTAATCGAGGGCATGAGACTACTCCTATTGTGGTGGATGGCATGATGTTTATTTCAGCGCCATGGAGTGTGGTGTTTGCATTGGATTCCAAAACTGGAGAGGAAATATGGTCTTTTGATCCCAAGGCAGATAAAGATTGGGCTAGAAATGCTTGCTGTGATGTCGTTAATCGCGGGGTAGCTGTATGGGGAGAGCAAGTGATTTTTGCCACGATCGATGGGCGGTTAATTTCTTTAGATAAATCCTCCGGTGCGGTGAATTGGGATATTTTGACCATTGATAAATCGAAACCTTATACGATTACTGGAGCTCCTAGGATCATTGATGGGAAAGTAATTATAGGTAACGGTGGCGCTGAATTTGGAGTTCGAGGCTATATCTCTGCTTATGATGTCAACGATGGTTCTATGTTATGGAGATTTTTTACAGTTCCTGGAAACCCTGACCAACCTTTTGAGTCAGAGGCTTTAGCTAAAGCAGCGGAGACCTGGTCTGGTGGGAAATGGTGGGAAATTGGCGGTGGTGGAACTGTTTGGGATTCCATGGCCTATGATCCAGATTTAAATTTACTCTATATTGGAACCGGCAATGGTTCTCCGTGGAATCGTTACGAACGCAGTCCTGGAGGTGGAGATAATCTTTACCTATCTTCGATTGTTGCTATCAATCCAGATAATGGTGAGTATGTTTGGCACTATCAAACAACCCCTGGTGACTCTTGGGATTACACAGCCACTCAGCACATGATTTTAGCTGATCTTGAGATTGAAGGAGAGACTAGGAAAGTGCTGATGCAGGCTCCCAAAAATGGATTTTTCTATGTCATTGATAGAGTTAGCGGAGAGTTTATTTCTGCGAAAAACTACGTGCCCATGAACTGGGCATCTCATGTTGATCCAGAAACCGGCAGGCCTGTTGAGTTAGCAAGCGGCAATCATCAATTACAACCAGCTCTAACAACCCCAGGGCCTCTTGGTGGTCATAATTGGCAGCCTATGTCATATAGCCCTAAAACAGGCTTGGTATACATTCCTGCTCAAGAGACCTTGTTTGTATACTCTACAGATACTGATTATGAATATAACCCTAAAACCTGGAATACTGCTCAGCAAATGGAGATGACCTATTTGCCTAAAGATCCCAATGAATTAGCCATGGTGGACTCTGCAACTGTTGGTTACTTGTTGGCATGGGATCCAAAAACTCAAAAAGAAGTTTGGAGAGCCCAATATAAGAGGCCGTGGAGCGGAGGAGTTCTATCCACTAACGGAAATTTAGTTTTTCAGGGAACATCAGATGGGAGATTTGTTGCATATGCAGCTGATAGCGGTGAGCTTTTATGGAGCGTGGATACAGGTCAAGGCATAGTTGCACCCCCAATAAGCTATAAAATTGATGGAGAGCAGTTTATAGGCGTCCAAGTTGGCTATGGAGGTGCTTATGCTCTTATGGGAGGTCTTGAGGCTGCAAATAAGAATCCTGAGAGAGATGGTAGGATGATGGTGTTTAAACTTGATGGTCAAGAGCTTGAAAAGCCTGTTGCCACAATCACACAATTAAACCCCACAATTGTGGATCTGAACCCTGATTCACTCACCCTAGCAAAGGGAGAATATGAATATCATGAGCATTGTCAATTTTGCCATGGCACAGGCGCTATTGGTGGCGGCGTCATTCCAGATCTTCGGATGCTAGACACCCAAGGTAATGCTGCATTTCTAGGCAGCGTGCTTGGCGGTATTCATGGCAGCGGCATGGCCTCATTTAAGGATGTTTTGACCGTTGAACAAGGCATGCAAATCCATGAATACATTAAGTCTCAGGCAGTTTTAACAGGCGTTGCTACAGCAGCTGAGCAGTAATCAATATTCTAGCCATCAATAGTCTATAATGCGGCATGGATAATAAATACGATATAGCTAAAGATTGGCTTCCAAGATACACAGGCATGCCTGTAGATGACTTTGGAGACTACATTCTTCTGACTAATTTTCAGAACTACGTTGAGCAGTTTTCAACCAGATTTAATTGCGATATTCAGGGCGAGAATAAACCTATGTCTTCTTGCACTAATTCCGAAGGGCTTAGCATTATTAATTTTGGTATTGGCTCACCTAATGCAGCAACGATTATGGACTTGCTGGTTGCAAGAAAACCTAAGGGAGTTTTATTTCTTGGTAAATGTGGGGGACTGAAAGAAACCTCAGAAATTGGGAACCTTATTTTACCTATTGCTGCCATTAGAGGTGATGGAACTTCTAATGATTACTTCCCTCCAGAAGTGCCAGCCCTACCTTCATTCAAGCTTCACAAATTTGTCTCTGATAAGATTCTAGATGCCGGGACTGATTACAGAACCGGCGTCATATATACCACCAACAGGAGAGTGTGGGAGCATGATAAAAGTTTTTTAAAGAAATTAAAGAAAACAACAGCCATCGGTATTGATATGGAGGTTGCTACTATCTTTATCGTTGGACATTATAATGAAATTCCCAGAGGCGCTTTATTACTAGTGTCGGATGTTCCAGTGACTCCAGATGGAGTTAAAACAGAGGCTTCAGATAAAGCCGTGACATCTAAATGGGCCGATCAACATCTCGAGATTGGCATCCAGGCCATGACTGATATAGGCCAAAGCAGAGATAAGATTAAGCACTTTCGATATTAATTAGGTCAGTCAAAGATACTCCTGAAAATAATTAAATATTTCCTGCGAAGATTGCTCTCTAGCAGTCCTCATCCTATCGTTGGACTTTAGGTTGAGTGCATTCCCATGGAGATCTAAAATAAAAACCCTAGGTATGCCATCTACTATTGTGGGCTCAAACCATTGCAGTAACTCAGTATTTCTCTCAAATCTTCCAACATCAATATTTAAAAGACTGCATCTTTCTTCGAGGTATTTTTTAATTGTAGGCAGTTGAAGTGTTCCCTCTAAAAGCCTTGCATCTGGGCACCAATTAGCTCCAAAAATGATAATTGGCTGTTTGCCAAGATTAATCGTCGAATTAATAAATTGCTTTAACTCTTCTAAGCTAATCACAATATTGCAATAAGGTTCTGGGTGAGGGCTCAGGAGTAATTCTGTTGATTTCAAGTTGATGCTCATGTCTATTTTGACTATTAAAAATTGAATTTTTTTATGTTATCTATTTTAAGTGTATCCTAATGAGGTTATGAGCAAACTTATAAAGTATTTCTTAACCCTCACTGCATTCTATTTAGCAATGAGAGCAATCATATCTTTATTCTTTTATGATCAATTTCCCATTGCATTTCTTGCCAGTGAATTCAGCCAAGATCAGATGGATGAATATCGAGCCAGGGTCCTAATACCAGCATTTTTTTTAACATTTATTTATTTTACAGGTAGATATCTTTCAGGTAAAAGCCCTACATCAACAATCTGGCCGCTCCATGTTACAAGCATTTCCTTGCTTCTCACCCATATAGTTGGGTTCGTCACATTTCTGCCTTTCTCACAAGATACAACTATAATATTCCTTGTTATTTTATGTATTTCTTTTGTAACAAGAAGGGCTCACAATGAAAGAAAAAATCAAATTTTTTAAGGTGCAACATGATCTGGATAATTAGAATATTTTTGTTAGTTTATGCAGTTTTGTATTTTGGTATTGGAGCATGGGCAATTATTGATCCTGTCAAAGATGCCATAAATCTAAGTGAAATCCCGTCATTCATGGACGCTGTTGGTTTAAAAGTTACTAGTGAAATTGGATATTCTGAAGTCGCTGGTTTGTATGGTGGCATCAATATGATTCTTGGGTTGCTCTGCTTACTAGGTTTGTTTAGCAGAGGCATTGCAACTTTTGCTCTAACATTATTGGCTTTTTTAACCTTTAGTATTGCCTTAGGAAGATACTTATTTGCTTTAATTCCATCAACCCCAACTTTCTACAACACCTTCTTTATTTTTGAGGTAGTAACTTTTGTATTTTCGTTAGCCTTTTTCTTGTATATGAAATACCTATACAACCCCAGAAAGAATGCCCATGTAGAACATGTAACCGCTGATTAAAACGACTCCAGCAGTCATAAAAATTACTCGTCTGAATTGAAGTCTTGCCAGAGCAACGGCTAATAAAATAAAGACAGCGCTTAAAGCTGCAAGAATAAAAAAATCTCTCTGCAAAACCACTGGGCTGAGTTGAACAGATCCAAAAAATCCAATAATAGGGATGACAAAAACTAAGTTAAAAACATTCGATCCAATAATATTTCCAACCACCATTTGATGTTTGCCTTTTTTCAAGGCGGCAAGGGTAGCAGCTAATTCAGGTAAGCTGGTTCCAAGCGCAATAATAGTAAGCCCCACAATCAGCTCTGGAATCCCTAGCAACAAGGCAGTGTTCTCTGCATGAATAATGGCAATATTAGCTCCAGCAATTAAACCAAAAAGGCCAACCATAGAAAGCAAAAGACTTTTTCTTATCTCAGATGAATCTGAGACCTCTTCCTCTGCAAGAGTCTCTGTTTTTATTAACACAAACATAAATAACATCAACACACCCACGAAACCAAGGCTCTCATCTATGGATATAGAGCCATCGACTAGCGTCAAGCCCAGCAATATCATCGAAAGCCCAAAAGGAAAAAAATTCCACAGTTGTGTTTGCGATGCGGCGCGAAAGTACAAGCAAGAAACTCCAAAAATCAGGGCAATATTTGATATGTTAGAACCTATAGCAGTTCCAAGAGCGATATCTTCATTCCCATTTAAAACACCAGAAATACCAACAAATATTTCAGGCGCAGAGGTGCCAAAGGCTATTAAAGTTAATCCGATAATGAGATCACTAATTCCTAAGTTTTTAGCTAGCACAGAGGCATGGTCAACAAATTTATTTGCACCCCAGACAAGAATAGCAATACCTGCAAGTAGTAAAGTAATATTCGTGCCCAGTTCCATGAAAGTATTTTAAGGCTAATGTTATTGAATTCATAATGATTTCAAGAGAACATAAGTATTTAACTCACTTGATAAGGATCAGCATGAAAATTACAGAACTTTTTAATGTCTCAGGAAAGGTAGCAATAGTAACCGGAGGCTCTAGAGGAATTGGCGAAATGATAGCCGCAGGATTTCTAGCGAATGGAGTGAAAATTTATATCACAGCCAGAAAAGAAGCTGCGCTTATAGAAAAAGCTCGAGAGCTATCTGAAATGTATGACGCAGAATGCATTCCTGTTCCATGTGACCTAAGTACCATGGAGGGCATGGAAGAATTTGTTCAGTTTATGCAATCTAAAGAAGAGCATGTTGATTTTTTAATCAATAACGCAGGAGCTTCTTGGGGAGAACCTTACGCTGAATACTCTGAAAAAGGATGGGATAAGGTCATGGACTTAAATGTTAAAAGCATATTTTATTTAACGCAAAAACTAACTCCCATGCTCAGTCAGAAGGCTTCACAAGAAGACCCTTCAAGGGTTATAAATATAGGCTCAATTGATGGGTTGAATGTGCCTGCACTAGAGAGTTATGCCTATGGAACTTCAAAGGCCGCAGTCCATCATTTAACGCGCGTACAGGCCAAAAGATTAGTTGGAGAAAATATTCTTGTTAATGCTATTGCGCCTGGTCCCTACGAATCTATGATGCTTGGTGCTGCCGTAAATCATGATTATTCACTAATAGAGTCAAGAAATCCAAGAAAGAGAATAGGTTCTCCTGAAGACATGGCGGGACTTGTTATCTTTTTATGCTCTAGAGCTGGTGCCTATACCGTTGGTGCCGTCATACCTTCAGATGGAGGTTTAGTTGGAACTGCAGGTCATGATCTGAGTCAATCATGAGCCTATATGAGACATATGTTCTCCCAAAATTACTAGATTTTTGTTGTGGCTTGCAAGGATTTCAAAATAAAAGATCTCAAATTGTTCCTTTAGCTTATGGAAAAATTCTAGAAATGGGCATAGGTTCAGGGCTAAATTTTGATTATTATAATTTTGAGAAAGTGGAGGAGATTATTGGAGTGGATCCAGCTATCTCTTCTGTTGCAATAGCCAAGTCAAGAGCACCTAAATACAATTCAAAAATATCCTTTATAGAATCAAGCGCTGAAGCCCTAGACTTGGAATCGTTGTCGTTCGATTGTGTGGTGATTGGTTATAGCTTGTGCACCATCCCCAATCCTTTGAAGGCCTTAGCAGAAGCGCATAGACTTCTTAAGCCTCAAGGCTCTTTATTATTTATGGAGCATGGTTTGGCTCCTGAGCCAGGCATCCAAAAATGGCAGAATCGTCTGACCCCTGCATGGAAGAAGATAGGTGGGGGGTGTCATTTAAATCGAAATATAGAGGAGTTAATTAGCTCTTCTGGATTCTCTTTTGAGCAGCTAAGCAAGAAGTATATTAAGGGACCAAAAGTTGCGACATTTCAATATTGCGGGAAAGCAATAAAAACTTAGTTAAGCCCAATCTCCTTAAAGGCTTCAGCAATAAGGCCTCTCATCCACATATGAGATCCATCCGTGTCATCGCTTGAATGCCAGATTAGATATTGCTCAAGTGGCGGCACTTTAAAGGGCAGCTCAATAGAGCTCAACCCATGTTTTGTTGCAAAAGATTTAGCGCAAAGCAACACCAAGTCTGAAGATCTTACAATCTCAGGGGTGACAAGAAAATGTTGAGATCTCAATGCAATCTTTGGTTTCAGCTGCATCTTTTGAAGCTCTAATTCCACAACTGAAGCTCCTCTTTTTCTATTAGAGATATTAATAAATTTGAGCTCTAACAATTCTTCAAGAGTCGGCTTTTCAAGCTTAGTCACAGGATGGCTTGCCCTATGGGCAATCACAAAGTGATCTGAAAATACCTTCATTGCCTTGGTATCTTTTGCATTAGGGATAAAGGGATCAACGGCAAAGCTCAGCTCATTGGTAGCCAATGCATGAGGAACATCATCTCTTGCAGAATAAAAGCTTTCAACTCTAACATTTGGAGCAACTGTAGAAATTTTTTCCATTAGCTTTGCTAGAATTCGCCCTTCATTTATATCACCCAAGGAGATGCGAAAAGTTCTCTCGCTGATAGATGGATCAAATTCATCTGGCTCATTAACACTCTTTTGCATGAGCTTTAGAGCGCTCTGAATATCCTTGATAATATTCTCAGTTTTTTGCGTTGGGATCATGCCACTGCCGGTTCTAACAAATAGCTCATCATCAAACTTGTCTCTTAATCGAGACAAAGCATTGGATACAGCTGGCTGTGTAATTCCTACAACTTCAGCAGCTTTGGTAAGGCTACCCTCTGTGTATATAGAGTTCATAATCACAAATAAATTTAAATCAAATGAACTTATTTTCATATTTTTTCTATCCTATAGATTTGAGTATCTTGAGCGGCTATCATGTAAGATCTAAGTAAAAATAGAATTTAAACATAATATTCACAAAACTTATAGTATCAGATAATATTTTTTAATAATAGGAGAAATCATGAAAGACCTTAAACCTGAAACCCAAGCATTTTTAGAGAGAGTCTCTAACTTTATCGATACTGAAATTCGTCCAAATGAATCGTTGTATCAGGAGCAAATGGAAGAAGGTGGTAGATGGTGCGTTCCTCCAATTATGGAAGAGATGAAGGCCAAGGCTAAGGCTGAGGGGCTATGGAATTTCTTTCTGCCTGGATATGAGGGTGATTTTGGCACGGGACTTTCAAATTTTGAATATGCGCATTTAGCCGAGAAAATGGGTGCGGTTGGTATTTCTTCAGAAGTTTTTAATTGCTCAGCCCCTGATACAGGAAATATGGAGGTATTAGAGAGATATGGCACCGAAGAGCAAAAAGAGCAATGGCTCAAGCCTTTGCTTGCTGGAGAGATTAGGTCAGCCTTTGGAATGACAGAGCCGGGAGTAGCGTCTTCTGATGCAACTAACATGGCTGCAACAGCGGTCTTGGATGGCGATGAGTATGTAATTAATGGCGAGAAGTGGTGGACTTCAGGAGCAGGGGACCCAAGATGCAAAGTCATTATCTTTATGTGTGTTACCGATCAAGATCCAGATTCTCCAAGACATAAGAGACATTCTCAAATTCTTGTTCCCACAGATGCTGAGGGAATTGAAACCAGAAAAATGATGGAAGTGTTTGGTTGGGATGATGCCCCTCATGGCCATGCGCATCTTAAATTTACCAATGTACGGGTTCCAAAAAGTAACATGATTCTTGGAGAAGGCCGTGGTTTTGAAATCGCCCAAGGTCGTCTTGGACCAGGAAGAATTCATCATTGCATGAGAGCCGTTGGCTTAGGTGAGAGATCCTTGCAAATGATGTGTGAAAGATCTCAAAGCAGAGTGGCCTTCGGTAAGCCTCTCTCTCAACTCGGCGGCAACATGGATATTATCGCAAACTCCAGAATAGAATTAAATATGGCAAGACTGCTCACGCTTCAAGCAGCACATATGATGGATACTGTGGGCAATAAAGTCGCTGCAAGCGAGATTGCACAAATTAAAGTCGTTGTTCCTAATATTGTTTGTGATGTTATTGATCGCGCCATTCAGATGCATGGTGGGGCTGGTGTCTCCCAGGTATTCCCATTAGCAAGATTCTATGCCGGGATGAGAACCTTAAGATTGGCAGATGGCCCGGATGAGGTTCACAGAAGAGCAGTGGCAAGACATGAGCTTGGAAAATATCCTAGCTAGTGGGTATTAGCTCTAATTTAATTTTTTATGACACTGAAACCACAGGCCTTTTAAAAGATTTTGCGCAAATTCTTCAATGCGGTTCTATTCAAACGGACCGCAATTTAGAAATCCTAAATGAACAAAATTTAGGATGTGCTCCATTGCCTTGGGCTATTCCTCACCCTATGGCCATGGTCACCAACAAGAAAACTAATCTCTTTCATTCAAATGTCTCACATTACGAGCTCATGAGAGATCTTAATAGGCAATGGCGTCAGTGGACCATTGATGAGCCGGCAACCTTCATAACATTTAATGGTATGGCATATGATGAAGAGCTGGTGCGTAGGCAGTTTTATTGGAATTTATTTGAGTCGTATCTCACCAATACAAATGGTAACGGACGGTTAGATATTTTATTGATGATGAATAATGTTGCAGCATTCTCACCTGATGTACTGAATATTCCTTTATTTAATGGTGGTCCAGGGATTAGTTTAAAACAAGCAGACATTGCTGAGGCTAATGGCATAGAGATAGGTGACGCGCATGATGCAATAGCAGACTGCAAATTAATGATCAGTCTATTAGAGAAGATCAATGCTAAAAAGCCTGAATTAATTGATTTCTTTTTAAGCATTTCAACAAAATCCGGCGTTCAATCTGCGGTGCAGCAACCAGGTTTCCTTGGTCTCGGTGAAGTCTTTAGGCGTGAAATTTTTAAATACCCCGTTGTTCCTTGCGGCAATAAAGCACCCAATGACTTGATGTTTTTTGATTTAAGTTTTGAACCTGAGGAGATATTTGAAATGGATACACAAGAAATCTATTCATTGGTTCAAAAACCTAGCAAATCAGGACCTTTTAAAAAGTATGG
>DKMG01000083.1 GCA_002469975.1 Proteobacteria bacterium UBA7420
ATTTCTCTAAATTCCTCGCTATTGCCATGACCAGACATGATCTCCAAAAGAACTTGCTTGCCAGGATCATGACCCTGGTCATTCAAGCGATTATCCCATGAGGTGCCATTTGGCACATGGAACCCCCAAGACTGGCCATGAGGGATAACAATAGGATCTGAGCCCCATTCATCTAGTTTTGTAAATAGCTCATTCGGGGTTTTTGCATACTCATAGCAGTCTGATGGCAGAGCAGTAGAATCAATGCCATCTTCACAAAAAGGTAGACTGCGAACAGTTTCAAGCAACCAATTTAAATCAGAATACCTTTTAAAGTTTAATGGATCGATCCATCGAGCTTTGACTGCTTGCTGAGTGGTATCAAAAACTCCGAGCCCGGAATTAGGGGTCCTGGAGCCGATAGGTCTTGCGGGAAGATCCTGAATATCCTTAAAAATAACATTTCTATGCCCCCAATGATTTTCTGGCGTAGTTCCAATCTGAGTCCATTCCCATCCAGGAAAAACAACCAAATCATTGGTCAGAGGGTCATCATTGGATACATTGCATTGCTGAACGATCTCTTTCTGTTCTCGCCAATGATCAGGAGTCAAGCTTTCAGCATGATCATTAAAGCTAAAAAAATCTAAATTTGCACAATATCTTGCAAAATCACAGGCCATCGCACTGTCATGAATGCCTTGCAAGCCCATCATGGGTAATTCTAATGTATATGCATCGATAGAATATGTGGTGTGAACATGTAGGTCTCCAAAAAGAATTTGAGATGTGTCGCTAGCAGAATCTTGCAGCAAATTATCCTTCGTTTCAAAAAATCTTGCATCCTGCTGATAGATCGAATCACTAGATCTAGGGGCACCTTCGATGTTACCAGGCGGAACATCTGAACCGCACCCTGCTAAAAATACTAAAGAACAAAATACACTTAAAACTCTGAGATTAATCACCATAAACTGACACTGATCCATATTGGGCAATCAATTGATCCTCAATTTTTTTTCTTTCAGCATTAATATCAAACTTGGCACATGCCCCTTTATTCCATTTAGCATATACATCCTCAAGAGGATCTCCAATGTTTTCTATGGTTTCTCGCACCAACAAACATTTTTCAAGTAAGCTTCCAACCGCTGATAGTTGAATGCTATTTAAAAGATCTTCCATAGAGAGCATGTCTTGCTCCATGCTTAAGGCGTTATTATTATCCAATTTCATAAAGTATCTTTTTTCACTCTTAAATTTTTTCCATGGGATATTCTTTCCGGTATCTGGAGCTCCAGACCTAGCAAAGGATGCCCATGCATTCATCATGGTCGATTGCATTTGATTTCTTAGGTCTCCTTTCGGATAAACAAATCTGCCGATAGGACCAAATTTAAAATCTCCAGTAATAAATGAGATTTCGTAACCATGAGCAGCGCCTACTAAAGATGGAAAGTCAGCAAAGTAAGAGTTCTTTTGATCATCCCAATCAAATCTATAGGAATATAAAGATTGATACCCCGCATTCTCCAGCCCCATTAAAGGCTCATCCACACCTCTAAGTTTCCAGCCCTGAGAACGAGTCTTGACCCATAGCTTATATAAGTCTTCTCTTTTAAATTCTACCTTTGGGATCGGAATAAGTTTTGTGAGTGGAAAGGATGCTTTAACAAAATATCGATTTGCCCCTAACCATAAAGATAGCTCATCTTTGTTAGCACCAGCCATCACAGGAATATTTTTGCTATTAGCTGGCTCATTTAAAGCAGCTTGAACACCCTCTAAGGGAATAACTAGACCATCTCTAGTAACTAGCGGAAGTCGATCGTATGTATCATCTGCAATTCGCTTGTAGGTTGCAAGCAGCTCCTTCCCATTAATAGATCTTAAATAGACCTGATAAGATTCTCCATATTGCTGAGGGTCCTGTAGGTATAGTTTTTTAATGTCTTGGTAGGCCTCACTATTATGCTGTTGCAGAATATTGTCTGAGCCCAGAACATTGATTGTTTGATTGCTCCCATTTACGCCCATGCCTTCTTGCAAGGTGGAACTTGTGGTGTAGCCAGACTGAGAAATAGCTTTATGAAATAGCCCTTGGCTTACCGGAGAAGCAAGCAAAGTTAAGACATTGTGCCCTCCAGCTGATTCACCAAAGATGGTCACATTATCTGGGTTGCCGCCAAAGCTGGCTATATTCTTCTTTACCCAACGTAATGCCTCAATAATATCAAGGGTTCCAAAATTAGATGTTTGATCCATACCTTCTTGGAGATCCTGAATGCCTGGATGGGTGAACCAGCCCATTGGACCTAAACGATAATTAATTTTGACAATAACTACCTGCTGCTCTTCTACTAAAGCAGAAAAATCATAGTAATCTTTAATGCCAGATGTATTGCCGCCGCCATGGATCCAAAACATGACTGGCAAGGAATTATTTGAACTATTTTCTGGGGCTTGAATGTCTAAATACAAGCAATCTTCCTGGCCCACAATCCCCTTCCCTGATATTCCTGCATAAATACTTGGCTCTTGCAGACATCCATTTCCATCTTTTGCAGAGAGAATTGTTCCCTGACCTTGGTATGCTCGAGGAGCGCGCCATCTTAAATCGCCAATAGGAGGTAAAGCATATGGAATATCCTCCCATGAAATAACTTTCTGACTAATACTCCCTTTCACAATCCCTGTGGAGGTGCTGACATTTTGGGTATCTTGAATGCTATTGATCCCTGCGCATGAAAGGAACAATATACTGAAAGTAATACTAAGGGGTATATTGAGATTTACAAAAGTATGATTTAGAGTCATGAAGCAATGTTATATTTAAAATATTATTATAGTGCCTTAGCCTAGACTCTAAATAAATATGAACAAATATTTCTCTATTAATTGATTAGATGCAATGATCTACAAAATTAAATAGCTATGTAGCCTATTATTAGTACGTGTTATTTTCTATATTATTACCATTTATAGATTAATTCGTAGAAATAAATATTATTCTTATGAAAAACAAAGTTGAATCTATCTTGTAATAATGAAATCATTAGT
>DKMG01000007.1 GCA_002469975.1 Proteobacteria bacterium UBA7420
CAGTTGACTGTTAATCAATTGGTCCGTGGTTCGATCCCACGTCAGGGAGCCATTTCTTTAGCTGATCATCGATTTTAATCTATTTAATCATTGCATGCATGATGATTTTTTTCTGCCCAGCATCACACCAAAGAAATTTATTTCTCTTTTACGGCCCTTTCAGTAATAATTGATCAATGAAAAGATTAGAAAATAAAGTAGCGGTTATCACTGGAGCTGCTAGTGGTATTGGTAAAGAAACAGCCTTATTATTTTTAGAGCATGGAGCTAATGTTGTGCTTGCTGATATGAACAAGAGCACCCTCGAAGAAACATTTGAACTTATCAAGCAGAAAAATTTTGAGCAGAATGCGTGCATATGCTTAACCGATGTTTCTCTGGAGGAAGATGTTGAAAAATTAATAGCTATGGCGGTAGAGCAATTTGGCGCATTGGATATTTTATTTAACAATGCTGGGATTGGTGGTGCTATCGGCCCAATCACTCACATCAATGCAGATGAGTGGGATCGATCATTTCAAATTCTTCTCAAATCAGTTTTTCTAGGCTCTAAATATGCCGCACGGGTCATGAAAAAAAACCCAGTAGGTGGCTCAATTATCAATACTGCATCAATCGCAGGCATGGGTGGGGGATCTGGTCCTCTTGCCTATTCCGCAGCCAAAGCTGGAGTAATTAATTTTTGTAAGAATGCTGCTATTGAACTAGGTCCAGACAAGATTCGGGTAAATGCTATTTCGCCTGGGGCAATTGATACACCTCTGTTAGCCACTGCAATTGAAGATAGTAAGCTTGATCAACCAATAGAGGATTTTGGCATGCCAATTGATATTGCAAATACAGCATTATTTCTTGCCTCAGATGAATCAAGATTTATTACAGGAATCAATGTCTGTGTTGATGGTGGTTTGACTCTAGATCAATCAGGCTTGATGACGGATGCAGCTGAGCATTATTCTAAAATGGGCATTGAGCGAGTGGTTGGAATGAACATGGGCTCAACAGGTGTTGACTCTGTGATTGAAAGTCTAGAAGAATAGCTGCGTTAAGATTTTTTCCAGGTTGTTCCTTCGCTGCTATCATCCAGGATAATGCCTTGCTCTGTTAAGCTATCGCGAATCTTGTCAGCTGTTTCAAAATCTTTTTCGTCTCTTGCGGTATTTCTTAAGGCTATTTGTCGCTCAATTTCTTGATCTGCTATTGCTGCTCCAAACTGAAAAAACATTTTAGGATCATCTTGCAGCAACCCCAATACACCACTTAATTTTTTTAAAGTTGTGCCATATTTTATAATTTGCCCTGGATCCTCAGAGCTATTAATCAGCTTGGCAAGCTGAAATAGTAAGCTAAGAGCTTCCGGAGTATTTAAATCGTCGTTCATCACAACAGAGAATTGAGTGACCATGTCTTGGTCATATTCGCTGCCCTCACCCTCAATTGAAGCTAGTGTCTGATAAAGCCTAGTTAATGCTGATTTAGCTTGATTTAAGGACTCTTGATCAAAATTTAGAGAGCTTCTGTAGTGGCTGGAGACTAAGTAGTAACGAAGGACTTCGGGGTGGTAGGAGGTAAATAGGTCCTTCAACATAGCAAAATTGCCTAAAGACTTAGACATTTTCTCACCATTAATTTTTAGTAAGCCTGAGTGCAGCCAGTAATTGGCAAATTGCTTACCTGAAGAACATTCTGATTGAGCAATTTCATTCTCATGGTGAGGAAAGAGCAAGTCTGGCCCCCCTCCATGAATATCAAAATGCTCTCCTAGATTTTTTAATGACATAACAGAGCATTCAATGTGCCAACCCGGTCTGCCTTTTCCCCATGGCGAATCCCAAAAAGGCTCGCCCTCCTTGGCACTTTTCCATAGCACAAAATCTAAAGGATCCTTTTTTGACTCGTCCTCTACCACTCGAGATCCAGGATTTAGATCATCAATATTCTTATTAGATAATTTACCGTACTCTGGGAAGGTTCTGACAGCAAAAAAAACATCTCCGCCGGATGAATGATAGGCATGCCCTTTCTCAATCAAGCTCTCAATCATCTCAATCATGCCAGGAATATGATCTGTAGCCTTGGGTTCAAAAGTAGGCAGATCCAGGCCTAGCTTTAAAAAGTCTTCATGCATACTAGAAATGGTTCTCTGCGTTAAATCACCAATTAGCTCATTATTCTTCATGGCTCTCTCGATAATCTTGTCATCAATGTCTGTAATATTTCTAATAAAATTAACTTTATAGCCTTGATATTTTAGATATTTCACCAGAATATCAAATGCCATCATTGCTCGAGCATGGCCTAGGTGACAGCTGTCATATACTGTCATTCCACACACATATATACCAACCTCACCCTCGTTAATCGGCACAAAGTCTTCTTTCGTGTTGGTTAAAGAACTATAAAATCTTAATGTCATCTGTTATTTAATATGTGAATCACCTATTATAGGGAACTTAAATTGAATGTAGGTTTTATTGATGTCAAAAATACAAATTACTTTTCTAGTAGTTATCATAGCTGCCGTTGCTTTAGCTTTCTTTCTATCATCATCTGACTCAAATGATCAGATTAAATATTATCCACAGGAGGATCAAATGTCACTTGTAACTATCTCTACCTCAGCCGGAGACATTCACATAGAACTCAATGCTGATCAAGCGCCCATCACTGTAACAAACTTTCTCAAGCTTGCAGAAGATGGCTATTACAATGGTACGATTTTTCACAGAATCATTGATGGCTTTATGGTTCAAGGTGGTGGATTAGATGAAAATATGGCTCCAAAGCCAACGGGAACAGAGCCAATTCAAAACGAAGCGAATAATGGATTGAAGAACGATCGTGGCACTCTTGCAATGGCTAGAACCATGGACCCACACTCTGCAACGGGTCAATTTTTTATTAACCATAAGGACAATGATTTTCTTAACCATACCTCTGAAACCTCTCAAGGTTGGGGTTATGCTGTTTTTGGTTCTGTTATTGATGGCATGGACATCGTAGACAAAATTGCGCTAAGTACCACATCTACAGTTGGCGGTTATGCTGATGCTCCTCTTGAGCCAACAACCATTAACTCCGTTACAGTGAGTGAATGAAATTAGGGTTCATCTCTGATCTGCATTTGTCTGAAGCAAAACCTTCAACTACAGAAGGTTTTTTTAAATTTTTAAAAGCAGCTGAGCAAGAATTCTCACATCTATATGTTTTAGGTGACTTGTTTGAGGTGTGGATAGGTGATGACGATGACGCGCCGTTTGCATTAGAGGTTATTGCGGCAATAAAAGCAGCAACTCGAAGCGGCCTAGAAATATTTTTTATGCATGGAAATCGAGACTTCTTATGTGGCAAGAGATTTGCTGAAGAGGCAAACATGACTGTGTTACCAGATCCTTTTTTTATAGATTACTTTGATCAAAAGATTGCTCTCTCACATGGAGATAATTTTTGCACTGATGACCTGGAGTATCTGGCATTTAAAAAAGAGGTGCGCTCTGATTCATGGCAGCAAGAGTTTTTAAGCAAGCCTCTCGTAGAACGGCGCGAGATTGCCGCAGGCATGAGAGATATTAGCGAGTCTCATAATAATAATAAGCCTGTTTCAATTATGGATGTTGCAACCAGCTCAATTCATCGGTTTTTTACAGATCATAAAATTGATTTATTAATTCATGGTCATACCCATCGTCCCTATACTCATGAGATCGTGATGCCAAATATTAATGGCATACGCATTGTCCTTGGTGACTGGCACGAAACGGGCTGGTGCCTCACGCTTGAGGATAAAGAAAAAACACTGAAAGAATTTAAGCTCTAAAAACTCTTGCGTCTAAATTTTTAATACTGTATGTTTATACAGTATTAAAAATCCCATGACTATTAATTATCTCGGTTCAATATCGGCAGATGATCTGCCAGCAACTTTTACAAAATTTTTTTTGGAACCGGTATCAGTTGGCTTTCCAAGCCCCGCAAATGACTACCTAGAGAGCCCGATAGATCTTAATAAATACCTTATTAAGAATAACGTAGCAACTTTTTTAATAAGAGTGTCAGGAGAATCCATGATTAATGCCAATATCGGAGATCAAGCAATCTTAATTGTAGATAGGAGTCTTAAACCAAAACATGGGAGTATTGTTGTGGCATCACTGGATGGAGAATTTGTGTGCAAAAGATTGCAGCTCAGACCTCGTCTTTGTCTGTTACCAGAGAATCCAGCGTATGAACCCATTTACGTGCAGCATGGACAAGATCTAGACATAATGGGCACAGTTACTGCTGCCATCAATAAATTTGAATGACGTTATTAGCGCTAGTGGATTGTGATAACTTCTATGCATCTTGTGAGAGAGTGTTTAGACCAGATTTACGAAAAAAACCTATTGTCGTGCTATCTAATAATGATGGATGCGTGATCGCAAGAAGTAAAGAAGCTAAAGCTATGGGTATAAAAATGGGAGTGCCATGGTTTCAAATCAAGCGCGCCTATTTAGCTCAAGGGGGGGAGGCGTTCTCATCAAACTTTGCACTATATGGAGATTTATCGAGCAGGGTCATGCATGTGTTAGCAGGCATGGTGAATAACATTGAGGTTTACAGCATTGATGAAGCATTTTTAGATCTACAACACATGCAAACTAGTAGTCATGCCTACGAATTTGGTATTTATTGTAGAAATATTGTGCGCCAATGGGTTGGGATACCCGTCCGTATTGGTATAGCTCCTACAAAAACGCTAGCAAAAATTGCAAGTCATATCGCAAAACAAAGAGCTGGAGGAACAGGGGTGCTGTGTTTGAACGAACAGCATCATATTGAGCGTGCTTTAAAAAATTTATCAGTCCATGAAATTTGGGGGGTTGGTCGAAATTTATCAAGGCGCCTTAATGCTCTAAATATTTACTCAGGCTATGAGCTAATGCAAAGCGACACTCGGTTTATTAGAGATAAATTTAGCGTGGTGCTGGAGCGTACCGTGCGTGAGCTCAGAAGTGAGCAATGCCTGCAAATACATAGAAATACCGAGCCTAAAAAACAAATTATTGTTAGTCGAAGCTTTGGGAAAAAAATAGTTGATCTAGAACAGATGAGGCCTCTGGTAAGTAACTTTGCTGTGAGAGCCAGTGAAAAATTAAGAAATGAGGGGCAAAAG
Source organism: Proteobacteria bacterium UBA7420 (assembly GCA_002469975.1). Classification (GTDB taxonomy): domain Bacteria; phylum Pseudomonadota; class Gammaproteobacteria; order Magnimaribacterales; family D2472; genus D2472. The sequence goes on from DKMG01000007.1 coordinate 5,156, forward strand.
TGCTTACAGGTATCAGTATTAATTTTTACTAGTCCTTTTAATAATCAAGCACAATACAGAGGTTTTCATACCATTCAATTTCCCAGTCCAGTCAGTGATACAAGAGATATTTTAGCTGGAGCACAAACAGCTCTGAGCAATTGTTTTAAGCGGGGTTACTCATACGCAAAAGCAGGTGTAATACTGAATCAGTTCTCGAAACATTCAATCACGCAAGGTTTACTTTTCAATGAAATAGATCAATGCATTCACGTGAAGCAAGATGATAAATTGATGCAGTACATAGATTCAATGAATGAGAAGCAAGCTCAGATATATTACGCTTCGCAATCCCCGGGTCATCTACTCCCAATCACCAAGTCTATGACATCACCAAGATATACAACAAATTGGCTGGATTTACCGACCGCTAACTAAAAAATACCGTTGATAATGAGCCTCAGATAATTCTAAAAATTCTATATAAATATTATTTTTAAGCTCAGATAAATCCATTTGAGTATGAGAGTTAATACCAAATTGTTCTAAATCAAGTGACTGAGAGCCAGCGGCACGTAAAAGATCAAAAATCCAAGTCAGGGGATCTAGCGCATCATTAAAATTAATACCCTTCTCATTGAGTTTAGATGCAAGCAACTCTGGATTGGAAATGGAAAACCTATCGCGTAAGACGGTTAACTTAAAATCTTCTAAGCGAGAATTCACTAACTCTTTTTCTAAGACAGAGTACTTGTTCCAATTAATCACTTCATGTAAAAAGCGTTTGCAGCCTTTGCAGACGTTATCACCATATGTAGTCGAGCATATCCCAAGACATGGAGTGGAAGCTTTGTTCTTCTTCATGTTTTGGATAATACATGATTTTATTAAAGTAAATGGCATGAATCGATCAATGGGCTTGGGTATTTGGAGATACCGCAGTAAAATGACGATCCCAGGAGAAAAATATGCTTGAAGATTACAAAATACACTGCCAAGAGAGAGAGAAATTAGGAATACCACCTCTACCACTATCAGCCCAACAAACATCTGAGTTAGTAGACCTTTTAAAGGAGGATCATGGGGAGCCTGAATTATTGCTAGATCTTTTAAAAGAAAGGACTCCAGCAGGCGTAGATCAAGCGGCTTATGTAAAAGCTGGTTTTCTTGCTGATATCACAACAAGTAAAACAAGCAGTCCGTATATTTCGAAGAAAGAGGCTGTAGTAATTCTTGGCACAATGCTGGGTGGCTACAATATACAGCCTTTAATTCAATGCCTAAAGGATGATGAGCTGGGAAAAGAGGCAGCAGAAGCGTTGGGGACCACCTTGTTAATCTTTGATGCGTTTAATGATGTGCTGGAGCTCTCTCAAACAAATGCAAATGCCAAAAAAGTAATTGATTCATGGGCGGAAGGTTTATGGTTTACAGAAAAAAAAGAGATTCCTAGCCAAATTAAGCTTACTGTTTATAAAGTGCCTGGGGAAATTAATACTGATGATCTGTCGCCTGCAACAGATGCATGGTCTAGACCCGATATCCCTTTGCATGCCTTGGCAATGTTTAAGATGCCACGAGAAGGTTTAGAGAAACCATTGGAGACTATTGGGGAACTAAAGAAAAAAGGTAACCCTCTGGTGTTTGTAGGAGATGTAGTGGGTACTGGCTCATCTAGAAAATCTGCAACAAATTCAGTGCTATGGCACATGGGTGATGAGATTCCTGCGATTCCAAATAAAAAAGAAGGTGGTTTTTGCTTTGGAGGAAAAATTGCTCCAATCTTTTTTAATACCCTGGAAGACTCAGGAGCATTCCCGGTGGAATGTGATGTATCAAAATTAAATATGGGTCAGGAAATTATTTTTGAACCTTTTAATGGAAAAATATTAGATGCTGAGAGTGGCGATGTGCTTTCTAGCTTTGAGCTGAAAACACCAGTATTACTAGATGAGGTTCGAGCGAATGGGCGAATTCCTTTAATTATTGGAAGGCAGCTAACAGATAAAACAAGAGAAGCCTTGGGGTTAGAGCCAACAGATATTTTTACAAGACCTGACGCAGAAGATGCCTCTGATAAAGGGTTCACACTCGCACAAAAAATGGTGGGGAAAGCCTGTGGTGTTGCAGGAATCCGTCCAGGAACATATTGCGAACCACGAATGACAACAGTGGGCTCGCAAGATACAACAGGCCCAATGACTCGAGATGAGCTAAAGGAGCTTGCATGTTTAGGGTTCTCAGCTGATTTGGTAATGCAGTCCTTCTGTCACACCGCAGCCTATCCCAAGCCTGTGGATATTGATACGCAGCACACATTGCCTGATTTTATTATGAATCGTGGTGGAGTGTCCCTAAAACCTGGAGATGGAATTATTCATTCTTGGTTAAATAGGATGCTGTTGCCTGATGGGGTGGGCACAGGTGGTGATAGCCACACACGCTTTCCAATAGGAATTAGTTTTCCTGCTGGCTCTGGACTAGTTGCTTTCGCAGCAGCCTTGGGAGTTATGCCTTTAGATATGCCTGAATCTGTGCTGGTAAGATTTAAAGGAGATATGCAGCCTGGTATAACCTTGAGAGATCTGGTGAATGCCATTCCTTATGCAGCTATTCAAAAAGGTTTGCTGACAGTCTCAAAGGAAGGGAAGAAAAATATATTTTCAGGCCGTTGTCTAGAAATTGAAGGCCTCCCTAATCTCAAGGTAGAGCAAGCATTTGAGCTATCTGACGCATCTGCTGAGAGATCAGCATCTGGTTGCACAGTGCGACTGAGCAAAGAACCGATTATTGAATACCTTAAATCTAATATTGTGATGCTGAGATGGATGATCGGAAGCGGCTATGGTGATGAAAAGACTCTAGAAAGAAGGGCTCAAGCCATGGAAGAGTGGATTGCAAATCCAGAGTTGTTAGAGCCTGATGCAAATGCTGAATATGCTGAGATTATTGAAATTGACCTCAATGAAATCAAAGAACCCTTGCTTGCTTGCCCTAATGATCCAGATGATATCAAACCCCTTTCAGAGGTCTGTGAAACAAAAATTGATGAGGTATTTATTGGCTCATGCATGACTAATATTGGCCATTTCAGAGCAGCTGGTCATTTGCTGAAAAAACATAATGGTACAAAAGCTAGATTATGGATTGTGCCTCCAACTAAAATGGATGAGAAGCAGTTAATGGAAGAAGGTGTCTATAATGTTTTTGGCACCTCGGGCGCTCGTACAGAAATACCTGGATGCTCTCTTTGCATGGGAAACCAAGCCAGGGTACTTGCTAACTCAACAGTTGTATCTACCTCTACGCGAAACTTTCCAAATCGCCTGGGTGACGGTGCAGACGTATTTCTTGCATCTGCAGAGCTTGCTGCAATCTCATCCATTTTAGGTAAATTACCAAACCTAGAAGAGTATTTAAAATACATGGAAGAGATCAATCCACTGGCTGATGATATATACCGTTACTTAAATTTTAATGAGATAGAAACCTATGTTGAGACTGCTGGGAGTGCAAACATCCCATCTATCAATATCGTAAACGTCTAGCGTGAGGTTTCTCTAGAGAGCTTGCTGGTATCTTGCCGAGCAATCTCTAGCTCTTGAAGGTACTCCTTGCTAATGGGGGTTGGATATTCACCGTTAAAAATAGAGATTTCAAATTTCTTAATCTCAGGATTGCCTTCTTGAGCCGAAGCAATAAGGTCCTCTAAATCTTGATAGATAAGCCAATCTGCTCCAATAGCTTCAGCAACCTCCTCCTCTGTCTTATTCGAAGCAATTAATTCACTTGTGGCTGCCATATCTATTCCATAAAGATTTTGAAATTTGACTGGGGGAGCTGCTGAAGAGAAGTATACTTTTTTGGCGCCCGCCTCTTTGGCCATCTCTATAATTTTTTGGCTCGTAGTGCCACGTACAATTGAATCATCAACTAAAAGAACATTTTTTCCTTGAAACTCAAGGTCTAGAATATTTAATTTACGTCTGACAGATTTTTTTCGCTCCTCTTGATAAGGCATGATAAATGTTCGGCCGATATATCTATTTTTTACAAACCCATCTCTATAGGGAATATTGAGCTCTGTAGCGACTTGGAGTGCAGCAGTGGTAGAGCTATCAGGTATAGGAATCACTACATCAATATCATGATTAGGATTAATCCGCATGATTTTGTTAGCAAGCTTCTTGCCCATTCTCATGCGCGCTTTATACACGGAAATCTGATCTAAGGTAGCATCTGGTCTAGCCAAGTACACATACTCAAATAAACAAGGTGTAGGCTCTGGATTATCAGCGCATTGCTGGCTATGAAGCTGGCCATTAAGATCTATAAAGACCGCTTCTCCAGGTTCAACATCTCTAAGAGTCTGAAAACCCAAGGCTGAGAAAGAGGCATTTTCTGAGGCTACGATATATTCCTTGTGATTTTTACCCTCTCGTTCTCCTATCACCAATGGGCGAATGCCTTTGGGATCTCTAAAAGCAAGTAGACCAAACCCAGTAATGAGTGCAACCACAGCATAGGCACCATGACAGCGAGAATGAGCTTTTTTCACAGCTTGAAAAAAATGCTCAGCAGATGGCAAAATAGCTCTTTGCTTAGCTAGCTCGTGAGCAAAAATATTTAGCAGAACCTCAGAATCAGAATCAGTATTTAAGTGGCGCATCTCTGCATGAAATAGTTCGCGAGCCAAGGCTTTAGAATTTGTTAAATTGCCATTATGCGCAAGGCTAATCCCATAAGGTGAATTGACATACATAGGCTGAGCAAAATCTTTACCAGAACCTCCAGCGGTAGGATATCTGACATGTCCAATGCCGTAATAACCTTCCAATTTGTTCATGTGTCTTTGCTGAAAAGCATCTCGCACATAACCCATCGATTTTCTGCTGTGCAGTCTGCCATTTTCATCACACACAACCATTCCCGCTGCATCTTGACCCCGATGCTGCAGCATTAGCAAGGATTCATAAAGAGAGCTAGCTACATGAGTCTCAGCAAAGATGCCTACAATTCCACACATTATGATTGATTGGTTGGAGTAATATTGGAATCAAGCATAACTGAATTTTTATTGGAGATCATGTCTTTAAAAAAAATTTCTAACTCGGGGGAGAGCTTGTTAAGCATTGATGCACTTTTAGACTCAGCAATGAATGCTGATTGCTTTATATCTGATGGCAATATTAGATAGATAATCGCAATTAAAATAATCCCTCTTACACATCCAAATAAAGCACCAAGCAACCTATCCAAGCCACCCATTCCAGACCAATGAATAAGACTTCTAAGTATTTTAATTACAAAACCACCTGCAAATATAATAATAGCGAAGATGGCAAGCAGTGAAACCATTCTTCTAAGCTCAGGGTTCTCTATGTATTCAGAAATATAAGAGTTTAAATGCTCCGCCAAGTACAACGAGGCCATGAAAGCAAAGACCCACAATACTAGAGAGAGTGCTTCCTGAATAAATCCTCTAAAGAGTGCCACTATGCCTGAGAGAGAAATAATTCCAATTAAGATGAAATCAAAGTGCTGAAAACCTAAGGAGTCCAAGTTAATATCTCTCCTTGAGAGATTTCTGCAATCTCATTTAGAATTTTTTGATTCTTAAGAATATCCTGCTCGGATACAAAAGGTCCGACAAGAATACTTGTCAATGCTTTGTTTGATTGATTGATTTCTGTGATTGCAGGGAATCCTGCATCGCTATATAACTTGATTACTTTTGTAATGGTTTTAGAAGAGCCAAATGCACCTATTTTATAAACGTATAAACTAAAATCTGTTTTTTCAACGATGGATTTAGCTGAGGGAATGGTGTCTTCAATCTTAATGTTGAGTTTAGTATCTTCTAGCTCATAAGGCTTAATCTCCAGATCACCTTCAGGGAGTGTAGATGTTATTTGGGGGCTGGGAATACTGATTGATGTTTGGGGTTGTTGATACTTAGGCTGCGGGGAGAGAGCAAAAATAAAGACCCAGATAGCAAATGTAAGAGCAATGAATATTCCTGTGAGGCGATTAGTGCTCATGGACTCTGAGGGTATAGCTTAGAGAGAAGACTGAAAACCTTTTGCCGTAAGTCTTTGCGATGAACAATCATGTCTATAGCTCCATGCTCTAAAAGAAACTCAGATTTTTGAAAGTCTTCAGGCAGATCAACTCTCACGGTCTGCTCAATCACCCGTCGTCCTGCAAACCCTACAAGAGCTTTAGGCTCTGCAATATTGATATCTCCAAGCATTGCTAGACTAGCTGAAACGCCTCCATAAATAGGATCAACCATAATTGAAATATATGGTAACTTTGCTGCTTTAAGCTTTTCTAAAGCTGCAGCGGTTTTAGCCATCTGCATTAAAGACACCATAGACTCTTGCATGCGAGCGCCACCACTTGTAGAAAAACATACAAAAGGAACTTTGCTTGCTATCGCCGCATCAATGCCTTGAACAAACTTCGTCCCTACCACGCCACCCATCGAACCGCCCATATACCTAAACTCAAATGCAGCAACAACAACGCCCCTGCCCTCTAATTTGCCCTGACCAATGAGAATTGCCTCTTCCTCTCCAGTCAGAGCAACAGCTTCTTTAATCCTTTGGGTGTAAGGTTTGGTATCCTTAAACTTGAGAATATCTTTGGTGGTAATATTGGTTGCCAGATCTTCAAAAGTGCCGCCATCAAAAAAATATGACATTCTTGTTCGCGCACCAATTCTTAGGTGGTGATCACACTTTGGGCAAACAAATAGAGATTTCTCTAATTCTGGCTGATATAAAATTGCCTCGCATGCAGGACAGTTATTCCATAGGCCATCAGGCACCTTGCTTTTTGGCGTTGCAGGCTCGTCATTTGCTCCAATCGATGGAATTAATTTAGTTAACCAATTCATTGAGTTATAACTGCAGAGATTTCATTGAGGTAAGTATATATTTTTTTGTAATCTTTTTGAGTCGATTGCTGGTGAATCATATCTACGAGCACAGAACCAATCACCACTCCATCAGCCACCTTGCTGAGCTTGTTGGCATCAGCAGGAGTTTTAATGCCGAAGCCAGCCATCACGGGTAAAGTGGTGTTCTCTCTGATGTGAGCAATGTTTTTTTCTATTTCACTAATATCTAAGTTAGAGGCACCAGTGACTCCTCTTAGGGTCACGTAGTAAATAAAGCCTGAGCTGGTCTGGCATATTTTTGCTATGCGCTTAAGATCAGTAGTAGGTGATATCAAGGAAATTGAGGCAATATGAGAATTATTTATTCCTATATTCTCAAGGGTGCTTTCACCTGGAACATCTACAATTAATACTGCATCTGTTCCTCTCTCATGAATAGATTCTAAGGCTTTTTTGTTAGCCAAAAATGTATTGATGTACCCCATTAAGATAACGGGTGTATCAGAATCATTTTTTCTAAACTCTTCCACAAGATCAAAAATCTGGTTAAGTGAAGTATCAGTCTTTAGGGCTCTATCATGAGCGGCCTGAATAATTGGGCCTTCAGCAATAGGATCAGTGAATGGAACGCCGAGCTCAATAATATCCACACCCGATGCTACAAACCCATGCATCAGCTCTAATGTAGTGCTGAGATCAGGATCTCCTGCTACTAAGTATGCAACTAAAGCTTTTTTTGACCCAGCAGCTAGCGAATCAAGCCTCTGCTTTAATCTAGTCAAGAGAGATGCCATCCATGGTAGCAACAGTATTAATATCTTTATCTCCTCTTCCAGATACATTAATCACGATATTATCCGTCGGATTAAATGTTTCCACTAGGTAATCTAGAGCGGCAAAGGCATGAGCTGTCTCAAGGGCAGGCATGATGCCCTCCATTCTGGTAACCATATGGAATGCACGCAATGTCTCTTCATCATTAACAGCTAGGTATTGTGCTCTACCAGAGTCTTTCAAGTTAGAATGCTCAGGCCCAACACCAGGGTAATCAAGCCCAGCAGAAATAGAGTGGGTATCGATCACTTGGCCATCTTTATCTTGCATCAGGTAGCTCTTTGCTCCGTGCAAAATACCTGGCTGGCCATCGTTCAGTGGAGCAGCATGTCTGCCTGTTTCAAGGCCGCTACCAGCCGCTTCTATGCCATACAGTTTCACTTCGGGCTCTTGAATAAAAGGATAAAAAATTCCCATAGCATTTGAGCCTCCGCCTACACAGGCAATGATTGCTTCAGGAAATTTATTAAAAAGTTTAACAGATTGCTCTCTCAACTCTCTCCCGACTACAGAATTAAAATCTCTTACGATCATGGGATATGGATGAGGGCCTGTAACGCTGCCAATAATATAATAAGTGTTGTCTATATTAGTCACCCAGTCCCTTAGGGCTTCATTTAGAGCATCTTTTAAGGTTGCTGTACCAGAATCGACCGCATGAACAGTAGCTCCCAAGAGCTTGATACGATAGACGTTCAAGGATTGCCTTTGAACATCTGCAGCACCCATATAAATATGGCACTCTAGTCCCAATCGAGCCGCAACGGTAGCCGTTGCTACCCCATGCTGCCCAGCACCAGTCTCAGCAATAATTCTTTTCTTGCCCATGGCTTTTGCTAGTAAAATCTGACCAACGGTATTGTTGATTTTATGAGCTCCGGTATGATTTAAATCTTCACGCTTGAGCCAGATTTGAGGCCCTGCATAATGCTCAGTTAACCTCTGCGCAAAATATAATGGCGAAGGTCTGCCAACAAATTGACTGAGGTCATGATCAAAGGTTTTAAGGAAATCAGGGTCTTGTTTAAGGCGATCATAAGTATCTTCTAGCTGCTGCAATGCAAACATCAAAGTCTCAGGTACAAATTTGCCTCCATAATCTCCGAAAAAACCTTCGGCATCTGGTAAATCAATCAAATTATCCATTGTTAAACCTCTTTATCATCTGGGTCATCAATAACGTATCTTTTAATGCGAGTTGTGATTCTACCCCAGAGTTTATATCAATACACCATGGATTAAGGGAAATAGCAGCATCAATATTAGCCTCATTAATTCCACCAGCTAAAATAAATTTCTTGCTGAGATCTGCGCCTTGAATGAGAGTCCAGTCAAAGGATTTGCCCGTACCACCATTCAAATTTGAAGAGAATGTTTCTAACAAAATTGCTTCTGCCGATGGATATGGGTCGCTTAAAATCAAGGAGATAGAAGAAGCATCTTTGATTGGAATGCTCTTCCAATAAGGTTTCTTAAATTGACTGCAAAAGCTATCAGATTCATCTCCATGGAATTGTAGAATTGCAGTTGGAAGAAACTCGACCACTTGCTCGACAAATGAAGGTGACGGATTAACAAAGACGCAGACAGGAAGAGTATTGCGAAAGTTAAATAAGGAAAGCTGTTCTAAAAATTCTTGGCTCACTTTTCTAGGACTCTTCTCCGCAAAGATAAACCCAGCGTAGTCAGCACCAAGATCACAAGCATGCTGAAGAGATTCTAGGGTTTGTAAGCCACAAAATTTAAGTTTCATTAGGTCTCTTAATAAGATTGAATAATGACGAATTATGCATTTGATCAGGAAATTTTAAATCTTTATATTCTGCTCCTAAGAAGAATAAACCTTGTGATTGTGCTGTCTTGCCTGCATTTAGCCTGCTTTCTGTATTTAAAATATCCAACATACTTTCTTGCAATCTGCCTGTGGCTATATCGATTAATGTGCCCACTATAATCCTAACCATATTATATAAATATGCATTTGCTGAGATAGTAATGATCATGAAATCTGGTAGCTTTTGAATATTGATGAATTCAATAGTTCTAATAGGGTTATTGGCTGTACATTTGGAGCCTCTAAATGAACTAAAGTTATGAGTCCCTATAAGATGAGCGGCCTCTGTTTTCATCACATCAAAATCTAGGATATTTTTTTCCCAAAAAACATAATCTTTTAAAAATACAGGTCTGGTTGATCCGGTGTAAATAATATAAGCATATTTTCTCTTGATCGCATCAAACCTTGAATGAAAATTATCATAAATCTCTTGAAGAAAAGTGACAGCCATGGTCTCAGGTAACGCTGAATTAATTCCCTTCAACCACTGATCAATGGTCCTGATGTCGCTTGATTGAAAATCAAATACCTGGCCCAGAGCATGCACTCCAGCATCAGTTCTACCAGAATAATTCATCCTGTCTGTGATATGGCCCACAGAAGCAATTGCTTTCTCAAGTGCGTCCTGAACTGAAGTAGCATTGGACTGAGATTGAAACCCAGAAAAACTAGATCCATCATATTCACATACTCCAACAAATTTCACGAGCTAGATCTTTTTCTCTAAAAGTTCCTTTGCTGAAATAAGTATCTGTGCATTAGAGGAATTTAAAATTAACCGCTGAAGGATTGGCTCCGCATTCGCCCAATCATCCATATCAATATAGGTGCGCACTAGATCGAGCTCCTGAGCTTCAATATCATTGGAAATACTAAGGTTGGATTGAAAAGTCGCTGCCTCATCCTCTAAAAAATCTTCTTGAACTGAGGTTTTGGTGTATGAAGATTTTCGATTTAATCCAATAAGGGTAATTGCTATTAAGAAGCCTGCTAAAAGAGACAGAACTCCCACCCATAGAAGATCTCTGAGTTGAAATGCTGCATCAGTTTCTGAGTTTGTAGATGAGGGCACAGATATTTTTTTACTCTCAACGCCCAATGTGATGGTAGAGGTATTTTTATTGACTATATCCTCGCCTGATAGCCTGGCATTATTGCTACTAGACAGGGAGGCAGGAATTTTCAGCTCAGAATTAATAGATGAATCCTCTATCACCTGCTTAAATTCAGGTTGTATATTTTTGGGAGCAGTTAAAATTAATTGAGCTCTGGAATTTAATAATCTTTTGCCTGTATAGGAAGACATAAAATTAACTGCATTTTTTGCATCAAGGTTATTTGTTGATTGGACTAATTCGGGGGAAGGGATGGCTAGATCAATATCACTTCTAACTAAATTAATATTTTCATTAATAAAAGCATTGGGGTTTTCTAGGTAAAAAGCCCACATAATTTGATAGATAGACGCATTGAAATTTGTTTCAACTGATTTTGCAACGCTCCATATAGTCTCAACTTGCTCGCTACTGATTGTTTGCTTGGAGAGCTGAAATTGCGGTTTGCTCAAGTCGGTAGACTCAGCGATATCATCTACAGATTGCTTGCTTTCAACCTGCTTAATAAGCTGCTCTTCAACCGTTCCGGATAAGGCGTCCTGGATATTGTATCTCTGGGATTGACCGGATGTTTTCTTTGCAGGCAGCTTAAAAGATAGGTTCTGCTCTGAAGATCGCCGCAGAGTATTTTGTGGTAAAAATATAAAGATATCCTTAGAGAGTTCTAGCCCTACCTGCAATCGAAATGAAAAATATGTATCCTGAAAGTTTGCAGGCAGAGCAAAAGTTAGCCTTTGAAAAATCTCTAAATTTTCAAATAGAAAATATTCTAATGTCTTTTCCGGCAGTAGTTCTGATGACTTAAAATCCATAATTTGAATATCAGTTTCCTGTATCTCTGGCACATCTCTGATTTGGATTGTGATTAAAAAATTGCCTTCTGGACTGAGCGAGACATTGGGACTCCCAATGATTCCCTGGGCATCGATAATGCTAGAAAATAAGGCAAGTAAAAGAAGTATTTTTTTCATTTATAACTTTTTTGATTGAAGCAATCGTTCAGCAATTTGCACTGCATTGAGCGCAGCGCCCTTACCATATACATTATCAGCAACAATCCACAAAGAAACCCAGGTATCTCCACCCAATTCTTGGACTCTAATCCTACCTACAAAAACATCTTCTGTGTCATTGGCACACTCTACTGGAGTCGGGTACTCAAGCTCATCAGGGTTATCAATAACTTTAACCCCTTCCGCACCACTCAAGATGCTAATAATATTATCGCGTGAGGTACCTCTAGAAACTTTAAAAAATACGGCCTCTGAATGACCATTGAAAACTGGGACTCTTGCACATGTTGCTTGAACAAAAATCTTAGGATCTAAGATTTTATGAGTTTCCCAGGTTAATTTCATCTCTTCTTTGGTGAAATTATTATCAAGAAAAACATCGCATTGAGGAATAACATTAAAAGCTATTTGTTTTGGATAGACAGATGGGGATTGAGGAGAATCTGTAAAATAAGTTTGATTGTGGAGCTCCTCTAATGCTGCTTTGCCAGTACCTGAAACTGCTTGGTAGGTTGCCACATTCATGAGCTCTATATTAAGCGCATCATGAATCGGTTTGAGCGCCATCAGTAATTGTGCAGTGGAGCAATTTGGATTGGCGATTAAACTGGGTTTTTCTAGCTGATCTAATAAATGTCCGTTGATTTCCGGAATCACCAATGGGACATCATCTTCATAACGAAAATGAGAAGAGAGATCAATAACATAAGCTCCGGCATCAACAAAGGCTCTGGCATGAGCATGTGCTGCAGCAGAGCCAGCTGCAAATATAATTAAGTTAACTGTAGTTGGCTGAAAAGATTCTAGAGATTGCACAACATACTTTTCTCCATTGAAGCTAATGTGATTGCCAACGGTTGAATGACCTAACGGGATAAAACGAGCCAAAGGAAAAGATTTTTTTTCTAGCAGTTTAATAATTTTTGCCCCTACAACACCTGTGGCTCCAACTAACGCAAGGCTGACGGCTGAATTACTCATTTTCAAGTAACTTGATCAAGAGTGGTGCCACGTCATTGGTCTTAATAAATCCTTCGCTAGTGGTAATGTCTTTTGTTCTGTGCCCCAAGCCAATAAAATTTTTAATGGCCAACTCAATCTTTACTGCAAGATCTTTCCTATCCAGTGAATATTCTAAGGCCATGGCTAAAGAAGAAATCATAGCTAAAGGGTTAGCAACGCCTTGCCCAGCAATATCAGGAGCACTCCCGTGACATGGTTCATACATACCTTGTCCAGAGCTATTAAGAGAGGCTGAGGGGAGCATTCCAATGGAGCCACTAAGAGTTGCAGCAATGTCAGATAAAATATCACCAAATAAATTGCTAGATACAATGACATCATATTGATTGGGGTTCAGCACAAGCTGCATTGCAGTGTTGTCTGCTAGCTGATGTGAAAGCATTACTTCCGGATATTCTAAGCCCATCTCTGCCACTATGCCGCGCCAAAATTTGGATACCTCAAGAACGTTTGCCTTGTCTACAGAGCATAGCTTCTTACCTCTAGTCATCGCTGCTTCAAATGCAACCCTGGCTATCCGTCTAATTTCATCTTCATTATAAACCATCGTATTAAAGGCATACTTTGGAGTAACGTCCTCAACCAAACCCCTTGGCTCACCAAAATACACTCCGCCAGTGAGCTCTCTCACGATTAAGATATCTAAGTTTTCGATAATGTGGTTTTTTAAGGGCGATGCAGATGCAAGCTCATTAAATAAAAATGCAGGTCTAAGATTTGCAAATAATCCTAAGGTTTTCCTGAGGCCCAGCAAGGCTTGTTCAGGCCTAACATCCCAGTCTAAGCTATCCCATTGAGGACCTCCAACAGCTCCAAATAGTATTGCATCTGATTGCTTGGCAATCTCTAAAGTTTCTTCAGTTAAAGGTTTACCATGAAGCTCGTATGATGCTCCCCCTACTTCTCGCTCTATTGTAATAAAATCTAGATGATATTTTTCGATAAGATAGTTTAAAATTTTCATAGCAGATGCTGTGACTTCTTTGCCAATGCCATCCCCGGGAAGTATTAAAATTTGTTTAGTCATAGTTCTATCCAGGATTAAGTTTATTCAAAAATCCACGGCCTTTCACTTCTTCGATTCTCTTCAAAAGATTCAATATATTCTTTATTTGATAGGGTAATGTCAATGTCATCAAGATTATGAATAATGCGATTGATTTGATTGGGATCGACCTCAAAAGATATGGAAATATCATGATCAGCCTTGATCTCTTGTTCAATTAAGCTAATTGTAAAACTTTGAGGCCCTTGAGTTGAGAGCTCAAACAGTCGATTGATATTTTCTTTAGAGATCTTGATTGGAAGAATTTTATTTTTAAAACAATTATTATAAAAAATATCGCCAAAAGAGCTTCCGATCACTGCTCGAAAACCAAAATCTCTGAGCGCCCAAACAGCATGCTCTCGACTGGAACCGCATCCAAAATTATCACGAGTTAAAAGGATGGTCGATTTGTTAAAAATAGGTTGGTTAAGAATGAATTCTGTATTCAGAGATCTCTCACTGGGAGTCATGCCAAGTCGACCCTGATCTAAATATCTCCAACCATCAAATAAGTAATCTTCAAAACCAAACTTTTTAATTGATTTAAGATATTCTGTTGGGATGATTTGATCGGTATCAATATTATCTCTATCAAATGGTGCTACCACTCCCTGAATACTTGAATTGCTCATAATAGATCGGGGATAGTGCCGTTAATAGCTGTTAATGCAGCCATCATTGGGCTCATTAAATGAGTTCTTCCTAAATTACCTTGTCTCCCCTCAAAATTTCTATTAGAGGTAGAGGCACATCTTTCATAAGGCTGTAACTGATCTGGATTCATGCCTAAACACATTGAACAGCCAGGATCTCGCCATAAAAAACCTGCGTCTTCAAAAATCTTATCGAGACCTTCAGCTTCTGCCTGAGCTTTCACCATGCCTGAACCCGGCACCACAATAGCTTCAGTAATTTTAGCAGAGACTCGCTGGCCTTGAATGGCTGCAGCGGCTGATCTCAAATCCTCAATTCTGGAATTAGTACATGAGCCAATAAACACACGGTTAAAGCTGAGATCTTGAAGTTTTTCAGCGCCCTCAAGACCCATATAAGCTTTAGCTAGTTTAAAATTTTCTAATTCTTCTGCTGATACATTTAATTCAACCGGAATCTTTTCATCAAAATCAATAGTCATTTCAGGCGAAGTGCCCCATGTAACCTGCGGCTTAATCACTCCCACATCAATGCTAATCGTTTTATCAAAAATGGAGTGCTCATCTGATCTTAGCGTTTTCCAAAAATTTTGAGCAAGTTCAAATTGTTCGCTAGAGAGCTGGCTATGGGCTTTAACGTAATCACAAGTAATTTGATCAACGCCAACCAAGCCAACTTTTGCACCAGCTTCAATAGCCATATTGCAGATGGTCATTCTTGATTCCATGGAGGCAGAGTCAATATATGAGCCAGAGAACTCTATTGCATGATTAGTTCCCCCGGCTGTGCCAATCAATTTAATCAAATGAAGAACGATATCTTTTGAGGTCACACCAGCTTGAAGTTGACCTTCAAAGATCACTTGCATATTTTTTAATTTAGAGATTTTTAAACACTGAGTGGCTAGCACATGCTCAACCTCTGAAGTGCCAATGCCCATGGCCAAGCAACCAAATGCTCCATGCGTTGAAGTGTGTGAGTCGCCGCATACAATTGTCATTCCAGGAAGAGTAAAACCTAGCTCGGGGCCCATAACATGAACGATACCTTGTTCTTGAGATTCAATATCAAATTGCTGAATATTAAATTCATGGCAATTTTTGTCCAGCTCAACCACTTGAATTTTTGATACTTCATCCGCAATGGAATCAGCAGTAAATGATTTACCTCTAATGGTGGGCACATTATGATCGGGGGTGGCTACATTTGCATTAAGCCTCCATGGAGCCAACTTTTTATGCCTCAATCCCTCAAAAGCTTGTGGAGAAGTGACTTCATGGAGATAGTGTCGATCTATATAAATTAAAGCTTCGCCGGAATCAGAGGTATGAACCAAGTGTTCTTTCCAGAGCTTATCGTAGAGAGTATTGTTCATATTATTTAGTAAAAGGCAGAGATTGCTCTACACCCCCACACTGACCTCGGTTTCTTAAGAAATGATCCATAATGACTAAATTGGACATGGCTTCAGCTATTGGCACTGCTCTTAGACCAACGCAGGGGTCGTGCCTACCAGTGACCTCAATGGCGACCTCCTCACCACTTGAGTTAATGCTTTGTCCTTTAGCTTTAATGCTAGAGGTCGGCTTAATTAAAAACTCAATATTGATTAAATCTCCATTAGAAATGCCACCTAAGATGCCACCAGCGTTATTGGAAACAAAACCATCAGAACGAATCTCATCTCTAATTTCTGACCCCTTTAGATCCAAAATATCATCTACATTTCCAATAGAAACAGATTTGACTGCATTGATGCTCATAATAGCTTTGGCTAAATCAGCGTCTAGCTTATCAAACACTGGCTCTCCAAGACCCACTGGACAATTCTCAATACGCACCCCTAACTTAGCGCCAACTGAATTGCCTTCTTGAATAAGGGCAGAAAACATATCATCTAGAAGTGTAATTTTTTGAGCATCAGCAAAAAAATATTTATTTGCCTTTGCATCCTGAGGATTAATTAAATCAGCTTTAATGGAGCCAATCTGACTGACAAAGCCTGTGGTATAGATGCCCACTGAGTTTAAAAATTTTTTTGCTATAGCTCCTGCTGCAACCCTCATTGCTGTCTCTCTGGCACTGGAGCGACCCCCCCCTCTGTAGTCCCTGTGGCCATATTTTGCTTGATAAGTAATATCAGCATGATTCGGTCGAAACGTATTTTTAAGATTTGAATAATCCTCAGATCTTTGATCCTCGTTATGAATAATCAAGCCAATAGGAGTTCCTGTGGTCTTACCCTCAAATACTCCAGATAAAATCTTAACCTGATCACTTTCTTTGCGTTGCGTTGTGACATCAGATTGCCCAGGCTTTCTTCGATCTAATTCAATTTGAATATCTAGTTCCGTCAATTCTATTTGAGGTGGACATCCATCAATAATGCATCCAAGAGCTTTGCCATGGCTTTCACCAAAAGTAGTAACTTTAAAAAATGTTCCGAATGTATTGCCTGACATAGACGAAATTATAGACTATAAAATAGCATCCATCTTTACCTAATCGCTGATAATCCGCCATCTACAGAGATAGTTTGCCCTGTAATCCAATTCTCTTTTGCAGACAATAAACTATATATAACCCTAGCCAATGCTTTTGGGTCACCAATAGCATTAAGGGGGTGTCTTTCTTCTGAGGCCTTGATTCGTTTCTCATCACTTAAGAGATTGGCAGCCAGAGGGGTATTGGTTAGAGATGGGGCTATACAATTAACAGCGACCCTGGGCGCCAATTCAGCTGCAAGACTCCTTGAAAATCCTTCTAGAGCTCCCTTGGATGCAGCAATTGAAGTGTGAAATGTCATGCCTGTATTGGCTGCAACAGAAGAAATAAAAACAACCGATGCTCCATCATTCTTTTTTAGATTTGGAAGTACTTTTTTTACAACATTAAAGGCTCCCTCAAAATTAATTTTCATATCTGCTTGGATTTCACTGAGCTCCATTCGCTGAATGGATTTTAGGGAAATGGAGCCTGGGCAGTACAACAAGGCATCAATAGATTCTGGTAAAGCATCTAGCTGGGATAAATCATCATTAGGATCTAATTGATAGAAACTGACATCTTCGATTTCTAGATTCGATCGAGAGGTGACTATGGGGTGATCGCCTGCAGCTTTAATTAATGCTATGACTTCCTGACCAATCAAAGAACTACCACCAATAACTAAAATATTTTTTTTCATATTGATCATTTTTTTCTGAATAAAGCTAATACAATAATAAATTGTGATGATTCAAATAAATTCAACCCTAGTCAACAACTTAACTGTATTAGGTTTGGTATTTTTGCTCAATGCGTGTGTCAGTACCAATAATACCGCACGCTCAAACTCCAGTGACTATGATGTCCAAATTCATAGAGATTTTTGGGGCATCCCTCATATTAAAGGTAAAACAGATATTGATGTGGCCTTTGGCATTGGTCTGTCACATGCTGAGGATGCATATGATGATTTAACTGAGCTTATGCCTCTCTACAGAGGCAATAATGCCGTGGCCAATGGTTTAAAGAATATTGAGACTGATTACCTGGTCAGACTTTTAAAGGTTCACACCAAAGTCAATGAGGTCGCTAAAAAACAGTTATCACCTCAGATACTAGCTATGGCTAAAGCCTATGCAGATGGAATCAATGAATTTGCATTTAATAATCCTGGTAAGGCTAATTTAGCTCTGCATCCTATTATCGCTGAGGATGTGATTGCAGGCTCTTATATTCAACATTTATTCTTTGCTGGCCTAGATAGAGATCTTGCTCAGATTAGCCGCATTGAAAGCAACTCAATTCCTACTGGCTCCAACGCCATAGCTATTAATGGCTCAAAAACTATCTCTGATTCTTCTTTTTTATTGATCAATTCTCATCAGCCGCTGGCAGGCCCAGTGGGATGGTATGAGTTAAATGTAGAAAGTGAGACGGGGTGGAAGGCGCATGGCGGAAATTTTCCTGGATCATTTTTAATTAACGTTGGATTTAATGCCAGTGTTGGATGGGGCGCAACAGTAAATAGGCCTGACGTGCTAGACATATTTCAATTAACAGTGAATCCAGCTAACGAAAATGAATATTTGCTTGATAATGAATGGGTGCCCTTCGAGATAGAAGAAGACTACCTAGAATTTAAGATACTTGGTTTCTTGAAACTAAAGACAAAGCAAAAGTTTAGATATTCTCAATTTGGACCCGTGTTAGAGATAAATAAACAATTTTTTGCTCTCAAACATTCAACAGAAAATTCATTTCGTGAAATTGAGGGCTGGTATCAACTCAGCAGAACTAACAATGTATTTGAATTTGAGCAAGTGTTAGCTCAGAGAAAAATTCCTAGCTTTAATTTTGTAGTTATGGACTCTATGCAAAATATTGGTTATTTTTACAATGGAAGGATTCCCCATAGAGCTGATGCTAAGTTAGCCAAAAATATTATTAGTGCCTCAACCTTAAAGCATGCCTGGTCTGATAAAAAATTAGTGTCTGATCTACCAGTCTTTATTAACCCAGCCAATGGTTGGATTCAGAGCACTAATCAAAATCCTTATGCGGTCATGGGAAGTTATTCCCTTGAATACAAAGCTCCTAAAAAACATGTTGCATATGAGCAACGATTAACAAATCGATCTCATGTTGCAAATGAGCTTTTAGATTCATTGGAACCAATAGATCTTAATCAGTTTATTGAGATAAAGTTTAATAATTCTTATTCCAAAAATTCCAGACAGTTTTTATTTCTAAGTTCAATTGCAAGCAATGATCCTGCAATACAAAATTTAATAACGAAGTGGGACAGAAGCACTGATCAAAATAATGAATATGCAGGACTCGGCGTCTGTTTGATGGCTCAAGAGTGGATCTCGGAAATGAACTCTCAGTCCACTCCAAGTTATCAAACAGTCAAGGCGTCTTGTGATGATCTCTTTAAAACAATTGGTCGGGCGCCTAGCGAAAGGTGGGCCGCCATGAATACAATTAGTCGTAGAGATAGGTCCTATGGTATGCAAGGCTCCGTAGATACTCTGCGAGCAGTTTACGGGACTCCCAATAAAGAAACCAAAAGCCTAGATATGTCTGGAGGCGATGGCCTTTTTTATATCATGGCAGAACAAAAGGATGGCAGAACAATTTACGGAATGCATAATTTTGGTGCATCCAGAAATCCTGAATCAGTCCATTACTCAGATCAAGTCTTCCTATTCAGTAAAGAAGCTTTGCGGTATGTGCCTGAAAACCTCTAAAAAGAATTTGTGTCTACGGCAAGCATTGCCTGAAAATCTAAAACACTCATAGCCTCTAGAGATTGTTGGTCTAAGCATTTAACAAGAATGCTTTCAGCAGTTGACTCATCAAAGCTCTTGAGTAGATTAGTTTTAAATTTTTGCTCTAAGACTGGTATGCCCTCTTCTCTTCTTCTTTTGTGCCCAATTGGGTACTCGACTTCTACAATATCTGTGGAAGAACCGTCATTAAAGAAAATTTGGATTCTATTAGCAATTGATCTTTTGTCGGCTTCAAGATATTCCTGTGTGTATCTTGCATCTTCCTGGATAGTCATCTTTTCTCTCAATGCGTCAACTCTTGGGTCTGCTGCTACATCATCCTCATAATGCTCTGCAATCAAATCACCATGAATCAAACCTATGGCAATCATATATTGCAGACAGTGATCTCGATCTGCAGGATTATTTAAAGCCCCAGATTTAGAAATAATTCTAATAGCCGACTCATGGGTGGTGACTTCAATATTGGCAATATCGTCAAGTCTATCAATAATTTGAGGATGCAGGGTCACAGCAGCCTCAACAGCTGTTTGAGCATGAAATTCTGCAGGAAAACTAATCTTAAACAGCACGTTCTCCATGACATAGGTTCCAAGGGGTTGGCTTAAAGCAAGTTTTTTTCCGCCAAATGATACATCTTCAAAACCCCAAGTGGGTGCAGACAGAGCCCCTGGATAACCCATTTCTCCAGATAATGTAATAAGCGCTAATCTCACTGCTCTGCTTGTTGCATCACCAGCTGCCCAGCTTTTTCTGGAGCCTGCATTAGGTGAGTGACGATATGTTCTTAGACTTTGGCCATCTACCCAGGCTTGACTGACTGCATCAACAATTTGGTTTGTCGTTCCACCAAGTAATTTTGTTACCACTGCTGTTGACGCAACTTTAACAAGAACAACGTGGTCTAAACCCACTCTATTAAAACTATTGGTAAGTGCTAAAACCCCTTGAATCTCATGAGCCATAATCATGCACTCTAAGACATCTCTCATGGTTAAAGGGTCTTTTCCAGATGCTACATTTTCTTGGGATACATAATCTGCTATGGATAAAATGGCACCTAGGTTATCTGATGGATGCCCCCACTCAGCAGCTAGCCAAGTATCGTTATAGTCCAACCAACGAATAATACAGCCAATATCAAAAGCACCTTTAACTGGGTCTAATAAAAAATTAGTGCCAGGAACTCTCACGCCATGAGGAACAGTAGTGCCTGGAACAATGGGTCCAAGCATTTTTGTGCATGCTGGAAATGTTAGTGCTAAAAGTCCACATCCTATGGTATCTATCAAGCAGTTTCTTGCTGTAGACAAGGCTAGCTCTGAATTAACATCCTGAGTTGACACGTAATCTGCTATTTGGACAAGCAAAGAATCTGGATCAGGCCTTACATTTACCTCTACATTATTTGACATCTTTTACTCCCTATCTTCAAGATCTACCCAAACAGAGCTTTCAGGACCCGTGTAGTCTGCGCTTGGTCTAATAATTCTATTGTTGGCTCTCTGCTCCATGCAATGAGCAGTCCAGCCTGTCACACGAGACATCACAAAAATTGGAGTAAATAGCTTGGTAGGAATGCCAAGATAAAAATATGCAGATGCATGGAAAAAATCAGCATTTGGAAATAATTTTTTTTCATCCCACATCACCTTCTCTACTTCCTCTGAGACTTGGTACAAAGAATCATCTCCATACACAAGGGACAGTTCTTTTGAGAACTCTTTAATAACAGCATTGCGAGGATCGCGCTCTGAATATATTGCATGACCAAAACCCATGATTTTGCCTTTATTAGCTAGCATATCTAATATCTTTTCTCTGGCCTCATCTCTAGTGGTCCAATTCTCAATCATCTCCATTGCGGCTTCATTAGCGCCTCCATGCAAGGGTCCCTTTAGAGATCCAATGGCCGCAACGACGCAAGAAAAAATATCAGACATAGTGGATGCACAGACTCTAGCTGTAAATGTTGATGCGTTGAATTCATGTTCAGCATAAAGGACCAGGGATGCATCCATCACTCTTCTATGCAAGTCTGATGGCGTTTTACCGTGAAGAATGTGCAAGAAATGGCCGGCCATGGTCTCCTCATCATTGATCAAGCTAATCTCCTCATTCTCATGAGTAAATTTATACCAATATGTGACAATCGATGGCATGGTCGCAACCATTCTATTAATTGAATGCATCTGATTGTCTATGGAATCTTCTGGCTCGAGGTTGCCTAACATGGAGCAACCCGTTGCCATGACTGCCATCGGATGGGCTGAGCCAGGTATCTCTCTAAGAACTTTCTTCAAAGAGTCCGGAAGATCTCTTTGGCTTTTTAATAAGTTTTTATACTCAGCTAACTCTGATGCGTTAGGTAACTTGCCATACAGCAAAAGATAAGCAACTTCTTCAAAGGTCCCCTTCTCAGCTAAAGTCTCAATTTTATGGCCTCGATAAGCTAACCCTTCTTCCTGCCCAACCGTACATAGAGAGGTTTCTCCTGCTACTTGCCCACGTAAACCCGCGCCTTCTAGTTTCTTTACCATTTTACTTGTTCCCCTTTCTTGAAAATAATTCATCGAGTTTTTGCTCGAAAGAATGATAGTTTAAATATTCATACAGCTCATCGCGAGTTTGCATAAGTTCGATTGATTTTTTTTGAGTGCCATTGGCTGCAATGTCTTTATAAACAGACTCAGCAGCTTTATTCATAGCCCTAAATGCTGAAAGTGGAAATAGCATGATGTCAACGCCCGCAGTCGCTAGTTCCTCGGCTGTAAACAGTGGAGTTTGACCAAACTCAGTAATATTAGCCAAGACGGGAACCTTTAAAGCATCTTTGAGACTTCGGTAATCTTCAAGGCTATTTACTGCCTCTAGAAATAATCCATCAGCTCCAGCTGCTATGTATTCTTCACAACGTTCAATCGCGCCGCTCATGCCCTCATTCGCAAAAGAATCTGTTCTTGCCATTATAAAAAAGCTCTCGTCCGTTCTGCCGTCTACAGCAGCTTTAATACGATCACTCATTTCAATTTTATCCACCAGGCTCTTGTTAGGCCTATGGCCGCATCTCTTCTGTGCGACTTGGTCTTCAATGTGAACTGCAGCAACATCAGCCGCAATCATCTCTTTGATTGTCCTGGCAATGCTAAATGCACCACCAAAACCAGTATCAATATCAAGTAAAAGAGGTAGATCAGTTGTTTGAGTGATTCTTCTAGCATCTTCCACAACATCATTTAAGGTAGTAATGGCCAGATCAGGCAATCCAAAAGAAGCATTCGCAACACCAGCACCCGAGAGATATAGAGCTTTGTGACCGGCAGATTCCGCCATTTTTGCACAATATGCATTGACTGCACCAACAACCAAAAGAGGATTGCTGTCAGCAATAGCCTGTCTAAATTTTTTGCCTGGGGTATTCATTCGTGAGTATTGTACTTTGCAGAGGCAGTGTTTCCCAAATTAATTATAGAATTTAATTCCTCTAATAATTCGATCTTTGTTGTTGGCTTGTCGCCATTTGTTAGTATCTCGAAGGCTGTAGACGCATCCACAATACTCCTGCTGATAAAATTCTTCTCGCTTAGAAATCTCAATCATGCGAGCTGCGCCGCCCTTTTTTCGCCAATTAAAGTCCCAATATTGCACATCCTTATATCTGTCCGCTGCTTTATGACCAGAGTCATTGATTTGGTTCATGTCTTTCCAGCGAGAGATGCCTAGAGTTGTAGCGTAAACCTTAAAATTATTTTCTTGAGCGAATAAAGCGGATCTTTCAAATCTCATATCAAAACATTGTGTGCATCGGGCGCCTCGTTCCGGCTCATCCTCAAGACCCTTGATTCTTTCAAACCAATTATCTTTATCATAATCAGCGTCAATAAAATTAAATCCTAACTTGTCGCAAAACCTCTTATTTTCATCCTTGCGAATCTCATACTCTTCTTGAGGATGAATGTTAGGGTTATAAAAAAATACTGTAGTTTTAATTTCTGAAATGGCAACAGCCTCCATAATCTCTCCCGCACAGGGAGCGCAGCAACTATGCAGCAGTAACTCCTTTTCTCCTCCAGGTAACTCAAGCTCTGGTCTTGAATAATTTTCTACAGAAAAAGGATTGCTCATGCGCGTGATTGATTTGCCATCAAGGCCACTTGAAGATCTTGATAGCTTTGAAAGCTCAGAATATCTGGAAAGGAGCTTGAAATACTTTCTGGTGCATTGATAAAAAAGCTGTGGTCTGCCACTTCGAACATTTGAGTGTCGTTATAGGAATCTCCTGCTGCCAAACACTTGTAACCCATGGCTTGAAAACCAAGGATGGCTTGTTTTTTTGCCTGAGAATGCCTGAGTTTATAACCAAGAATATTTCCTTCGCCATCAACATTAAGGGTATGGCATAAAAGCAATGGATGGCCCATTTTCTCCATCAAAGGGAAGGCAAATTCATGAAAAGTATCAGACAAGATCACGACTTGAAAGTGCTTTCTAATTTCTTGAAGAAAATCTAAGGCACCTTCAAGTAGGTCTAATTTTTTTGCAGCAACCAAGACATCTGCCAGTTTAAGATTATGCTTCTTCATAATTCCAAGACGATAATCCATTAAATCAGCATAAGATGGTATGTCTCTAGTTGTTTTATTTAGCTCATCTAAGCCCGTATCAAGGGCAACTTGCTCCCATATCTCTGGAGTGAGAGTGCCTTCCATGTCAAAACAAACAATATCCATGCTATTTCCTATTTTTAATTCCAAATGGTACATGAGCTGAAGTAACTTTTGCAGACGCATCATCAATATTTTGCTGTTGGTCATCAAAGAAAATATCTGCTTTAAATGATTGTAGAAACTCTGCTTTATTCATTCCTCCTAGGAAAAGAGATTCGTCAATTCGCACGCCCCATTTTCTTAAAGTTTTAATTACCCTCTTGTGGGAAGGCGCAGACCTTGCGGTAACCAATGCAGTCCGTATAGGGCATTCATCTGAATTCAATTCAGATTGCAGTTTATTGAGCTCAACTAAGAATGATTTAAAGGGGCCGGCCTTTAGCATGGATTTCTTTTTGCGCTCATTGTCCATAAAAGCCTGCAAGCCTTCTGCTGCAAATATTTTTTCAGACTCATCAGAGAAAATGACTGAGTCCCCATCAAAAGCTATTCTTAGTAACTCATCAGATTTTTTAGATTTTTTAGCTTTAGACGGGATAATCCTGGCTGACGGCACACCATTTTCAATAGCCATTTGAACGTCACCTTTGCTGCTAGATAAAAACAAGTCAACCCCAAAGGCTTTAACATACTTGTATGGACTTTCTCCGCCACAAAAAACAGCTCGGCTAATTTTTAATTTGTGAGCTTCTATCGAGTTAAAAACGCGAAGGCCAGTATCAGCTGTATTTCTAGATAGCAAAATAACCTCGACCCTATCTCCGTCATCGTAAAAATTATTAATTTTTAAGATCTTGGTGACCAGATTAAATGCTTCACCAGGATCAAGGATCTGATCCTCGTTTTGTATTTGATATTCTCTATAAGCTTCAATGCCCTGTTTTTCAAAGATTTGATGACTTTGATTTAAGTCAAAAAGTGCTCTCGAAGATATCCCAACAACCAATTTTGAATTCATATTAAATAAGTAAAGTTGCCATTAAAGTTTAAAATTCATATACTGTAAAAATATACAGTATAAATATTATGAAAGAGTTAACAAAACAACAGTCAAAAGTTCTAGCTTGTGTAGAAGTTTATCTTAATAAAACAGGTTTTCCACCAACCAGAGCTGAAATCTGTAAAGAGCTTGGATTTAAGTCACCCAATGCTGCTGAGATGCACTTAAGAGCGCTAGAAAAAAAAGGCTATATTGCAATTCAAAGTGGATCCTCAAGAGGCCTGTCAATTGTTAAAAGTCAGCAATCATTTGAACCCGTTAGCGATAGTGTTCCAGTTATTGGTCTAGTTGCTGCAGGGTCGCCGACTTTGGCCGAAGAAAATATTGAAAAAAGAATTTCATGCGATCCAAGTCTCTTTGCAGAAGGATTTGATTATTTTTTAAAGGTCAAAG
The DNA here is from genome assembly GCA_002469975.1 of Proteobacteria bacterium UBA7420. GTDB lineage: Bacteria > Pseudomonadota > Gammaproteobacteria > Magnimaribacterales > D2472 > D2472. The sequence continues at coordinate 30,902 of DKMG01000007.1, forward strand.
GATTGAGCATGATAGACGCAGGCATTCATGAAGATGACTTGGTGGCTGTTAAGAAGACAACACAGGTTAAAAACGGTGATTTGGTTGTTGTAAGAATTGAAGACGAGGTGACCTTAAAATACTTTAATCAACAAGATCATCTGCTAGAGCTCATTCCAGCCAATAAAGATTTCTCTACGATTAAAATCGATCTTAGAGAGCAAGAAGCTTTTGTGGAAGGTAAAAGTGTGGGCTTAATTAGGACTCACTAATGTAAAGTGACGGGTTTTTTGCGCAAACTTTGTTTGTGGCTATCAAAAAAATCATCGAAATCTATCGCATTGCCACTCACGCTCTCTATTCCAGCGCGTATCATTTCTTTTGCTACAGATAGCTCCTCGCCATTTAAAAACTCCTTAGACTCTCCAGAAAATTCAATTTTTACAATTGGGTGCTCATGGTCATCTGATCGCCTTAGCACAATAGTGCCATCTGGTAGCTGTGTTAATTCTAAATAATTTGACATAGATATATTCCCTAAACTGTAACACTCTTCAAAATGATAGTGAAGACCTTGCTCTAGTGACTTATATGGGAATAAACTGAACTAATTCAAGTAATAGCTACTTAGAAACCTCAACCCATTTTGTACCATTATGAGTCGCCGTATTGCCAGTTTTTTTGCCATCTTTTTCAGATGCAAGGTAATGAGTATCCTCTACTTTGTTATAGCGAATGATGTAAGGGTTCCCTTCAGAATCTTTTTTTGATGCTTCTAGAAGATGTAAGTGCTTCATTGGGTCCTCTAGATACTTGCAAGCGTCTATCAGGCTATCTTTGGATACAGCAGAAAGGAATTCTTCAGCAGTTGGTGCTCGCGTTTCGCGATTCTTAGGATATTTACTTGCAGCTAAAAATAAGCCTTTCATGCTATCTCTAAGCAAGTAAAAGTCTTCGAACTTCGTGCAGGGTATATCAGTGGTAATAGGCTCCATGACTATTGGCTTTGGCTCACCGTTACGTTGTAACGCTCTGGTAGTACCGCAGTTATCATTCATGCAGCCAAAGTACTTGCCAAACCTACCTGTCTTTAATTGCATCTCTGAACCACATTTGTGGCAAGAAAGAGTGGGGCCATCATAGCCTTTGATCTTAAACGCACCCTCCTCAACCTCAAACCCAGCACAGTCGGGATTATTTGAGCACACATGAAGTTTATGATTTTCATCAAGCAGATAATTATCCATGCTTAGGTCGCATGTTGCGCACCTTCGCTTGGTCACTAGGTGTTGGGCTTCTTCTTGATCATCGATGCTTACAGCTTCGTCACCAGATATTAAATTGAGTGTTTTTTTGCATTGCTCATCATCGGGGAGGCTGTAACCTGCACAACCTAAGAAAACTCCATTGCTTGCATTCCGAATCGTTAATTTATTCTTTTTGCAATCAGGGCAATTGATATTTGTAAGAGTGGGTAAATTGGGCGCCATGCCGGTCTCTTCATCCATAGCGTTCAATAAGTCATCTTTAAATGCTGAATAATAGGAATCAAGAACTTCTTTCCAATTTAATTCTCCATTAGCAACACGATCTAGCTGATTTTCAAAATTAGCTGTAAAACTGTAATCCATAATATCGTCAAATGAACTAACCAACCTATCCGAGACTATCATTCCAATTTTCTTAACAAAAAAGCGTCTGTTTTCAACCTCAACATAACCTCGATCTTGAATCGTGGAGATAATATTTGCATATGTTGAAGGCCTGCCAATTCCTTTCTTTTCAAGCTCTTTAACCAGAGCAGCTTCTGAAAAACGCGCAGGTGGTTTGGTGTATTTTTGTTTGTTGTCCA
>DKMG01000075.1 GCA_002469975.1 Proteobacteria bacterium UBA7420
GTTAGCCCGAATGTCAAAGATGAACTTGCAGAGAAGTATTTAACTTAACTCTGGCATTTACTGCAAAAGAAAGAAGCTCGCTGTGTTTGAACTATTCTTTGAATAATACCTGTTCCACATCTTGTGCATTCTTGACCCTCACGATCATAAGCAGCTAATTCAATCTTAAAGTAACCTTGATTGCCATCTGGTTGATAGAAATCTTTTAGAGTCGTACCTCCAACCTCAATAGCTCTTTGAAGAATTTTTTTTGCTGATTCAGCAATCGCCACAGACTGTTTCTTGGTAATTAATCTAGAGCGTTTAGTTGGACGAACACCAACATCAAAGAGGATTTCATTGGCATAGATGTTACCAATCCCAACCACATGGGACTGGTTCATGAGTGAAACCTTGATCGGGGAGTTTACTTTTCTTAGTTTTTTAAAAAGATAGTCACCATCAAAGTCTTCTGATAAGGGCTCTGGTCCTAGCTTATCAAGTAAAAAATGATGTTGAGGGTCTGGTACAAAGTGAAGCGATCCAAATCTTCGAGGATCATTATAAATTAGCTTTGCATCTTGAAAGATAAACTCAACATGATCATGTTTTTTATAAAAGTTAGATTCTTTTTCGGCTATTCGAACTGTTCCAGTCATTCCAAGGTGAAGCAATATTTGAGAGTCATCAATATGAAATAGAATGTATTTAGCTCTTCGGCTTATTTGATCAACGGCGACGTTTTTAAGATTCTTAAATGCTTTTAAATCTACTGGCCATCTTAGATTTGAGTTATGAATTTCTACAGATTCAAGAATGTTATTCTTAAATCTCTGTATTGCTCGAACCGAGGTTTCTACCTCAGGTAATTCTGGCATTAACCGAGTAAGTTATTGATCTCTATAAGATTTTCTGGGCTTAAGGTTCCAGCAGCGAGATGTAAGCGCAGGGTAGTAATCAAGTAGTCATACTTCGCATTGGCTAAATTTCTTTCAGCGCTGTAAAGATTTTTTTCAGCTTGCAACAGATCAACAATATTTCTTGTGCCGACTTCATAACCAACTCGCGTTGCTTCTAAGGCACTTGATGCTGAGATAACAGCTTGCTTTTGTGCTCTTAGATTAGCCACTAATGTCACAACATTTGAATACTGGCTTCTTACATCCTGGATTGCTCCTCGTTCAGCAAATAAAGCATCTTCTGAGGATTTATTAGATTCTGCATAGGCCTGCTTGGTTCTTGAGATCACAGCACCACCTTGGAATATTGGCATTGAAAGTCTCAGGCTATAAGTGTCCCTTTGAGTTTCACTCGGGACAGTAATATTGAAAGCTCCCCCAGTGTTTAAGCCATCATAGGCATACTGATTAGTCTCTGATTCTGTTTGCGTACCCACAATATCTACCTTGGGTAGGTGGTTGGATGCAACGCTTCGCGCGTTATTTTTTGAGGCATATTTTCTAAGATTTGCTGCTTTCAATTTAAAATTATTCTCTACAGCTTTTCTTGCCCATTCTTCTTTTGAGGCTGGTACCGGATTTGATACATTCAGATCATTTACCAAGCCATCTAAGGATAGAATTTCTCTACCAACTAATGCATTTAGCGCTTCTTGAGCAGTGTAAACACTTCCCTCAATTCTAATTCTAGAAGCCATGCTAAGATCAAAGGCAAGCTGCGCTTCTTGAACTTCAGTGATAGCTGAAAGGCCGACCTCGTACCTTTGGCTAGTTTGATCTAATTGCTTTTTAATAGCCTTTTCTTCAGATCTTGCAGCATTCAAATTATCAATAGCCCGCAATACATTGAAGTATAGTTCAGCTGTTCTTACAATTAATGCTTGCTGTGAATATGCAAAATCTGCTTCTGCTGCATCCGTTAAAAACTTTGATTGTCGATATTTAAACCAGCTGTCCATTCGCAAAAGTGGCTGTGTCAGCGAAGCAGAAGCATTAAAGTTATTATATTCATTCTGGAGGTTGCCGTCTTGGTAGTATTCATTCCAGTTAGTTTGCGCATTGAGACTGATGCTAGGCAAGAGCCCAGCTCGACCTTGAACTTTAATTTGCTTTCCTGATAAATATGAAAATTCAGCAGACCTGAACTGAGGATCATTCTCCAAGGCATCATTGTAGATATCGAGAAGACTCTCTGAAGTTGCAGCGGTGCTCATGGTTAACAGGAGGGCGAATAAATATTTAAATTTCATAATTTTTCTTCATGTTTACAGTGCTAACATTAAACCTTTTTTAGGTTCTCTATGTCAATCAGCTTATTTTAATGCATTGCTAAAAAATCTCCTAAATTAATGCATTTGTTTCAATGGAGTTAGAGTAGAATATTACCTAAAAGTTCATCGAGATTGAGCTTCATATTTACAGGACACTTTAATTGGCAAAAGATTACGATTCACAATCGATTGAGGTTCTCTCTGGTCTAGATCCAGTGCGAAAGAGGCCTGGAATGTACACCGATACCACGTGCCCCAACCATTTGATTCAAGAGGTGGTTGATAATTCAATTGATGAAGCGCTAGCAGGCCACTGCTCAACTATTAAAGTGACCTTAGCTAAAGATGGGATGATTTCTGTGGGCGATGATGGGCGAGGAATGCCGATTGACATTCATCCAGAGCATAAGGTTTCTGGGGTTGAGCTGATCATGTGTAAGCTGCATGCAGGTGCAAAATTCTCAGGTGAAGATTATAATTTTTCAGGAGGGCTGCACGGTGTTGGGGTATCTGTTGTTAATGCGCTTTCACAAAAATTATTGGTAGAGATTAAAAGAGCTGGCAAGCAGTTTGAGATGTCATTTGAAGGGGGAGAAAAAAAATCCGAGCTGACAGAAGTGGGTGAGGTAGGTGCTAGGAACTCTGGTACTAGTATTAATTTTCAGCCAGACCCTCAGTACTTTGAAACACTACAAATTCAAACAGAAGCCCTTAAGCATCTTTTAAAGGCAAAAGCAGTTCTATGCCCCGGTTTAACCATTCACTATGCTGACGATAAAAAGGGAGAGAAGATCTCATGGAATTATGAGAATGGCTTGATTTCATACCTATCTGAAGCTTCTGAGGGCATCGATTTGTTGTTGGAGGAGTCAATTTCTTGCAGCAAACTAGCAAAAGACAACGCGCTCGATTTTGTTCTCAACTGGTCAACAAACCCTGTTAAAAATTTAATGGGTGAATCATATGTCAATCTGATTCCTACGGCTCAAGGTGGATCTCACTTAAATGGTTTTAAAGCAGGGCTACTTGATGCGGTAAAAGAATTTTGTGAGTTTAGAAATTTAATACCCAAGGGTCTCAAGATCACGGCTGACGATGTAATTCAGCATAGTACTTTCGTTGTATCTTCTAAGCTATCTAATCCTCAGTTTGCAGGTCAAACCAAAGAACGATTAGATTCCAAAGATCATCAGAGTTTTGTTAATTCCACTACTAAAGATGTTCTCAGCATTTGGTTCAATCAGCACACTGAGGAAGGAGAGAAACTCGCTGAACTGGCGATTGCGTCAGCACAAGCGAGAGCTAGAGAAACTAAGGTTGTGGATCGAAAGAAGACATTTCAAGGCCCTGCACTACCTGGCAAACTTTCAGACTGCAATAGCACCAACCTTGAGGAAACGGAATTATTTTTTGTTGAAGGAGATTCTGCTGGAGGCTCTGCCAAGCAATCAAGAGAAAGAAAATTTCAAGCTATCATGCCGTTGCGAGGGAAAATACTAAATACCTGGGATCTTGAAAGCAGTGAGATTATTAAATCCATAGAAATTAAAGATATCTCAACTGCCATAGGTGTTAATCCTGGGAGCCCAGATATTTCATCACTAAGATATGGCAAAGTTTGCATTCTGGCAGATGCTGATTCTGATGGCCTACATATCGCAACTTTGTTATGCGCATTATTCCTGAGACATTACAAACCACTAGTTATTGCTGGTCATATTTATGTAGCCATGCCTCCATTGTTTAGGATTGATTGTGCCAAAGAGGTTTTCTATGCTCTTGATGAGGACGAGAAAGAGTCGATTGTAAGAACCTTAAAGGCAAAGCCTGGTAAGCCAAAAATAGATATTCAGAGGTTTAAGGGTTTGGGGGAAATGAACCCCTCGCAATTAAGAGAAACTGTCATGGACCCCAAAACCAGAAGGCTGGTTCAGCTCACAGTTAGCCCATCTGATAATGTAAATAGCATGATGGATCTTCTGCTGTCCAAAAAGAATGCAGGGGCGCGAAAGGAATGGTTAGAAAAAAGAGGAAAAATTGTCACAGTTTAATTATGGAAACTAATCAAAATATCAGCTCAATGAGTCTTAAGGAATATGCAGAAGAGTCATACTTAAATTATGCAATGTACGTTATTTTAGACAGGGCTTTACCCCATGTTGGAGATGGCATGAAGCCTGTGCAAAGGCGCATTTTATATGCAATGAGCGAACTAGGGTTAAATGCTGGATCTAAGTATAAAAAATCAGCGAGGACAGTGGGAGATGTCATAGGTAAATTTCATCCTCACGGGGATAGTGCCGCATATGAAGCTATGGTGCTGATGGCTCAAAACTTTTCTTTTAGGTACCCGTTAGTAGATGGCCAAGGCAATTGGGGCACTCAGGATGACCCTAAGTCTTTTGCGGCTATGCGATACACAGAATCTAAATTAACAGGGTTTGCAGATTTACTGTTATCAGAGCTGAAATTAGGCACTGTTGACTGGCAGCCTAATTTTGATGGCTCATTATTAGAGCCAACGATTTTGCCTGCAAAAATTCCAAGCATCCTATTGAATGGAACCACTGGAATTGCTGTGGGCATGGCCACTGATATACCTTCACATAATATCGAAGAGGTCCTGGATGCTTGCATACATGTGCTAGATAATCCTAAAGCCTCAACCAAAGAGCTTATGAATTTTATTAAAGGTCCTGACTTTAGTAATAATGCACCACTCATCGCTTCCGATGAAGAGTTATTGGAAATGTATGAGACTGGACGGGGGGGCTTTAAGATTAGGTCTCAATGGATCACAGAGGGCAATGATATTGTAATCAACGCTTTGCCTCACCAGGCATCAGGCTCAAAGATCTTAGAGCAAATAGCTGATCAAATGCAGAAGAAAAAAATACCCATGGTTGTCGATCTGAGGGACGAAGGCGACCACAAAGAGCCGGTTAGATTAGTGGTGACCCTGAAATCAAATAGAGTGGATGCTGCGGAGGTCATGAATCACTTGTATGCAACTACGGATCTTCAAAAAAATTATAGAGCAAACATTAACCTGATAAGCCTAAAAGGCTCCCCTCGTGTTTTTGCATTAAATGATCTGATCTCAGAGTGGCTCTCCTTCCGTCAGCACACAGTCATGAGAAAGCTGGTTCATCGATTAGATCAGGTGGATGATCGTATTCATATCCTGGAAGGATTATTGATTGTGTACCTAGATCTTGACAAGGTGATTCATATTATTAGAAATAGTGATGAGCCAAAAACAGAGCTAATGAAAGCTTTTAAGATTTCAGAAATTCAAACAAATGCAATTTTAGAAATAAGACTGAGGCAGCTGGCTAAGCTTGAGCAAATTAAACTGGAGGAAGAAAAGGGTCATTTAGAATTAGAGCGAGCAGAATTAGAAAAGGTCATTAAATCGAAGGCTAGACTTAAAACATACATTAAAAATGAGCTGATAGAGATTAAAGAAAAGTTTGGAGATCACAGAAATTCACCAATCGAAGCTATGTCTGTAGCCAAAGCATTTTCAGAAGAAGAGATGGTTACTTCCGAACCAGTGACAGTCGTGCTATCTAAAGGCGGATGGATAAGATCGGCTAAGGGTCATGATATAGATCCTGAAGCATTAACGTTTAGAGGTGATGATAGCTTGCAGCATTTTGCTAAAGGTAAGAATAATCAAACCGCTGTTTTTTTTGATTCTGGGGGAAAAGCTTTTGCGCTAGCTGCACATTCTTTACCATCTGCGCGAGGTCTAGGAGAGCCATTAACTGGAAGAGTTGCATCTGAGTCTGGCGTAACATTTATGGGCGCAGCCATTGGAGCTGACTCATCAAAGATTTTGATTGCTAATTCCGCTGGATACGGTTTTGTGAGTGAATTATCTAATGCTATTTCAAATCAAAAGAAAGGCAAAGCTTTTATGAGACTGCCAGAGAAGGCTGAGTTACTGCCGCCGTTGCCCTTGCAGGAATCGCATCTACATCTTGTCGCTATTTCATCCATAGGACGGATGCTAATCTTTGATGTGTCTGAACTACCAGTTCTTCCGAAGGGAAAAGGGAATAAAATTATTAACATTCCAAAACCTAAGTTACTGGCTGGAGAAGAATCCATGAGTTTTATTTGCCTTTTATCAGAGTCCAGCACCTTGCAAATACATAGCGGTAAACGTTTTATGTCTCTTCAATTGAAAGACTTAGAAAATTATATTTCTACCAGAGCAAAACGAGGAATGATGCTGCCTCAAGGGTATCGAAAGGTAGATCAGGTGATTGAAATCACAACTGATACTGAAGTTGCTCCTGAATAGCAGATCTTAATATTGCCAGACCATCCTGAATTACATCGTCTTCAATAATGAGGCTAGGTGCAATGCGAATTGTGTTGTTATTTGCTTTTAAAATCATCAAACCCCTTTCATAGCAAGCCTGCATCATAGTATCTAAATTAAAGTTTTCTTGAACATTTAATTTACACCCTATCCATAAACCAGAGCTTCTGATTTCTTCAAAGCATTTAAATTCTTTATTAATTTTCTTTAACTCTTGGAGAAAAATTTTCTCTTTTTTCTTCACACCATTTAACAGTGTTTTTTTTGAAAGAATAGTCATGACTTTTTCAGCTACCGCGCATGCCAATGGATTGCCTCCAAATGTTGATCCATGAGATCCAAGCTGCATGCATTCTGCAATTTTTGAGGAGGTTAAGACAGCGCCTATCGGAATACCACCTCCAATTCCTTTTGCGCAACACATAATATCCGGTTTGATGCCAAACTGTTCATATGCAAATAAAGTTCCTGTTCTGCCGGCGCCAGATTGCACCTCATCTACAATAATTAGAGCTTTATGTTGCTTGCACAGTCTTTTAATTTTCTGAATGAAGTCTCTTTTTGCTTTGATGATTCCCGCTTCACCCTGCACAAGCTCAATCACAACAGCCGCTGTATTTTTATTAATTTTTTTCTCTAAATTCTTTATTTCATTAAATGGGTGATGAGTTATACCGCCAGGCATGGGCCCAAACCCCTCTATAAACCTATCAGAGCCATTAAGCGCTATGGCCATCATAGTTCGACCATGAAATGCATCTGAAAACGCAACAATATCATTTTTCTTTTTACTGATATTTGTGTATGCATATTTACGGGCTGTTTTAACAGCTGCCTCAATAGCCTCAGCACCTGAATTAGAGAAAAATACCTTCTCAGCAAAAGTTGTTTTGCATAAAATCTTAGCTAATTTCAGTGCCGGCTCATTGGTTAACAGGTTAGATAAGTGCCAGATTTTTTTTGACTGGTCCAGCAATGCTTTGTTGAGCTCAGGATGGCAATGCCCAAGACTTGAAACAGCAATACCAGAAGCAAAGTCTATATATTTTTTCTTTTTTTTGTCCCAGACAAAGGACCCCTTAGCTTTAGAGGGAATAAATTCAGCTGGCTTGTATACCGGCATCATATATCGGTTAAAATCTTTGCGAGCTGCCATAAACACCATTGTAATATGATTCAGATTCAAGAAACCAGTGAAAATAATTTTTTAGTTGAAGTGACTCCTAATAGCTCCCTAGAAGGACGAGCTCGGCTAATTTTTCTTGGCAGCCTTTCGTTTGTGTGTCTGATAATTGGAATCTTTTTTTTCTTCATGGGGGCCATTTTGATTCTTCCATTTGCTGGCCTAGAGGTCATCTTAGTTTTAACATGTTTTTATCTGAGTTTTCGTTGGAGCCAACAGAGAGAGTTAATTTTTCTTACCAATGAAAGAATTAAATTAGAAAGAGGGCGCCTGCTTAAAGAATTTACATGGGAAGAATTTAGAAGCTTCACTGTCTTAAGAGTGGAGGTAGATAATCGAGATATTCGTCATTTTAGCTTTCGATCTAAAGGTAAGCAGGTACCTTTTGGATCTTTTTTAAATGAGGATGATAAGTTGGAGTTACAGAGAGAATTGCAAACTATTATCGGCAAGCTGAATGCTCTAAGCCCAGGGCTTTAGTTTTTTTTGAACCATATGCATTTTTCCAGCCTTGTAACTCATTGTGCGTTTAGGATCTGAATCTCCTTCAACTAATGGCTGAAAGTATGCTTTGGCTTTGCTTGTAAGACTAAATCCATCCTTGCTAATAAAGTTGGCTGGTAGTTTTTTTTCAACATTCGCAATTTTATTTAGGGGCGCAGGCACAACTTTCCATTTATAGGGAGAGTCGCTAATTCTTTGGATAATTGGCATAACCCCATTCATTCCTTTAACCGCATATTCCACAGCTTTCTTACCAACCTCATAGGCATGTTTTCTATCAACACCGGAAGAAAGATGGCTGGCACTGCGCTGAAGATAATCGGCAACTGCCCAGTGATTTTTAAGTTTTAATTTTTTTTCAATTAGCTCTGCTATTCTGGGAGCAACTCCTCCAAGCTGACTGTGTCCAAATGCATCTTTGGAGCTTGATTCAGCCAAGAATTTACCCCGAGAATTTTTGATGCCTTCAGATGCTACGATCACACAGAAGCCATGATCCGCAACAGTTTTCTTAACTTTCGCAAGAAACTCCCCTTGCTTAAAAACTACCTCAGGCAGCAAAATAATATGTGGTGCACCAGGGTGGCTATTTTGCGCTAAGATACTTGAGCCTGCTATCCAACCTGCATGCCGACCCATGACCTCAAGCACGAATACCTTAGTTGAGGTTTCACACATGGATTCCACATCTAATGCCGCCTCAATAGTAGACGTTGCCACATACTTTGCAACAGACCCAAAGCCAGGACAACAGTCTGTAACAGCTAAATCATTGTCTACAGTCTTGGGGATTGCAATACACTGCAGGGGGTAACCAAGCTTTTTACTAATTTGTGAAATCTTTAGAGCGGTATCTGCAGAATCATTCCCACCATTATAAAAAAAATACCCTATATTATGTGCTTGAAAGACTTCAATAAGTCGCTGATATTCTTTTAAGTTTTCATTTATACCTTTAAGTTTGTATCTACAAGAGCCAAAAACACCTCCTGGACGAAACTGTAAATCTTCTACAAATTTTCTTGATTCTTTTGATGTATCAATTAAATCTTCTCTTAGAGCACCCAAGATTCCATTTTTACCAGCAAATACTCTTCCAATTTCCGGATGTTTCTTTGCCTCTAAAATTACAGCACTTGCTGAGGCATTGATTACAGAGGTTACTCCTCCAGACTGCGCGTAAAAAGCATTTTTTTTCATTGGTTTATAAATCAATTAATTTGGTCTATGGTAACAAATGTTAGCTAAAAATATTTAAATATGAAAATTCATATCCTAGGAATTTGTGGAACCTTTATGGGTGGTTTGGCGCAAATATTGGTAGAGAATGGGCATCAGGTTTCTGGTTCAGATCAGCAATTCTATCCTCCGATGTCCGATCAGTTAAAAAGTTTAGACATTGATATGATTGAAGGGTATGACTCGAGCAATCTGCCAGCTGCAGATCTATTTGTGATTGGAAATGCTCTAAGTAGAGGTAATCCGAGTATTGAGTATATTTTAAGCAATAAACTCCCCTATACTTCAGGGCCTCAGATGCTGGGAGAATTGATTCAAGATAGACGGGTCATTGCAGTTTCTGGCACTCATGGAAAAACATCCACGGCATTTATGCTCTGTGAAATCTTTAAATCTAAATTAATAGATATTGGTTATCTAGTGGGCGGTGTCAGTCAATCCATTAAATCATCTGCGCAATTAGGTAATGCTGATATTTTTGTAATAGAGGCAGATGAATACGATTCCGCATTTTTTGATAAGCGCTCAAAGTTTGTGCACTATCATCCGGATACTTTGATTGTAAATAACATTGAATTTGATCACGCAGATATCTTTAATGATCTTTCAGAGATATTAAAACAGTTTCATCATGTTGTGCGAACGATCCCAGAAGGTGGGAACATACTGATTCATGCTGAAGGTAAAAACATGACCACTTTAATGGAGATGGGTTGCTGGTCTCATACTCACAAGATTGGCACTCCCGAAACCATTTCTCTGGATAGCAATAAAAATATTTTAATCTTTGGTGAGAAAACATTTGATCTAAATGAGCTACCTTTCAATGGCATACACAATTATGAGAATGCTTTAATGGCCATATATGCTGCTTATTTGCATGGAGTAGAGCCTGAAGAATCATTTATGGCGTTAAAGCTATTTACCGGTGTGAAGAGAAGGTTTGAAACAATTTATCAAGATCCAGATTTTACAGTGATCGATGATTTTGCCCATCATCCTAGCGCTATCTCTAGCACTGCTTTAGCAGCAAAAGGTTTATTTGATCAGAGGATACTAGGAATCATAGAGCTAGGCTCCAATACTATGTCGGGAGGATTTCATGGCCATGAACTTTACAAAAGCGCTGAATCTTTAGATAAGGTGCTATGGCTCAATCTTTCTGGCCACTCCAGTCACCCAGATGCATTCCTGTCTGTGGAACAGCTGGTTCAAGATTTAAAACTTCACCTTGATGAGTTTGGTGTTATTCTCATAATGAGCAATAAAGACAGTAAAAAAATCTTGGACCCCATAATTGAACTCATTAAAAACAAATAAACTACCTATCTTCCCAATAGGTATAGTAGTCCTTCCAGGCACTATCCAATCTCTGCAGATTTTTGAACCAAGATACCTAGCCATGGTGAAAAAGTGTATGAATACAGACTCTGGCTTTGTCATCACCCTTAGCAATCACAATGACAAGGGAGAGAGTTTTTTGTCTCAAGGTACCTATGTTGAAATTATTGATTTTAATCAGCTGCCCAATGGGTTACTTGGCATTACAGTGCAGGGCTCTCAAAAAGTTTCTATCAAGTCTGTGGAGCAGGATGAATCAGGGCTCCATTATGGGACAATCCTTCCAATAACCCCGCCTGCAGTTGATGACCAGGCAGTTCTTGCTCAATTCCCTGATCTTATTCGTGTGCTCACGCAACTCAAAGAGCATCCTTCAATCAAATCTCTGCCATTAGACATAGATTTATTATCTGCCGAATCTGTTAGCAACCACTTGGCTGGTCTTATTCCACTGTCTGCTGAGCAGAAACAAAATGTACTGGAAGCTTTCGATGCCACCCAGCGAATGAATATTCTAGAAAAGCTGGTTAATAAACTTTCGGAAAGCTCTACTTAATTCTTAAGAGTTGTTTTCCTTTGTTTTCGCCTGTAAAGAGTCTGTTGAGGGTTTGCGGACAGTTTTCAATTCCCTCTTGAATATCCTCTCTATGCTTAAGCTTACCTTCCATCACCCAAGTTGCAATATCCTCTAAGGCTTTCTGTGATCGAGGAAGATAATCAAGCACGAGAAATCCCTGCATGGTTGCCCTTTTTATAATAAGTGAGAAAAGATTTTTTGGACCATCTGGTAAAGCAGTTGCATCATAGCCAGAGGAAATTCCTCCACACAACAGAATCCTGGCATTAATATTAATGCAGAACAATACCGTCTCTAGAATATCTCCACCAACGTTATCAAAATATATATCAATTCCATTTGTTGCTATTTTTGCTAATTCTTCATGAACATTAGAGTTTTTATAGTCAATTACATCATCAGCTCCAACCTCTTTGAGCCAATCACATTTTTCTTTGCCGCCAGCTATTGCAATGACATGGCATCCTTTTAGTTTAGCAATCTGGACCACAACTGATCCGGTCGCACCAGCAGCACCAGAGACTAATACAGTTTCTCCTGGTTGCGGATTTCCAAGCTCAAGCAGCCCATAATAAGCAGTAATACCTGTGGTACCCATAACATTTAACATTGTGGGGATTGGAAGAAGGGGGGGGATCACTCTAAACCTTTCATTCTCCTCTGCTTTTGTAATGCAATGACTCTGCCAACCCACAAATCCAAATACTAAGTCACCAACATTGTATTCCGGATTCTTTGATTCAATCACGCAACCCATTCCCCCTGAACGAACCACCTCTCCAATTTGCACTGGAGGAAGATATCCCGGAACATCGTTAAGCCAGCCTCGCTGTGTTGGATCAAAAGAGAGGTACATATTTTCTAAAAGAATTTCACCCTCTTGAATTGCAGGAAGAGTTTCAGCAATCAATTCAAAATCTGAATCCTTGACGAGACCTCGAGGTCTTTCTTTTAATACCCATTTTTTATTTTTAATTTCCATAATGATCTTTAACTCTCTGTTTGATTAAATAATTTCTGTATTTACCAGTTACATTAAAATATATCTTACTTGATTAGATATGAGAATTTCTTTTCAGTGGAGGTTTTTTTGCTTTTAATCTAATCCAGTTCAGAGCTTTGAACACAGCAGGGATGGTAACTATTTTTTGTTCCAATTGAAATTTTCCTGGGTAATTGATCAGAAATAGGCCGGTAATTATTGTTAACAGACCTTGGCCAGGAAGCACAATCATTAAAAAGCCGCCTAAAATAAGGCAAAAACCAAGAAGATTTTTGGCAATCAATAGCAAAAAACTCAGTAACGGAGCATTTTCTTTAAATTTACTAGACCTTCTGCTTGCACCAGTAAAGTAATCTTCTGGTATGAGGGCTACAAACCAGCTGACACCGACGAGACTCAGGATAAAGATAAAGATTGAAGTAATTCCCAATCCCATAAGCAAGGCAGGGTGTTCTGCAAGCCATAAAAAAGCAGTATTTATAAGATCCATGTTTATATCTTAATGAAAAGATTGGACTAAAGAGTATATAAAGTAGAATTTATTAATAGATTTATCAACGTAAGTTAGATATTCTGAAACCAAAGCTTGAACCTATATTTTAAAAACCCCCAACAGTCCCAGAAGGTAAATTATTTTTATGAAAAATTCTGATTTAAAACTTATTTGTTTGGACGCTCTGGATGATATGAAGGCAAAAAATATCTTAGCTCTGGATATTCGTGGTGTCTCAGGTTTTGCTGATTGGTTCATCATTGCAACCGCTTCCTCTTCTAGAAATGCTAAAGCAGTTTCTAATAAGATTATTGAGGCAGTCAAAAGCAATCAGTTGAGTGTCATTGGGGTGGAAGGCCAAGAAGACTCAGAATGGGTTTTAATAGATTGTGGTGATGTTGTAGTAAATGTTATGCAGCAAGAAGCCCGAGAGTTTTATGATCTAGAAAGCTTGTGGGGTGAAACAACTCTAATCTCAGCCTAATGAAATGTAAGATTATCAGCATCTCTCATAAGCCTGCTGATTGGGAAAAAAAAGCATTAGATTTCTACTTAAAACAAATTCCAAGTAACCTCAAACTATCTTTTGCAGAGGTTAGACCCCCAGCCTCAAAAACAGCTTCAAGAGATATTACTCTGCAGCACGAGTCCGCTGAAATTATTAAACACATAGGTTCTGATGCCTATGTAATTTTATGGGATAGGGAAGGAGATCCGATTTCTAGTAACTCCTTAGCTAAACTTTTTCAAGAAAAAATAGATCTAGCTTGCAACATTACTATGATTATTGGTGGGTCTTATGGCTCAGCCCCAGATTTAGTCAAGCAAGCAGACCTAGTCTTATCAGCATCTGAGCTTACCTTTCCGCATAGGCTGTTTAAAATTTTGTTGATGGAGCAAATCTATAGAGCCAGTGCAATCAATCGCAACCACCCTTATCATAAGTAATGATTTTTGAAGAGCGACAAGCTGAAAAGAATGATTTTTCATCTAGGGCTATTTTTATTTTTAGCCTTATCGGTATAGCTTTTTTTATCATCCTCTTTCAAGTCTTTTCATTGCAGGTATCCCGCTACTCAAGCTATGAGCTTGCAGCTCTAAATAATAAAAACTATACAGTGCCTATTCAGCCTCTTAGAGGAGAAATTTTTGATAGAAATGGTCAAGCGCTTGTAAGAAATATTAAAACTTTTGATCTTATTACTGAGCCCAATGCTATCGAGAGCACAGAAAGCTTCCTAAGACTTATCAAACCTGTGATTAATCTTACAGAAGCAGAGGAGCAGCAGTTCCTTGCGCAATTCAAAGAAATGGCCTTTGTTAATAAAGAATTAGTGCTGAAGAAGAATTTATCTAGACAAGAGATTGCCCAGTTTAGAGTTAGAGGATTTAATTTTAAGAATGCATTCGTTGCCGAGAGATACAGAAGAATGAGCGAATATCCTGAAATTTTCTCTCATGTATTGGGCTATGTCTCTAGTTCTGAGAGTGAATATGATTTGTTGCCTGGAGTACCCCGGAGTCATTGGAGAGATGCTGAATTAAAATATGCTAATGGCTTAATCAAAGGAATGACTGGTCTCGAAGCAACATACAATACAGAGCTCTCTGGTAGTTATGGCTCAAGAGTTTACGAGATTAATTCTCGGCGCCAACTAGGTGAAACCTTGGAGCATCAACCTGCAACTGAAGGCCGAGACATCTACACTCATCTAGATATTTCTGCTCAGAAAAGTGCAGCCAAAGCACTGGGTTCAAGAAAAGGTGGGGTTGTAGCAGTTGATTTAGAGTCAGGCGGCATTAATGTGTTGTTTAGTTCCCCAAGCTACTCCATTAATAAACTCTCCAATGGCATGAGTATTGCAGACTTTCAAGCTCTCATTGCAAACCCCAATAAGCCATTTTTTAATAGAGCCACTCAAGGGCGATACCCTCCAGCATCAACCATTAAGCCTGCAATAGCGATGTTTGGATTGAGCAATAAGCTCATCGGATGGGAGGAAGAGATTGATGACCCTGGATATTTCACACTTCCTGAAAACGGTCGAATTTATCGTGGATGGAAGAAAGGAGGACATAAAAATGTAAATTTAAAAAAGGCATTGCTGGTTAGCTCCAACACTTATTTTTTTAAATTAGCCTATCAATCAAACATGCAAGATTTAGCTTCATATCTTTCATCTTTTGGTTTTGGTTCCAAGGTATGCGTCGATTGTTTTGATGAGGATAGTGTTTTCCTTCCCACTCCTGATTGGAAATATAATAATTTGAATACCCCTTGGTTTACTGGTGATACCGTAAACATTGGCGTGGGCCAAGGGTATTTAGTTGCCACTCCAATCCAGCTAGCCAATTACAGCGCAATTCTTGCTAACAAAGGGACCTTACCCAAACTCTCAATCGCCAAATCACCTGAATTCAATCTTGCGATAAAAAATCAATCTACTACTTTATTAGGCAGCAAGAATTGGAGCAAGATGCATGATGCTCTAACAGGTGTAATAGAGGATGATCTTGGAACTGCCAGGAGCATTAAAGATCTGAAGAATTTTAAGGTTGCAGGCAAATCAGGAACAGCGGAGTTGGTCAGTCTTGACAGCAAGGAAGCTTATCAAGATGTAAGAGACACAGAGCTATTAAGAGATCACTCTATTATTATCGCTTTTGGACCTATGCCTAATCCTAAATATGCAGTATCGGTAGTCATTGAAAATGGTGAAAGTGGCGGAGCTGTTGCAGGACCAGTGGCTATTGAAGTTTTGAAGAGTTTGTTAAATGAACAATAAGCTTTCAAAAATATATTTTGATCCTTATTTGTTTTTTAGTATTTGCTTGCTTGCAATCTTCGGCTTATTTTTTCTTTATTCGGCATCAAACGCAGATTTATCAATTGTAATAAAGCAAGCTGCTTATATTTTCTTAGGCTTAGTGATCATGATGGTAGTAAGTCAACCAGACCCTGACATCTTTCGGAGAACATCTTTTGCTTTTCTTTGTTTCGCTGTTCTACTTCTTGGTGTTACTGCTTTAATTGGCCCAGAAATCAATGGTGCTCAGCGTTGGGTGAGAATTGGGCCTATATCATTTCAATCCTCTGAAATTCTTAAATTAGCTTTGCCTATTTATCTAGCCAATTTTCTATGTGACAAAAAATTACCCATTCAAACCAGGGAGATAGGCATCACTGTTCTTATTATTCTGACAGCATTTTTTTTAGTAGCGCGACAACCAGACCTCGGCACTGGCTTGATTGTTGCGCTGTCAGGGATGTTTGTATTATTCTTATCTGGCTTGAGCTGGTCTTTTATTGGAGGCTCTTTTGTCCTTGTTATTATTAGCTCTCCGCTCATATGGAATATTTTGTTGAAACCATTCCAACAACAGAGGATTGCAACACTATTCAATCCTGAGTCCGATCCATTTGGTGCTGGCTGGAATATTATTCAGTCTAAAATTGCCATTGGCTCAGGTGGTATTTTCGGGAAGGGCTTTGGTCAGGGCTCTCAGACTCAATTGAATTTCTTGCCTGAGACAAAAACAGATTTTATTTTTTCTGTGATTGGAGAGGAGTTTGGCTTTGTCGGTGTATTTTTATTATTAGGGCTATATTTTTTTATTTTAATGAGATGTCTTTATCTGGCTTTAAGCGCAAGAGATCGATTTTGCAGATTGGTCATTGGCGGCCTCACCCTAACTTTTGCTGCCAACCTAGTCATTAATCTTTGCATGGTAGTGGGCCTGCTCCCAGTAGTCGGCATGCCTCTGCCTTTTATCAGTAAAGGGGGATCTTCCTTGATATCATTATTTTTTGCTTTTGGCATAATTACATCAATGGCAACACATAAAAAATTCTTACCTCAATGAAATCATTATTATTATTGGGCTGCATTGCTTTCTCGAGCCTTAGCTTTGCAGACTATTCAAAGCATCCTGCTGCCGAGAGTATTATTAGTGAATTGATCACAGAGCATGGCTTTGATGAAAAGTATGTAATTAAAGTTTTGGAGTCTGCAAAAAAGCAAGACAAAATTCTTAAATCTATGTCATCTCCTGCAGAATTTACTTGGACCTGGGAGCGATACAAAAAACTTTTTTTAGAAGAAAAAAGAATCGCTAATGGTAGAGAGTTTATGGCTGCTAATAAAGAGTTATTTAAAAAAGTAGAAGATGAATTTGGGGTTCCAAAAGAAATTATTACTGCTATTTTAGGCGTAGAAACTAGGTACGGAAAAATAAAGGGTAATTACAGAGTCCTTGATAGCCTTGCAACATTAGGTTTTGATTTTCCAAGGCGTGCAAAATTTTTTAAGAGTGAGTTAATACAATTTTTTTTACTTACCCAAGAAAATAATCTAGATATCTTTGATGTAAAGGGCTCATATGCTGGGGCCATGGGTTATGGTCAATTCATCTCATCAAGCTATAGAGCGTATGCAGTAGATTATGATGGAGATGGCTATGCTGATTTATTTCACTCAGTTCCTGATGCAATAGCCAGCGTGGCAAATTATCTAAAAGTGCATGGCTGGCAAAGAGATGGAAAGATTATTACAGACACTAAAATAAATAATGTTAGCAAGCCATCTACTACCAATTTTAAATCAAAGAAATTTATGACCTTGATGTTTACCGAAAATACAAACAAGCAATACATAGTTGAAAAAGGTAACTCCCTAACGGAGATAGCCCAGCAAAATAGCATGAGCCTTGAGGCTCTAATGTCCTTAAACAATCTCATTGATCCAAATCAAATTTATGTTGGCCAAGTTCTCATGCTTGAAAATGAAAAAGATATTTTTTATATTGGAGATGATAATTTTATTGCTATTACTAAGTACAATCGCAGTCATTTCTATGCCAAAGCCGTGTATGATTTATCCTTAGAATTTTGAGCCCAATATTATGAAAAAATTAACCTACATCCTATTCCTTGTTCCCCTTTGTGTTGATTTGGCGTCTCAATCTATGGTTCCCAACGCACCTAAATTAGATTTGAGTAGTTATATTCTCCTTGAGGCAAGCACTAATACAGTGTTAGCAGAATTTAATTCTGATGATCAGATTGCTCCTGCAAGTATGACTAAAGTCATGAGTGGGTTCGTGATTGCAGACCAGATTGCTAGCGGAGCTATCAGCCTGGATGATAAAGTCTTGATCAGCGAGAAGGCATGGAAAACTGGCGGCTCAAAAATGTTTATTGAGGCAGGAAAAAGAGTAAGTGTTAAAGATTTGCTGTCAGGCATTATTGTGCAATCAGGAAATGATGCAACCATTGCTATGGCTGAGTATGTGGCTGGATCTGAGGAGGGTTTCGTAGATTTTATGAATGCTTATGCTGCAGAAATGGGCTTAAGTAATTCTTTGTTTCAAAATGCAACAGGTTTCACTGACCCGAATCATTTCACCTCTGCTAAAGACCTAGCTTATCTAACCAAAGCACTCATTAATAAATTCCCTGAGCACTATGCAACATACAAAGAGAAGGAATTCACTTTTGGAGGAATACGTCAATTAAATCGAAATAAGTTACTTTGGAGGGATGACACCGTTGATGGTGTAAAGACTGGTCATACAGACTCGGCTGGATATTGCCTGATTTCTTCTGCCCAAAGAAATGATATGCGTCTTATTGCAGTTGTTGCAGGTAGCCCCTCAGAAAATGAAAGGTTAACAGCATCGCAAAGACTCTTAGAGTATGGGTTCCGTTTCTTTGCAACTCAGAAATTAGTCACGCAAAACACGAAGGTCACTTCTGCAAAGGTTTGGGGCGGTCAAAACAGCGAAGTTTCATTAGGCTCTCAGACAGATCTCCATCTAACTCTTCCAAGATCAGAATTTAAGAATATTAAAGCTAACTACAAATTTAAGAATAATATCCAAGCACCCATTGCGGCTGGCCAAAAAATTGGCACCATTGAGTTTACTTCGAATGATCGAGTGGTGCTTTCAGCTCCATTGGTCGCAATTGAAAGTGTTGAGGCAAAAGGGTTCTTTGGCAGACTAATCGCAAGATTAATTTACTGGATTACAAGCCTCTTTTCTTTTGACTGAAATGATTGATATCCCAGCCATCTACCAGGGTCAGATGAGTTCCTTAAAAGATATTAGGGTCTCGCCCCTATCACGTGCTTATACCTTTTCTGATAGTGTGTATGAGGTCATACCATATTTTGCTGGTCACCCTTTATGCTTTAGCAGGCACATAGAAAGGCTGGCAAGCAGTCTTCAGCTCTCACACATTAGCGTTGATATGGATGTGATTACTTCAGAATTAAAACAACTGGGTGATGAGCTGGGCAATCAAGATGGATATATTTATTTTCAAGTCTCAAGAGGGGTGGATGAGATAAGAGCTCATCTTTATGCGGATGATCTTGAAGCTGAGCGTTTTGGATATGCCTTTCAAACTTCTGTTTCTGTCGAGCCTATTTCAGGCATGCTGTGTGAAGATAATCGCTGGGCTCATTGCAATATTAAATCTACTTCTCTTCTAGGCAATGTACTATCTATGAATCAAGCAAGGCAGCAGGGATGCAATGAGGTGATAATGCATCGAGCAGGCAATATGACTGAAGCAGGTGCAAGTAATGTGTTTTACTTAAATCATCAAGGTATTGTCAGGACTTCTGCATTAACTGAAAATATCTTGCCTGGGATTACCAGGGCAATACTTTTAGAGGCCTTGACCAAGAGTAATATTGAGGTGGAAGAGGGCGAATGTGATATTCAAGATTTTAATGATGCACCAGCTATATGGCTTACAAGCTCAACCAAAGGAATGCTGCCACTCACCAGCCTGATAGGCACAACTTATTTTTTTGAGAAGAATAATCTAG
Source organism: Proteobacteria bacterium UBA7420 (assembly GCA_002469975.1). Classification (GTDB taxonomy): domain Bacteria; phylum Pseudomonadota; class Gammaproteobacteria; order Magnimaribacterales; family D2472; genus D2472. The sequence goes on from DKMG01000075.1 coordinate 19,719, forward strand.
ACTATCTCAGAATTAAAAATATTTTCAATGATGCGGTTGAGCTGCATCTCTTAGCTGCAAAATAATTCTTTCAATCTGTTCCCAAATATCAACATTCACCATGCCTTTGTTTGCAAGGTCTAGCCTAAGCATCTCCTCGCTCAATCTTTCAAAATCTTCAGATGCAGCATGCTGGATAAGGTTTAAGTATTGAGAAATTTTAGAAGACCAGACACCACTTTTGATTAGTGCAGCTTTGGGGCTAGCAGACTGAAGTGATTCTAGGCATGAGTTAATAACTTTAGCAATGACCCAAATGAGGGGCGCCGAATTTTGTCTATCATGCTCCCTTAAGAAGCCAATAGTTCTTAAGGCTTTTTTAAAATCCTGATCAATAATCACATCCTCTAGCTCGAAGGCACTTAAGCCAGAGTGAAAAATAATATTTGCTCTATCGCTTTCTTCAATGCTCTCTTCGTTTGTAAAAAGCAATTTTAATAAGCGCACCTCATTCATCTGCCCAAGCAGATTTCCTTCATTATTTTGAAAGATTGAGCCACCAAACTTAGGAAGTAAATTTTTGGGCAAGAATTCTAATTGCCTTTTCAGCCAAATTTTTTCTTCGACAGTTTTGAGTTTTTTGCAATCTACAATAAGCCCCCTGTCATCTATATTTTTGATCCATTGCCCGCTTGCCGGTATTTTTTCAGAGCTAGATTCTATGATTAACCCAATATGCTCTGATTCATAGAGATAATGATTTTCTAGCATTGCTTTAATTTTGTCTGGAAATTTTCCTGCGCTATGTCGGAGGTGAAGAATTAATTTTTCTTGGAACAATGAGCCGCTAATATTCCTCATAATTATTTCTTCTGCTTGGTCTAACTGATCTTGGTTTAATAGAATTTTTTCATTAAACCCATCGGCTTTAAGAGATTCAAGGATGGTATCCGCTATATTTTGTTTAAGAATAAGCTCATTTCCGTGAAGCAAAAAGTGTCGATATTTTTTTACACCAGAATAATTTAGATAATTAACTCTCAATTAACTGATACTCCATCATGAGCGCTTCTGCTAAAAGAAACTCTAGCTCATCCTTTAATTCTATTAGGGCTGTCATTTCGCTTTGTGGGCTAGCTTCATTTGAAGGTAATTGAACCGATACTGAGACCGATTGGGCGCTCACACCCGAGGAGGTTTGAATGCTATATTCCAACTCTCCTAAAACTTCAATTTCTTGTGATCTCACGTAAGCCCCCCCAAAAAAATTTTTCTTTTTAAAGGTTAACTTTGTAATTGTAAGAAGAGGGTCATCGCTTGATGGGTTGATATCAAAGTATTTGTATGATTTAACCCTAAATGATTGAGGGATTTCCTCTGTAAATTCTAGAGCCTGAACTGAAATAGCAGAATTAAAAACAAATTGATGTTGGCACCCAGAAGCTATAATGCTAATTAGGGCTATGGCAACAAGAAAACTCTTTTTATTTAGCGCCATCAAAGAAGTCTTCAAAGCCAGATGGGTCGTGCCTGCCAACCACTAAATTTTCTAACATTCCAAAGCCTTCTTCTGAGCCTAGTCTCGCTTTAACAATTTGATGGGTATGAAAAAAAGTATAGTCACCTGGATCAACTTCAGCTAAATCCCAAACCTCATAGCCTGTTGCGCTTTCACCCTTCCATACACCATGCTTCCATTCATCGTGTTGATAGCCGATTCCCTTGCAAAAGAATATTGGGCCGATTGTTTCTAGCTCCAGATCAAATTTCTCTTTATTTTTTAGCATGCCAGATATCTTTGCGCCAGTTGCCCAGCGTGACCCTTGTTTCCAATTTACAGCGTGATGCAGTGAATGAATTGTCTCGACCTCAATCTCAGATGGTGCAGAAGACATATCATCATACAATGGCAACCTATGACCAGATATTTGAGTGGTATTACCATCCCTATCCTCAAATGTTCCAAATTGCGTGCAAAAATCTTTAAAATGGATTGGAGCCCAGCACCAATATACCCCCGGTTCCTGATTCAACATTCCAGGAGCCCCACCTTCTTGCTCACCAATAGGTCTGACTCCCCATGATCTATCTCTAGTACCGTAAATTGCTTTTGGATGTATTGTTCCTGCTTCAGTAGAAATCTCTCCTGTCCATTTACCTAGTTGAGTAAATCTCACCGTGTTCATGATCGTTCTGGTTCCCTCCATCATAAGGGATCTAGGTTCTTGGTGCGCAACAGAATTAGCAGAAAATTTGAGATGACAGTTTAGTTTGTTGTCAGGATCTTTAAGAGAAAATGTGAGTTCATTCATGGGCTCATCAATTGTTAAGCTCATGGGACCGACTTTGATTGGCATTCTATTTTGATCTAGGCGCTGGCTTGCATGAAAAGAATATTGCTTGCCTTCATAAGAGATACTGAAGTGGGCATCAATAACATGTCTATTTGGATATAACCCAATTCCAATTTCAAAAATATACCCAGTTTCTGGATCTAACCCATTGAAAAAGTACCTATCATAAAAATTTCTATCTGTTGAGCCGGGAACGGTAACTGGTTCAATTGCCTGATGAATTGGATAGTCGTCAAAGGGAGTTATATAATTCATTTAAATCACAAAGTTAATTAATTTTTCTTTGATATAGATTACCTTTTTTATTACAGCATTTGCTAGTATTTTTTGTACATTTTCATTTTGCATTGCGATCTTCTCTATTGCCTTCTCGCTCAGTTCAATGGAAGCATTCTCCTTTCCTCTTACTTTGCCATTCACTTGAATAATTAATTGGAAATTCTCGACCCGCAAAAATTCTTCTTCTACTACTGGCCAGCTTAACTCGAAGTCTTGCCCATCAGAGCCAGAATATTTTTGCCATATATGGAGAGTGATATGGGGCGTTATAGGCGAAAGCATTTTTAAAGTAAATTGAATAGTTTCATCTAAGCAATACTTTTGACTTTGCGTTGCAGTTTCAAGTTTAAATGATTCTGGAATTGCATTAAGTAGCTCCATGACTCCAGCAATAGCAGTGTTAAATGATTGCCTGCGTTCGTAATCATCAGTTACTTTTTGTAGTGTTTTATGGCTTTTTTGTCTTAAAGCTAATTCTTCGTCTGTGAAGTTAGATGGCTCTTCTTCTTTGTAAATGGACCGTCCGATTGTAAGGCTCCATAATTTTTTTAAGAATCTAGAAGATCCTTCGATTGCAGTATCAGACCACTCTAGTGATTGTTCCGGGGGAGATGTGAACATCATGTATAGCCTAACCGTATCCGCACCATACCTATCAATCATGGTGTTCGGATCAACCCCATTAAGCTTGGATTTACTCATTTTTGACATTCCATCTTTCATCACAGCCCGGCCATCTGCCAATGAAAACTGACCATCTTTTTCTGATACAAGCTCCTTATTAACCCACTGAGGATTTGATTGTCCATCCAGGGAATAATAAGCGTCAGCCAAAACCATGCCTTGAGTTAAAAGTTTTTGGAAAGGCTCTGAGGATTGAATAAGTTTTTGGTCTCTAAGCAGTAGGTTAAAAAATCTAGCGTACAGCAAATGTAAAATTGCATGCTCAATTCCGCCAATATAATGATCAACCGGCAGCCAGTAATCTGCCTCTGAGTCGAGCATGCTGTTTATTGGCTGAGATGCAAATCTTGCTGCGTACCAAGAGCTTTCAAAAAAGGTATCAAAGGTATCCGTTTCTCTTAGAGCCGGTTGAGAGCATGTTGGGCAAGTGGTTTTTTGCCAGTCAGTGAAGCCACTTAGGCTGAGGCCTTTAGAGGTAATTTCATTAATCTCTGGGAGCTCGACAGGCAAGTCCTCAACTGGAACGGGTACATTGCCACAATCTTTGCAGTGAACCATTGGAATAGGGCAGCCCCAGTATCGCTGTCTAGAAATTCCCCAATCTCTCAGTCGATAATTGGTTTGAATCTTTGCATCACAAGAGATAACAAGATCAGCAGAAATTTTTTCAAATGCCGCTTCAGAGGTCAGCCCGTCATATTGCATCGAATTAATTAAAACGCCTTTTTCCTGGATAGCTTGATCTGCAATAGTTAGAGGAGGCTCAGTTTGAATCACCTGTAAAATTGGCAGTTGATATTTTTGAGCAAACTCATAGTCTCTTTGATCATGACCCGGCACACACATAACAGCGCCAGTTCCATATTCCATTAGAACAAAATTGGCTATCCAGATGGGTAGCTCTGCTTGAGTGATTGGGTGAATCGCTTTTAACCCAGTATCTACGCCACTTTTTTCTTGTTTAGCAATAGTAGCTTCAGTCTTTTTAACACTTTGAGTGGCCTCAATAAATGATTTAATCTCAGGATTACCTTCTTTTAAAGCAATTGCGAGAGGGTGGTCTGCTGCAATGGCGCAATATGTGGTACCAAATAGAGTATCCGGTCTTGTCGTGAATACCTCTAATGTTTCATCTATACCTTTAATAGAGAAATGAAAACCCAGCCCGCTAGATTTACCAATCCAATTTTTCTGCATGAGCTTTACTTGACTGGGCCAGTCATCTAGCAGCTCAAGTCCAGCAAGAAGCTCATCTGCATAATGGGTAATTTTGAGGAAATATTGATTAATTTTTTTACGCTCTATCAAGGCTCCTGATCGCCAGCCCTTGCCATCAATAACCTGTTCATTTGCAAGAACAGTTTGATCTACTGGATCCCAGTTTACTTCTGCTTCCTTTCGCTCTACTAAACCAGCTTCTAGCAACTGAATAAAAAACCATTGCTCCCAGTGAAAGTAATCTGGAGAAGATGTATTGATTTCTCTGCTCCAGTCATAACTTAATCCCAGGGCATCTAGCTGGATTTTCATGCTAGCTATGTTTTCATTTGTCCATTTTTTTGGGGAGACATTATTCTCTATCGCAGCATTCTCTGCAGGCAATCCAAAAGCATCCCACCCCATTGGTTGAAGTACATTGAAACCCTGCATTCTTTTAAATCGGGAGATGACATCTCCTATGGTGTAGTTTCTAACATGCCCCATGTGTAACTTTCCCGAAGGGTAAGGAAACATTGAGAGGCAATAAAACTTTTTCTTAGTTAAAGATTTTTTTGCTTCATAAGCATGACTTTCTTTCCAGGATTTCTGTATTTCAGCTTCAATTGAAGCAGGGGTGTATTCCTGGTTGCTCACGATGACAGGAAAACCTCTTCTAAGTAGTTAATGTCATGCTTGTTACTACAAAAAGTTTGATCTTTCAGTAATTTTTGATGCAAGGAGTGATTGGTCTGGATGCCATCCACAAAGAATTCATCTAGTGCGCTTACCATACGTTTGATGCAGGATTCTCTTGTATTTGCAGTAGTAATAATTTTTGCTAATAGGGAATCATAGTGAGGAGGAACAACATAACCAGAGTAGATGTGTGAATCAAATCGTACCCCAAAGCCACCAGGCGGGTGCATTTTGCTGATAAGCCCTGGCGAGGGAACAAAAGTCTCAGGATCCTCTGCATTAATTCTACATTCCATTGCATGACCTCTAAAAATAATTTCATTTTGGTCAAGCGTCATACCCATGTTGAGGGCGATCTTCAGTTGAGCCTTTACCAAATCAAAACCAGTGATCATTTCGGAGACAGGATGCTCGACCTGAATTCTTGTATTCATTTCTATGAAATAGAATTGATTGTTCTCATAAAGAAACTCAATAGTGCCAACCCCTGAGTAAGAAATACTTTTACATAGTTGCAAGCAAGCATTCAATGTTATTTCTAGCGCCTCAGCATTTACGTCTTGTGCTGGCGCCTCCTCGATTACTTTTTGGTGTCTACGCTGCATACTGCAGTCTCTTGTACCAAGATGAATTGCATGTCCCTTGCCATCTGCCACAATTTGAATTTCTATGTGACGAGGGTTTTGAATAAATTTTTCTAAGTACAGGGTGTCATTTCCAAATGCATTTTTGGCTTCTTGCTGGGTCAAGTTAATAGATGAAACTAACTCAGCTTCTTCTCGCACTACTCGCATGCCTCTTCCTCCGCCACCAGCTGATGCCTTGATCATGATTGGGTAGCCAACATCACTGGCAATTTTTTTCAGAGCAATTTCATCTTTTGGAAGTATCCCGCGATAGCCCGGAACAATAGGGATGCCTGATTGCTCCGCAAGATCTTTGGCAGTAATTTTATCTCCCATCTGCCTAATAACAGATGAAGACGGCCCTATAAAGACAAAGCCACTTGCCTCACATTTTTCTGCAAAATCTGCATCTTCTGCAAGAAATCCATACCCAGGATAGATTGCATCTGCTCTGGTAACCTCCGCAGCAGAAAGAATTGCTGGAATATTTAGATAGCTTTTTAAAGGGCTGGCTGGCCCCACGCAGACTGTCTCATCAGCCAAACGCAGATGTTTCAATTCTTTATCACCGGTTGAGTATATTGCAACAGTCTTAAGGTCTAGTTCCTTGCAAGCTCGCAAGGCGCGCAAAGCAATTTCTCCTCGATTGGCTATTAGAACTTTGCGAGTCATTACTCTACTATGATTAGAGGCTGATCAAATTCTACGGGCTCACCATCTGCTATTTTTATCATAGAAACAGTGCCGGTGAATTCAGATTTAATCTCATTCATCATTTTCATTGCTTCAACAATGCACACAACATCTCCGGCTTGAACGCGGTCACCAACTTCAACAAAAGCAGGTTTATCAGGGGCTGGTTTCCTATAAAAAGTTCCAACTATTGGAGATTTAATTGATGAACCAGATTCAACAATAGCTTCCAATGGATTAGGCGTGGTGTTGAGAGCCACATTACTTGACTCAGAAGAAACAAGCATGTGATTTGCTGAAGTCATTCCTTGGCCACCTCTAGCAATGCGCACAGATTCTTCACCTTCTTTGACTTCGATTTCTACTAGGTCAGACTCTTGAAGCATCTCAATTAATTTTTTTATTTTTCTTATGTCCATCTTTAATCCTGCTTTTTATTAATAATATGATCCATTGCCAATGCATAGCCTTGAGCCCCTAATCCACAAATGACTCCAATCGCAATATCTGAGAAATATGATTTTTGTCTAAACTCCTCTCTTGCAAAAATATTGGAAATATGGACTTCGTAAAAAGAAATTCCCACTCCTAACAGCGCATCTCGAATAGCGATACTCGTATGGGTTAAGGCGCCGGGATTCATAATAATAAAGTTCACATCATTCATAGCTTCTTGAATTTTTGAGACAATCTCATGCTCAGCATTACTTTGAAAGGTATCTAATGCAATATTATGAGATTGAGCCTTTGCCTTTAATCCGGCATCAATTTCATCGAGCGTTGTGGAGCCGTACACATCTGGCTCTCTGCTTCCAAGTAGATTGAGGTTTGGACCATGGATTACTAGTATTTTCATTTTAAGCGATTTTATATACTTTTTTAAGAATATAAAGGATTTTATATAGTTTTTAGCTGTCTTGGATAGCAATATTTTCCTTCTGCGCAACCTTGATAGGAAATTTTAATGACAGCGGTGCTAATATTGTATTCTTCGAGAGTGACCTGAAGAGCAATTGTGTTCTTTAAAACAAGTGACTTACCAAAAAACTCATCCACAATCATCGCCTCATCTTCAACCGAGGTAAATGTATATGCCAAGGGATTGTCATTCACAAAAACTTTGATTGAGTCTTTGTATAAATAATGATTAGGAGCAATCTGCCAAGATACATGAATTGTATTATTCAATTTAAAGCTACTGAACACAAATGCATCTTCAGCTTTTAAAATAGTTTCCTGGTTATTAAATTGACTTTGAGCATCAACAGCACAGACTATCAAGATAACTGAGTATATTAAGTTGCGAAGAATTTTCATGACCTCCATAGTATAAAATAGATGTGATAATGCCAATCAAAAAGATTCCATTTATTATTTAAAGTAATAGATTAATTATAATTATGATGACAAGTTTAATTTTAAAGATATTTTTTCTAGCCCCAAGCTGGTTGCTCAAACTCTTGACCTGGAAAAAAAATATTTTTATTAATGGCCAGATATTAGATTTCCAAACACAAATCTTTTTAGCCCTGCAATCACTTCAAGGGAATGTATTCGAATCTATTGAATCTGCATCTGAGCTCAGAAAAACTCTTAATCAGGAAAGAGGAGACTTGCCCCTCAATGCTTCTTCTTTATCGCCGGTGCATTCTTTAAACCATATTATTTCTGGTGATGGCTATGAAATAACCGTCAGGGAATACCTTCCAGACAACCGCACAAATAATTCTCCAATTCTCTATTTTCATGGAGGAGGCTACGTTCTTGGAGGCATTGATTCTTCCCATGAGTGGGTTAATCTTTTTTCATCCTGCATGCAATCCAATGTTTTTTCTCTTGAATACAGACTCTCTCCAGAGAATAAGTTTCCAGCAGCACTGGAAGACGCTAACTTGGCACTTGAGTGGATTGCCTCAACTTATAGTCTCCCAATCTCATCCATTGGGCTATGCGGGGACAGTGCAGGCGCACATTTAGCTGCGTCTTTATCCACATATAGATCGATGAACAATTTAGAGCTCCCTCATTCTCAATGCCTGATCTACCCTATGATAGATCCAGCATGCTCCTCTCAGTCGCACAAGGATTTTTCCACTGGCTACTTTCTTACTCACGAGGTTATGCTTTGGTTTTGGGAGCAACTGCAACAATCTTCAGGAAATTTATTAAATCCATGCTTCAACCTGCTGCAAGATAATCAATCCCCCTTGCCAAAAACTTTAATTATTACAGCTGGCTTTGACCCGTTATGCATTGAGGGGGAGGATTATGCTAGAAAAATTCATGCCGCTGGAAATGATGTAGCGCAGATACATTATCCCCATCTTATTCATGGTTTTGTTAATATGACTGCATTAAGAGAGGCCAAAAAAGCTGCAATCGATCTAAGTAATACATATAGATCTTATTTTAAAATATGAACCCTTTACTGAAAATATCAAATCTATCTATAAATTTTAAGATTAGAAAATCAGACTTTTCTGCAGTTAAGAATCTAAACCTTTCTATACATGCAAATCAAGTGGCTGGTTTGGTGGGGGAATCTGGCTCTGGAAAATCAGTTACTGCTATGTCAATTATGAGATTGCTCCCTGAACCTAAAGCACAATTTTTACCAGACTCATCTATTATTTTTAATGGTTTGGATGTATTGCAAGCGACACCAAAGCAGCTAAGAAAGCTCAGAGGTAATGAGGTTGCTATGATTTTCCAAGAACCTATGACCTCCCTGAATCCCTTTCATCGAGTTGGGAGTCAAATCATTGAATCAATCCAGCTTCACAAAGCTCAGTCAAAAGCTGAGGCTACCGAAGAGGCAAAGAAATTAATGTCACTGGTAGAAATTCCTGATGTAGATCGAAGATTTTTATCCTACCCACATGAATTATCTGGGGGACAGCGACAAAGAATCATGATCGCAATGGCTCTTGCCAATAAACCCAAGCTATTGATTGCAGATGAGCCAACTACTGCGTTAGATGTAACTATCCAAGCTCAAATTTTAGATTTAATGACCAGGTTAAAGGATGAAATTGGTATGTCTATTTTGTTCATCACTCATGACCTTAGTTTAATTGAGAGATTTTCTGACACTATTACAGTTATGCAAGAAGGCCGGGTAGTCGAACAAGGTATCACCAAAGAAGTATTTGCCGATCCACAACACGAGTACACCAAGAAGTTAATCAATGCTGAGCCTTCAGCTAAACAAGAGAAGGCAGAGCCCGAACAACCAATTATGGAGGTCAAAAATTTAAATGTTTTCTACCCGCTGCCAAAGAAAAGTTTATTTAAGCAAGAGTTTTTTCATGCAGTAAAAGATGTGAATTTTGCCATTCCCAGGAATTCAACCATTGGCTTGGTTGGGGAGTCTGGTTCGGGGAAATCAACCCTCGGTAAAGCTCTTGCCAGTTTAATTCATTATGAAGGTTCGGTCATATACCAAGGAAATGAAGTTGGAAATTTAAACCCTAGAAAAGCTAAATCTTTAAAGAAAGATATTCAGATTATTTTTCAAGACCCATATGGCTCCTTATCTCCTCGCATGACCATTGGTGAGATTGTTGGGGAAGGCCTAGATGTTCATTTTTCCCTGAGCGCAAAAGAAAAAGAAGATCGGATAGCAGATTGCTTAAATGCTGTCGAGATTAACCCAGATCATCGATTCAAATATCCCCATGAGTTCTCAGGTGGACAACGTCAAAGAGTCGCTATTGCCAGGTCATTGATTTTAAATCCTGCATTTATGATCTTAGATGAGCCGACCTCTGCCTTAGATCGTTCGATTCAAATCCAAGTGATTGAATTGTTAAAAAAACTGCAAGAAAAATTTCAGCTAACCTATTTATTTATTAGTCATGATTTGAAGGTAGTGCGCTCTATGTCTGATTATATTTTTGTGATGCAGAATGGGGTAATTGTAGAGTCTGGTCTTGCAGATCAAGTATTCTCAAAACCTGAACAAGACTATACTTATAAATTATTAAATGCAGCTTTAAAATATTCATCAGTCTAGCAATGACAAATAGAAAGTTTTCAAAAAATTTAGTCGATGGCCCTCATCAAGCAGCATCACGATCTATGCTTAGGGGCGTAGGGTTTAAAACAGAAGATTTCTCTAAGCCATTGGTTGGTATTGCCTCTACTTGGTCAAAAGTGACACCATGCAATATGCACATTAATGAGCTCGCTGATTTGGTTGAAAGCTCAATTGATCAATCTGGATGCAAGGGAGTGCTGTTTAACACCATTACAGTCTCAGATGGTATTTCTATGGGCACCCAAGGAATGAAATACTCATTAGTTTCAAGGGAAGTTATTGCAGACTCTATTGAAACAGTTGTGGGTTGCCTTGGATATGATGGTGTTGTTGCCATAGGTGGCTGTGATAAGAACATGCCTGGTGCTTTAATCGCACTAGCGAGATTAAACAGGCCTTCAATTTTTATTTATGGTGGCTCGATTCAGCCAAGCTCAGCCAATACAGACTATGTCACGGTATGTGAGAAGGTAGGCGAGTATGCAAAGGGCAGCATCTCAGAAGCAGAACTTATTGCTGTAGAGAAAATCTCGGTAAAAGGCCCAGGATCTTGTGGTGGCATGTATACCGCTAACACCATGGCATCAGCAATCGAGGCTTTGGGTATGAGCTTGCCTGGAAGCAGCAGTCAAGATGCTGTGTCTAATGATAAAAAGCTGGACTGTCAAAATGCAGGCTCTGCAATCAAAAATTTATTAGATCTAGATATCAAGCCCAGCGACATCATGACAAAAAAAGCATTTGAAAATTCAATTGCTGTCACTATTGCTTTGGGAGGTTCAACCAACGCAGTGTTGCATTTGCTGGCAATGGCGCATTCTATAGGCGTTGATTTAGAGCTTGCTGATTTCACTAGGATTGGAAAAAACATACCTGTCCTAGCTGATATCAAGCCATTTGGCAGTCACTTTATGTCAGAGTTAAATGCTATAGGCGGAATCGCCCCTATGATGAAAACTATGCTTGCAAACAACCTGCTACATGGAGACTGCTTAACTGTGACTGGAAAAACTTTGCAAGAAAATTTAGATCAAGTGGCCCCTTATCCAAGCTCCCAAAAAATTATTCTTAACCCAGATGCGCCCATCAAAGATTCTAGTCATCTTAGAATTTTATTTGGGAATTTAGCGCCTGAGGGAGCGGTTGCAAAAATTACTGGCAAGGAAGGCACATTATTTACAGGCAAAGCCAGAGTGTTCAATTCCGAAGAAGAAGGGATGGAAGCCATTTTATCGAAAGTGGTGAAGGCAGGAGATGTAGTGGTTATTCGCTATGAGGGACCTCAAGGTGGCCCTGGAATGAGAGAGATGCTTAAGCCTACCTCCGCAATCATGGGTCAGGGATTGGGCGATCTAGTTGCTTTTATTACTGATGGAAGATTCTCTGGAGGAACTCATGGTTTTGTGGTTGGCCACATTAGCCCTGAAGCTGAGTTAGGTGGCCCCATTGCTTTAATTCAAGATGGTGATGAGATTACAATTGATGCAAATCAAGATATTTTAAATCTAAATATTACAGAGGCTGAGATGGAGCAGAGAAAACTGAACTGGACTAATCCTAACTCTTCTCCAAAAAGTGGAGTGCTGGCAAAATACAAACGCACGGTTCAATCAGCTTCAAAAGGAGCAGTCACAGATTAGTATGATAAATAGAAACTTCCCATCAACAAGGCTAAGGCGCACACGTTCCAAGGGTTTCTTGCGTGACTTAGTTGCAGAAAACAAGCTCTCCTCTGATGATCTTATTCAACCAATCTTTATAGCAGATCAAAAGGAAATGAATATAGAGATTCCCTCTATGCCAGGCATTTTTAGACATAGCCTTGATTCTCTGTACTCTGAGACTGAGGCTTTATTAAATGCGGGCGTTAAATCCATGGCCATTTTTCCAGCGATCGGTCCAGATAAGAAAAATGCAGAAGCATCCCATGCGTTTGATAAGGATAATATTGTTTGTAGAGCTCTCGAAGGCATTAAGCAAAGATTTCCAGAGATAGTGACGATTGCTGATGTTGCATTAGATCCATACACGGATCATGGCCATGATGGGCTACTAATCGATGAAAAAATTGATAATGATCAAACCTTAAACTTGCTTTCAAAACAAGCTCTGCTGCTTGCAGAAGCAGGAGCAGATATTATTGCTCCATCTGACATGATGGATGGAAGAGTAAAAATTATTCGTGATGCCCTAGAGACCAATCAGTTTAAGGATACCGTAATTTTATCTTATGCCGCAAAATATGCTTCTAGTTTTTACGGACCATTTAGAGATGCCGTAGGATCTGCTGCCAATTTAGGAAAGGGTTCAAAAGAAACCTATCAAATGAATTTTGCCAACACCCAAGAAGCAATGCATGAAGTTGCAATGGACATTCAAGAGGGTGCAGACGTAGTCATGGTAAAACCTGGTACAGCATATCTCGATGTTGTTCAAAAAATTAAATCAGAGTTTCAGATACCCACTTTTGTTTATCAGGTTAGTGGAGAGTATTCCATGCTCACCCTAAGCATTGAGAAGGGGTGGCTTGATAAAAATGTTATGATAGAATCATTATTGTGTTGCAAGAGAGCGGGCGCAGATGCCATTCTTACATACGCAGCAAAACAAATCGCATCGGAGTTAAATTCATGAGTGACAATGTCAAAGAAATTACAGCAGCAAATTTTAATCTAGAAGTGATTGAATCAGAGATTCCTGTCTTGGTAGATTTTTGGGCAGAGTGGTGTGGCCCATGTAAGCAGTTGGCTCCAACAGTAGCAGAGGTTGCAGATACAGTGGTTGGCAAAGTTAAAGTTTGTAAGATGGATGTTGATAGCAACCAAGAGATTGCAGTTCAATATGGAGTTCGATCTATCCCAACCCTTCTAATTTTTAAAAATGGTGAAGTCACAGCTACTCAAATAGGTGCTATTAGCAAGCAACAATTGGAGGGCTTCATCGAATCAGAAGCGTAAACCTTTGCATCTTTTAGGAAAAAGCACTATCATTTTCCCATCTTAGCTCGATAGCTACCAATCAAAATACTTTTTACCCCCTTAATACAGGCCTCAATATATGAATCTAACTGAAATGAAAATCAAGCCCATCAATGAATTAGTTGAGGTTGCTGAAGGCCTTGGCTTGGAAGATGTGGGCCGGCTAAAAAAACAAGAAATTATTTTTAGAATTTTCAAGCAGCAAGCTAAAGAAGGTGTTGATATCTATGGTGGCGGAGTTCTTGAAATCTTAAATGATGGCTTTGGTTTCCTGAGATCTCCAGAGGGATCTTATTGCTCCGGCCCTGATGATATTTATGTCTCACCCAGCCAAGTTCGAAAATTCAGCCTAAGAAAAGGCGATGAGATTCATGGAAAAATTCGCCCTCCAAAAGATGGCGAGAGATATTTCGCTCTAGTGTTTGTCGATACAATCAACACAGAATCCCCAGAGAAAACCAAGAAAAAGATTTTATTTGAGAACCTCACTCCATTATTCCCAACTTCACGATTAACGCTGGAGCTTGGAACTGGATCTGCAGAAGACCTTTCATCCAGAATTATTGATTTAGCCTCACCAATAGGGAAGGGGCAAAGAGGGTTAATTGTTTCTCCTCCCAAGGCAGGTAAAACTTTAATGCTTCAGAGCATTGCCCACTCAATTACAAAGAATAATCCAGAGGTTGAGCTTATCGTGTTACTTATAGATGAGCGACCAGAGGAAGTGACTGAGATGTCCAGAACAGTTAGGGGCGAGGTTGTTGCAAGCACCTTTGATGAGCCGCCATCCCGCCACGTTCAGGTTGCAGATATGGTCATTGAAAAAGCTAAGAGATTGGTAGAACACAAAAAAGATGTAGTAATTCTGCTAGATTCTATTACGCGTTTAGGACGGGCATATAATTCAGTTCAACCCGCATCTGGAAAAATACTTTCTGGAGGTGTAGATTCAAATGCCTTGGAAAGACCAAAAAGATTCTTTGGTGCGGCAAGAAACTTAGAAGAGGGAGGCAGTCTAACGATTATTGCGACAGCCCTTGTTGATACTGGCTCTAAAATGGATGAGGTGATTTATGAAGAATTTAAAGGTACAGGCAACATGGAAATTCATTTAGAAAGAAAAATTGCTGAAAAACGTATCTACCCTGCCATTAACATTAGACGCTCAGGCACCAGAAGAGAAGACTTGCTGACAACACCAGAAGAACTGCAGAGAATGTTTCTCTTGAGAAAAGTTCTTGACGGCATGGAAGATGCACAAGCAATCGAATTTTTAATCGAAAGGTTGAAATCCTCCAAGACAAACGAAGAGTTCTTTAGTGCCATGAAGACTGGCGGCAATAGCAAGAAAAAATAATTATCTACTTGCTAGCTCTATAGCAGATTCGACCATCTCTTGATCATGAGGGCCTGACGCTACTTGGCACTGTTCTATCCCTTGGGATAAGGCTCTTTCTTGAATCCTTGATGAAGCGACCACAAGCCAAACTCTCTCCAAATCTATGCCTTGAATGTTTTTTACTATGGCTTCAAGGGTTTGAATGTTGTAGATCAAAATAATGATCCTTTTGCTTGTCATCACTTTATGCAGTTGATGGGCTTGCTCCTCTAGCACTTGATAGCATGAAAAAACTTCAAGTTCAGCTGATGTATGCTGCTGAAGTTGAGGCGCCTTGTCACCACAAAAGATTAAACATTTTTTGTATTGTTTGCTTTCTATCATCTGAGCGATCCCTGCTGAATCAAAACTTTGAGGCAGGATTGATTTAAGGCTGTATTCTTTTAATACTCTTTGGGTCGACATTCCTATAGCAATAATTGGGAGGTTGGCATTGGCGGGCAGATAATTCTTAAGGAAAGAGGCGCTGTATTTAACTGCTGACTGGCTAGTAAAAATAAGAACATCATATCTCTCTATGTTTTTTAATTTACTGAGGTCCAGCTCTGAGGGCGTAAGACATTCAATCCTTGTCATCGGCACATGAGAAAACTCTACACCGGAGCGCCTTAATAATGCATTGCTGTTGTCTGCAAGTGTAATCGGCCTAGTATTAATAATCATTTATGTTTGGATTAACTCTTTAGCCCCACTTTGTATAAGCTCCTCTTTAAATTGAGTCAAAGCAGACACTTCTTCTGTGATTGAGAATATTGCATCCCTTTCAAGGACATGGGAGCCATCTTGATTTGAGACTCGAACTTGCAAATGAAGGGTCTGATCAATAATTTTTCCTAAAACTGAAATAGGTGATAAGCAGCTGCCTTCCAAGGCTGCAACTATGTCTCTTTCCACTCTTGTTGCTCTAAAAGTATCTTGGCAATTAATCTTGGTCAGAACTTCTGAGAGGCCTGATGGAACAGTAGCATTGCAAGTCTCTATGCCTATAGCGCCCTGAGAAGCTGCAGGAAGCATCTCACTTTCTAAAAAAACATGCATATTTTTATGTTTAATTTTTAGTCTATTGAGAGCAGCCTTTGCTACCACAAGACCGTCTAAATTTTCATCAACTATTTTATTAATTCTAGTTTGAATATTTCCCCTGATAGGCACAATATTTAAGCCTGGATAGATTGCTAGTAATTGAGATTTTCTTCTTGGTCCTGACGTTGCAATTCTATGACCATCCTGAAGATCCTTATAAGCCAATCCTTCTCTCAGAAGAATCGTATCCCAGCAATCTTCTCGCCTCAGTGTGGCGGCAATAGAAAATTCAGGCGCTAGTAAAGCTGGAACATCTTTTAAGCTATGCACAGCAATATCAGCTTCTTGATTGACTAAGGCGGCCTCAAGTTTAGAAACAAATAATCCTTTGCCGCCGATGAGATGCAGCGGCGATTCGTTTAAATCACCCTCTGATTGGATAGGCACAACCTCACATTTATAGTCGCTGCCCAAAGCCTGAATCAAGTCGATCACCTGATGTGTCTGCAGGAGCGCTAAAGGCGATACTCTTGTTGCTATTCTTATTTTCATTGCAAAATCATGAGCCTCACATCTCCGATAGTTTTATCCTTAAGGACGATTTGATTTTTACTTAGAGTAACTTCAGTCCGCTTATCAGTCTCGAGATAAACTTTTCCTCCTTCAGCAAGCAGCCCTCCGGTTTTAATTGAGCTCAGCAAGCCTTCATAATGCACTTGATCAAACGGCGGGTCTAAAAAAATAATATCAAATTGACGCTTATTAGTTTTCATCCATTTAATGGCCGCGCTGCATGCTACTTCGCTACTATGCGAATAACCCAGATGCTCAGCATTTTTTAGAATATTTTTAAACAAACTCTTGTCCTTTTCTACAAAAGTTACATGCTCAGCACCTCTTGAAAGGGCTTCGAACCCCAAGCCACCGGTTCCAGCAAATAAATCCAAGCAAGTTTTATTTTGTATTTCAAACTGCAGCCAGCTAAATAGAGTTTCCTTAGCTCTATCAGAAGTTGGTCGTAAGGTTGGAGACGCCTTAAAAACTATGCGATAGCTCTTGTTTCTGCCTCCAATTATTCTTATGCTTGTCGTGTTCAATCTAAAATTTTTTTTACAGAGTATAAATTATAACGCCAATGCCAAAAGAACAATTTTTAATTGCTATGAGATATTTAGCAGCCTCTGTCAGTATTGTTTCGGCTAAGGATTCACATGGCAAGCCCCATGCTATGACCGCTTCATCTGTAACCTCTTTAACGGTTGAGCCGCCGGCCATACTTGTGTGTGTTAACAAGCATGCCAGTATTCATGATGTCCTGAAGCCAGGATCTGAGATGTGCATTAATATTTTAAGTAATGCCCAGCAAGATATCTCTAATCTTTGCAGCTCTAAAGACTCTGATGCGAAACGATTTGATAATGAATACTGGAATAAAGATGGAACACCATTTTTAAAAGAAGCCCAATCTAATATTTTTGTTCAAGTGGACCAAGTTATTGGCTATCATTCTCACTCAATTGTTATCTCCAAAGTATTGAATGTTTACAATGCAGAATCATTTAATACGTTAATTTACGCAGATGGTGGTTATTTAGAATAATGCGCTTTTTAATATTGATATTTTTGGTTACCTTCAATGTTGAGGGTGCTCTTGAATACAGCCAAGGGTCGAGCAATGCCTCCCTTTATTTTATTTCTCCAAAACATCAAGACATTGTCGATGGAGAGGTAAGTATTCAGTTTGGACTCAGGAACTTTGGAGTCTCTCCAGCAGGAGTTGAGGTAGCTGGCACAGGACACCACCATTTAATTATTGATGCCGAGTTGCCACCGGCTAATCAACCCATAAAATCTGATAAGAATCATGTGCATTTTGGTAAAGGGCAAACTGAAGTTCAGTTAAAGCTTGAGCCAGGATCCCATACCTTGCAGTTATTGCTTGGTGACCATCGCCATCTTCCACATGACCCAATAATTGTATCAGAGCAAATTACAATCTTGGTTCGCTAAATAATATCTGCTTGCACTAAGAATTTTTTAACATCTAGCCTAACAAGCTCTATTGCTCGACCAGCGGAAGAATCTAGCTGTGCAGAATCTTTACGGAGAATTGCAACAAGCCCTCCTACCATCGCCCAGGCTTTTATACTCTGACTCATTAACTCTTCCTCAGTAAGCTCTGGCTTAATTCCTTTCACAGCCTTAACTAACAACGTAAAGGCGGCCTCTGAGCTCTGAATTAAATCAGGATAATCACCAAAATATATACTGGTGTGATTCATTAAATCATAGGTATTTTGCTTCTCTAATCCAAATTCTAGATATGCTATGCCCATCTCAAAAAATTGCTCTTTGCCATCAAGACCCTTAGTTTTTTGAACTGCTTCCTCCATCCTTCTTCGGAGTTCATCAAACCCACATTGTGCAACGGCAGCCAGAAGGTCTCCTTTTGTTTTAAAGTGTCGATATGGCGCTGTTTGAGAGACGTTGGCTTCTTTTGCAATAGATCTAAGACTAATGTTCTCAAAACCACTTTCTTCGCAACAAGCGCAGGCACTTTGCACTAAAGCTTCTTTTAGGTCTCCGTGATGATATTTCATAATGTATATTGTATGTTGACAGTGTTAACATTCATGTTGTATGTTGACATTGTTAACGTTAAATACTTTTTTGAACTTAGTCAAACTTATGAAAAAAATATTATTTACCCTTGGATTATTTAGTTTATTACCAATGCTATCAGCTACTGGATCCTCGCTTGAAATTACCACTATCGAGATTCAAGACTCTTACCAATCTTCGCAAAGATTCCCGGGCAAGATCCTCCCCTTAAATTATTCCAAACTATCTTTTGAAATTCCTGGAAAAATATCACAGGTCACAGTTGATATTGGCGATGCTGTTGAAGCTGATCAAATCTTAGCCTTTTTAGATCCTGCCGAAATGCAAGCTAATTTAAATCAAGCTTTAGCTAGATATGATTTAGCCTCACAAGCCTTGGCTAGATTTCAGGACTTAAAAAATAAAGGTTTTATTTCTAATCAAGAGTTAGATAAAGCCAACTCAGAATATTTAGTGGCTAAGGCGCAAGCGGATCTGTACATGGTTAAATTAGAGCAAACTAAGATACGCGCTCCTTTCTCAGGGTTCATTCAAAATAGATTTCTAGATTCAGGCACAGTAGTTAGCCCTGGTATTCCAATTATAGAAATTATTGACTCTACAAGTGTTGAGGCGCATGTGTCTATTCCTGGTAGTATTATTGAGAGCCTTGAGATTGGTAGCCAATATAATTTTTCTATCAATGAGAAGATATATCCCGCCACCTTGAAGCGTTTTTCTCAGATGACCAGCCAAGGCTCCAATAATAGACTGTGCATCTTTGAGTTTGAAACATTTATCAATCCTGGCTCTGTTTCTTATTTGGAGCTGCAGCAGACCACCAGGAAGGAAGGTGCTTGGGTTCCATTAAAATCTTTATCACAAGGCACACAAGGTCTCTGGAATTTATTCACCGTGACCAAAAACACCAATGATCAATATGTGGTTGCCAAGCAAATTGTTGAAATGATTCACATAGAAAGAAATGCTGCCTATGTTAATGGCACCATTTCTAACGGCGATATGGTAGCTACAGGCGGTGCTGCTAAAGTTATTGATAGTGAAATTCTAAGAGCTCAATAAGCACATGTTTTTCTTAAGAGTGCTTTTTGATAGGCCAAGAATATTCGCTCTATTGTTGGCATTTATTTTTTTATCTGGAATTTTCTCCTTAAATACTGTTTCTAGGCAAGAGAATCCTGAGCTTGCCGAGAGGTGGGCGAGTATCCAAACCGTATATCCAGGAGCTTCTCCTACCAGAATAGAGACGCAAGTTTTAGAGCCCTTAGAAGCAAAGTTAAGAGAGGTTTATGAATTAGATGAAATCAGATCTTTTTCTCAGCAGGGTTTTGCTACTACTGTTATGGCAATTAAAGATGAAGTTGCAGCAGGCCCACTCATTGAGCAGGTTTGGTCCCAAGTTCAGGATAAATTAGACCAATCAAGCTTTCTTCTGCCGCCAGGAATTGAGCCTCAGCTTCAAAGAAGTAGCGGCCCTCCAACGACCTTGCTCTATGCTTTAACCTGGAATGGAAGGGGGGATGTGCCACTCATCTTGCTATCCAGAGTGGCTGAAGATTTGCGTCAGTCCCTTGCATTCATGGGAGGCTCAGATAGAAGTTTTATTTTTGGTGGCGCTGATGAGGAGGTGCTGGTAGAGATTGATAATTCCAAGCTTTCAGCCCTAGGGCTGGGTTTTCAGGAAATTGCACAAATACTATCATCCTTGGATTCTAAGAAGCCTATTGGGCAGATTTCTCAGGGCGGACAAGAGATTCTAGTTAAGTCCAAAGAAAATCTTACAAGTTTAGATCAAGTATCTAGCCTGCCCATCAAAGTCATTAACGAGTTTGAGATTATTCGTTTGGGAGATATCGCCACGATTTCAAAAAATTCACGCAATCCCCCGGAAGAGCTCACCTTATATCAAGGCAAGCCAGCAGTCTTGGTTGAAATTAGAGGCGCTTTTAATCAAAGAGTAGATTCATACGTTAACAGTATTTCTAATGTGGTTGAGAGCTTTAAATCTGAATTGCCGCCAGAAATCACCATTGATACAGTCTACGACGAATCCTACTATTTCAAAGAAAAATTCAATAACTTATATTCAAGCATCATCTTTGCAACCCTCATTGTCATTGCAATCAGCTATTTTTTACTTGGCTTTAAGTCCGCCTTGATTGTTGGCTCGGTAATACCTTTAACAATTTTTTTAGTTTTGCTTGGGTGCAAATTGCTAGATCTACCGCTGCATCAAACCTCCATGACTGGAATTATTATTGCCTTAGGGTTATTGATCGATAATGCAATTATTGTTGTTGAAGATTATAAATATAGGCGACGCTTGGGGCATGATTTACAAGAGGCTGCTTTTGAGAGTGTTCATCATCTATGGGTACCATTGGCAGCTGCAACGGCAACCACTGCTCTAGCATTTTTCCCTATTGCTAGCGGCGCCGGCCCTAGTGCTGAGTTTGTTGGTGGAATGGCTAAGACTGTTATTTTATCGATCACATCATCACTTTTTCTTGCTGTATTTGTTGTTCCCATTCTTCTTACTTACATGGAGAAAATTAAATTTTTTGATCAGGAGCGATATTCTGGAACTGGGTATTCCAATGCAAAGCTCTTGCAGAGATACAAGGATCTATTAACTTGGTCTTATGCCGTTCCAAGACGAGCCATCATGATCTCTCTGGCTCTGCCATTATTGGGATTTCTTATGTTCCCCTTTTTAAAAGCTGATTTTTTTCCTGAGCTTGATAGAAACATGTTCAAGGTATTCATTGAGCTTCCACAAAATTCCAATGTCAGAACCACTGAAAAAAGAGTTAAAGAAGTCAGGAAGTCCATTGCTCAAAGTGAAATAGCTGGGGACGATTTCTGGTTTATTGGAAGAAAACTGCCTAGGATTTTGTACAATGTGATAGGCGGTGATTCTGGCCTAGGAAGTAATAATATAGCTCAAGGTGTTTATTTTGCCCCATCCTACAAAGAGATGAAGGCCTCATTGCCAGGTCTTGCAAGACGACTCAATCAAGAGAATCCAGATTTAAAAATTATTATAGATAAGTTTTCCTCTGGACCACCGGTAGATGCTGCAGTTGAATTTAGTATCGATGGGCCTGATATCGCTATTCTTAAAATTCTTGGAAAAAAACTAGAATTAATCTTTAGAGAGTCGCCAGATGTATATTTAACTGATAGCGGGCTGTCCTCAAACTCAAAGAATCTTGTGTTTAACTTTGATGAATCCGCCCTCATGCTGAACTCTGTCCCAGGTGAGTATTTCACTAATGAGCTTGCGATCGCTAGTCAGGGCTTTGAAGTAGGAACAATGCTAGATGGAAATAAAGAGCTACCAATAAAGATTAGAGGGATGTCAGATGATTTTATGGAATCTATTCAGTTTCTTTCAAGGCCCTCAGAGGATGGCTTTGATTACTCTTCGAGTTATGGAGAGTTTGAGGTTACGAATCAATCTAATTTGATAGCAAGAGATGCTGGCAAGAGAGAAAATAGTGTATCGGCTTGGATTTGGCCTGGGCTCCTGCCATCAGATACAGAGAAATTTATTGCAGCAAAAATTGAAAAATTTAAAGCCGAGTTACCACCTGGCTATATTCTGGAGGCTGGGGGTGAGGCTGATGCAAGAGGTCAGTCACAAGCAAATATTTTCTCATCAGCCATTCTATTTTTTGTGCTTATTGTTATTGCATTAGTTGCAGCGCTGAATTCATTTAGGCAGGCAGGGTTAATTTTAAGCGTTGGAATATGGTGTACCGGCCTAGCATTTATGGGTTTGACCCTCGGGCAAGCAAATTTTGGTTTTATTGGGTTGGTGGGTGCTATTGGCTTAACCGGACTATCAATCAATGATTCGATTGTTGTTCTATCTCATATTAAAGAATCCAATGCGAATTCTCCAATCACAAAAGAGACTCTCGTGGATGTTGTGATGCGCTCCACCCGTCATGTCATTACCACTTCTGCAACTACGATTGGAGGTTTCTTGCCTCTGCTTTTAACTAGTGTATTTTTTCAACCTTTGGCTTGGGCAATGGCGGGTGGAATTATTGGCTCAGCTATCATTGCACTATTTTATATCCCTGCCTGTTATGCTATTTCCAAAAAATTATAATACTTAGTTCTTAGAAGGGGGAAGCGAATGAAATTATTTATGGTTCATGTTGGTTTTTATGATGCGGAAGTGGGAGAGGGAATATATGAATCTCATATGAATTTTTTTATTGCTGCCAGCAATGCCAAATCTGCAAAGAAAAAAACTTTTAACTTAGAGCAATTTAAGAATAAAAAAATGCACATAGATGGAATTAAAGAGATTTCTGATGTGGAAGGCTATAAAGTGATTTTAGAAAAAAGCTCTCATAAAAATCAATCCAAGGTATATTCTTATAATGAATCCAAAAAATTATAGTGATTTGATGGTTAGACTTTAGGGAAAGCATGAGAAGAATAATTACAGGGCATGATAAATCTGGCAAATCAATTATCACCATTGATGGTCCGCCAGCCCGTTCAATTGGTGAAGATGTAGGCGGCTTGTTTGAGATTTGGAATACCGATGGTAAAGCAATAGATACAACAGATGAGGTTGATAGAGCAGATTCCGAAATACTTTTATCACCTCCTGCTAGCGGCACTAAATTTAGATATTTTCAAATCAACCCAACTCCAGAGGGAGTTCCCTTAGAAGTTCTTCAGACAGCTGCAGCCGAAGCCTTTGCAAGTGTAGGAGCAGCTCATTACAGGGTTGATACCTCCAAGCATCCCGCAATGCATAAGACCAACACAATTGATTACATTATTCTCCTCAAAGGAAACATCACACTTTTGCTAGATGAAGATGAGGTCAGGCTTAAGCCTCATGATGTAGTTGTTCAAAGGGGAACAAATCATGCTTGGGTCAACAATGGCGCAGAGCCTGCTTTGTTAATTGCAGTCTTAATTGATAGTGAATTAAAATAGTTTTTTTGATAGCACTTCCTGATATTTTAGGCCTGTATATCTTGGCATCAGTCATAAAGAAAGAGCTCAAGAGCTATCAAGCAAGATTGAGCAATGGCTTGATTGTAAACCCAAGGCAGCACAATGATTAATGGTCACTGCGATACTCGTTTCCTAGAGCTTAAAGAAATCTTTACCCAAGCTATTGAGAGTAAGCATGAGGTTGGTGCTGCTCTTGCCATTGAGCACAAGGGTGAGTTGGTTGTAAATTTATGGGGCGGTCACAAGGATGCTGCTAGAGCATCTGCCTGGGAAGAGGATACTCTTGTTAATGTCTGGTCTGTCACTAAGGGTGTTACAGCAACCTGTATTGCTAAATTAATCAATGACGGTCTACTGGACCCTGGTGAGAAAGTTTCTAAATATTGGCCAGAATATGGTTGTAATGGAAAGGAGCACACAAAAGTGAGCGATATTTTGTCTCATCGAGCTGGCATGTTTGGATTTCAGGGTGGTCTACCACAAGGCTCGTGGCAGGATTGGAAAAAGTTTGTTCATCTGCTCGAGCTTCAAGCCCCCATCAGAGAGCCTGGATCTTCTCAGGGCTATCATGCATTAACATTTGGCTGGTTAGCAGGAGAATTAGTTAGGAGAGCAGATGGTCGAACAGTGGGTAGGTATTTTAAAGAGGAGATAGCCACACCATTGGATATTGATTTTCATATTGGGCTTGAAGAACCTGATTTTGCAAGATGCGCAGATATGCTGATGCCAGCAATGGACCTTGATACTATCAAAAAACTGCCTGGAAATGCTGTACGATATTTACCAGATTTCTTGCTACCCAGAAAATTAAAAAATTTTAAATCTGCTATTACTGGAGCTGATTTTCTTACAGCCTTTCAAGGCAGGCCAGGGGATGGAGTGAATTACCCCAATACCTCTGACTGGAGAAAGGCTGAGGTGCCTTCTGCAAATGGCCATGGATCAGCCAAAGCCTTAGCAAAACTATACGGTATTTTAAGCAATGGATGTGTCAGAGATGGGGTCTCAATCATGCGCCCAGAGACACTTGAGGGCTCAATTACTCCTTATTCATCAGGCCCTGACACTGTCTTGTTTGGCTCAGATATTCAATTTGGCTTGGGCTTTGAATTAGCTAATGGCATGACCTCACTTTCTTCTTTGTCCCCAACATTTATCAATAGAATGTTTGGTCATGCTGGGATTGGTGGGGCTGTAGCTTTCGGCGATCCAGACTTAGGCGCCGGCTATGCATTCACATGCAATAAGCAACACGAAACTAAAAATCTTTATAAGACCAACAATCAACTAGTTGATAAGTTGTATTCTATTTTATGTTCCGGCTAAGTGCTGGGAGAGGGTGCGTTTCTAGAAAAGAAATTTGTATTCTTTGCTGGCTCTTCCTCTTGCAATAAACCCTTGTTTATTTCAATTACAGCATTTACATCATTCATGAGATCAAAATATCCAAGCTCTTTATAACACTCACTAACTATTTTTAGAGCGCGCATTGTTTGAGAGGTATTAGGGATATTTTCAATGACGTATTTCGCTCTTCGCAGAGCAGCAACATATGCCTTTCTTTTCATGTAGTAATCTGCAGCAACAAGCTCACTTTTTGCAATCAGACTCCTAAGATAAATTAGTCTCTGTGATGCATAAGGTGCATATTGACTTTGAGGAAAGCGAGTTAAAAACTCTGAGAGCTCGCTAAATGCTTGTTTGGCTCCTGAGCTGTCCCTGTTAGAAAGGTCAGATTTGAAGACTCTTGCAAAC
>DKMG01000082.1 GCA_002469975.1 Proteobacteria bacterium UBA7420
ACCTCGACCCTATTAACCAAGCCAAGGAATTTATGGATTATGGCTTTAGTTACCTACACATTGTCGATTTAGATGGCGCTCAAACAGGTTCACAGGAGAATCTACCCATTATTAAAAGACTTGCTTCAAACCCTAGCTTAAGCTTAGAGGTTGGTGGTGGCATTAGAAGTATTAAAAAAGCTTCAGAGATGCTTGAGCTTGGCGTCACTCGTATTATTGTAGGCACCGCTTTATTTGAAACACCTAACTTTTTACCCGAACTTCAGTCAAACTTTGATCCAGATCAAATAGTCTTAGGATTAGATTTTAAAACTATTGAGGATCAACAGATAATCTTTACTCACGGATGGCAAAACCAGTCTTCTGTTAACTTGACAGAATTTTTAAATACTTATTCATATTTCTCAAATATATTAGCCACAGACATTAGTCTAGATGGTGCAATGAAAGGTCCAAGCGTAAAGGCCTATCAACATATTATCGAAACATTTCCAAGCATCAACCTCATAGCCTCTGGAGGAATCTCTTCAATACAAGATATTGATGCAGTACAAACCCTTGGATGCAAGGAAGTAGTGGTTGGGAAAGCAATTTACGAACACGCTATAAGCTTGAAGGAATTATCCAATGCTATGTAAAAGAATAATTCCATGTCTGGATGTTCAAAATGGACTGGTAGTTAAGGGTGTTCAGTTTAAAAATCATGAGGTTATGGGGGGCATTGTTGAGCTTGCTGCCAAATATTCTAATCAGGGAGCGGATGAATTAGTTTTCTATGATATTTCTGCCAGCACTGAGGAGAAAATGGTTGATAAAAGCTGGGTGAAAAAAATTTCAGAGGTTATTAACATTCCCTTTTGTGTTGCTGGTGGAATTAAATCAATGGATGATGCAAGACTAATACTTAATGAAGGAGCTGATAAAATATCTATTAATACTCCAGCCCTGTTAAATCCAAGGATGATCAGAGATCTTAGTGACGAATTTGGAGCCCAATGTGTAGTGGTTGGCATAGATGTTAAAACAATCAATTCCAAGCACCTGATATATGCCAAAACTGGAAATGAAGACACTGCTTATTCAAGTGAGATAGAAGCGCTAGATTGGTTGGAAGAGATTCAGAGCCTAGGCGCAGGAGAGGTAGTGGTTAACTCAATGAATCAGGATGGTATGAGAAATGGCTTTGATTTAGATTTAATCAAGGACCTTTCCGATCGCTGCACTATTCCGATGATTGCCTCTGGGGGAGCTGGGAGCATGGAAGATTTTACAGAAGTGTTTAAATCAACCAATGTAGATGGAGCGCTGGCAGCCAGCGTTTTTCATAAAGATATTTTTACTGTTCAGGAATTAAAAAGACATCTTCAATTCAATCAAATTAACGTAAGAGGTTAAACAATGGAACTAAACTGGGATAAGGTGAATGGATTAATGCCAGCTATCATTCAAGATGCAGATAGCTTGCGAGTATTAATGTTGGGCTACATGAATGCAGAAGCGCTTGAGCTTACAGAGCAATCTGGTGTTGTTACATTTTTTAGTAGAACAAAGCAAAAATTATGGACAAAGGGAGAAACTTCTGGAAACAAGCTATCTGTTATAAAAATTCTCCATGACTGTGATAATGACACCCTTCTGATTACAGCACTTAATAATGGCCCAACATGTCATCTAGGGCGAGAATCATGCTTCCAAGAATCTCCAGGGAATATAAATTTTATTGCAAAGCTAGAAGCAGTTATTGACAGCAGCTTTGAAGAAAAAAACTCTAACTCATACACTTACAGCTTATTTATAGATGGAATTAAAGAAATGGCCAAAAAAGTTACCGAGGAAGCTGGAGAGGTAGCTATATCTGCAGTTACAGATGATGGTCGCGTTAAAGAAGAATCAGCTGATTTGGTATACCACTTATTAGTTATGCTCCGAAAAATGGATGTGAGTTTTGATGAGGTATTAGATGTCCTAGAGCAACGCTCAGCTAAATAGATGGAACCAAAGAGTCTGTTTAATTATTTTTCCATCACGTAGCTGGTGACTTGCTCTTTCATCTCCTTTCTAAGAACGAATAATGCTATTAGATTCGGTATGGTAACCAGAGCAACAACAACATATGCGATGTTCCATATGATGGTGGTATCTATGACTGCAGCTGCAATAAAACTCACAACATAGATCATTCGGTACCAAGGCACAGCAGCTTCACCAAAAATATAAGCTGTTGACCTATCCCCGTAGTAAGACCATGCAATTGCGGTTGAAAATGCAAATAACAGCAAGCCAATCGCCACAATATACTCACCGTACATTCCTAAAACCCCGGAGGCAAATGCTTTGGAGGTTAGCTCAGCAGAGTGAATAAGGGATTTACCTTCAACCTTGATGGAGGAATTTTCAATGTCTCCATCTATAATTTCTAGAGAACCAGTGAAGGGTTCACCGCCCTCAATGAACTGGACATCTTCTGCAATTGAATTGTTATGAAAAATTGTGATGTCATTTTGCTGCAATAAGCCATCAACAATATTTAAATTTCCAGAATAGTTTTTAACGGTTGTTGTGTTGCTAGTGAAATTTCTAGCATCAAGGATATATTTCCCGAGCTCCTCCACATCGCCTTCATTTGATTCAGTGTAAGAGCCATCAAAAATTGCCATAGATGATCTTTCAAAAGTATTTTCATATTTTTGAGTCCAAGCACCACTAGATAGGATAACAAGTGCTGTAACACTACAAACCACTATAGTATCTATAAAGGGCTCTAGAATTGAAACCATGCCCTGTTCAACAGAATGCTCTGCTTTTGCAGATGCATGAGCGATCGGAGATGATCCCTGCCCTGCTTCATTTGAATACAAGCCTCTTGCCACTCCAAGTTTTAGACTCATTGCAAAACTTGCACCTAAAAATCCGCCTGCTGCGGCAGACCCAGAAAATACCTGAGAGAATATAGAATGCAGTGAGGGAATGATATTTTGATAATTCTCAACGATAACAACCAAAGCACCACCAAAGTAAATCACCGCCATCACTGGAACTAATTTACTAGCAATTTTTGCAATTCTTTTGATACCACCAGCAATAATTAACCATAACATCACGCCTAGTATCAAACCTGTAGCCAGCTTGGGAATTGAAAATGTAGAGTCAAGAACCACAGCGATATTATTAATTTGGGGCATATTGCCAGAACCAATGGCACAAATCATCATTAAGGCAGCAAAGATCACCCCAGCCCAGCGTTTATTGAAGCCCTTCTCAATGTAGTACATTGGACCGCCTGATATAGAGCCATCAGTTAGCGTGGTTCGGTATTTATGAGCCATGGTCACTTCAACAAATTTTGTAGTCATACCAAAGATAGCTGTAATCCACATCCAGAAAATAGCTGCAGGGCCACCAATCCATATTGCGAGAGCTACGCCACCTATGTTGCCAGTACCAACCGCACCGGACATTGCAGTTGTTAATGCCTCAAATGGGCTAGTTTCTCCTTTAGTATCTTCTTTTGCATATTTTCCTGTCACGATTCTCCAGCCATGAGCAAAAAATTTAAATTGGGGAAAACCGAGATAAGCAGTGAAGTATATGCCTGTGCCAATCAGAAATGCTGGAAACCACCATGAGCCACTTAGGTAGCCATCTAGAAGAAGTAGAAAATCATTAAAAGCAACCATAGTTAATCCTTATTATTTTGCAGCCAGTCCTCAAGGTCTGTGTAGCCGCCAATTAGCTCATCATTAATAAATATCTGAGGCATAGTTCTAGCATGAGGATTTCTGGTCATGAGGACATCAAAAATTTCAGGAATCTCAGCATTATGCTCTACATAAGAAATATTATTTTGCGCAAAGTAGTTTTTTGCTTTATCACAATATAAACAATTTGATTTAGAATATATTTCAACGTTTTTAAACATCAGGAGATTATAAGCCAAATGTCATTATTTAATTTAAAAAACAAGTCATTTTTAATAACTGGCTCCTCACGTGGCATTGGTAAGTCGATTGCGCTTCATGCAGCCAAAGAGGGAGCCAAGGTTATCATATCGAGCAGAAAAATTGATGCATGTATTGCAACTGCTAATGAGATTAATAGCTTGGTTGGGAGTGAAGCAGCTTACCCAATTGCTGCAAATATTGGCGATGAATCCCAACTGCAACACTTGGTTGATGAAACAAATAATTTATTTGGCAAGATAGATATATTGATTTGTAACGCAGCAACTAATCCCTTCATGGGCTCAATGATGGATATCCCATCTGATTCCTTTGATAAGATCATGCAAAATAACGTTAAGTCTAACCATATCCTTTCAAAGCTCGTATTGCCCCAAATGATCGAAAGAAAAGATGGTGTCATTATTATCGTCTCTAGCATTGGTGGTTTGCGAGGTAGCTCTTTACTGGGCGCTTACAATATGAGCAAGGCAGCAGATATCATGATGGTTAAAAATATTGCTTCTGAGTTTGGACATTGCAATATTCGAGCTAATGCAATTGCACCAGGCCTTATCAAGACAGATTTTGCAAAGGCTCTTTGGGATAATCCAGAGATATTAAAAGTCTTTACAGATAAGGTACCAATGAAAAGAATTGGTGAGCCAGAAGAAATTGCTGGTGTTGCTTTGATGTTAGCCTCTGACGCAGGAGCATATATCAATGGGCAAACACTGGTGGTCGATGGTGGGTCAACAATCGTCTAATAGATTAGAATTTTGATATTACTTGCAAAGAGCCTGCAACTTAAAAAGAAAGTGACTTAATCCTATTTGCTCATTTAATGTCGCCACTTTATTTAATGCAACTTTGTAGTCAGTCAAATCTTCCAATAACTCCGAAATATCCTGCGTGCTTAAAGCCTTATGATCAAGAATTCCCATCATAGAGTTAGGTTTGTAAAAACCCATGAGGATACCAAGGTTTGTTTTGAGAAATAGGATTAAAGAGTCTATTTTTTCCTCAAGGGTAATATCCAATTCTTTGTAATGTTTTATCATGGCAAATGTATCCACCTCTCCCTGACAGTATGAATTCAACTTGATTGTCAGATCCTGATAATGGGTCACATGATCATTAGTTATAAATTGCTCTATAGCAAGTGGCGTTGAATCTGGAGCAAAATTCAGAGACGAGGATTCAATGTAACCTTGATTTAACAACCAACTGTCAATTTGATCACTTGAGGGATTTTGAATGGATAGGTGTGTAGATCGGCTATAAATGGTGGGTAAAAAATTCCTACGTTTATTGGAAACCAGAAGAATAAATTTATTTAATGGCAGTTCCTCGAGGGTTTTAAGCAAAGCATTTTGAGAGCTTTTATTCATCAGATGCGCCTCAAATATAATTCCAACTCTGGACTTCGATACGGAATTAGAAAAAGAGATAAAGTCGTTTAGAGCTCTAATGCCATCTATTTTTTTTGAAGTTAAGGAATCTTTTTTGGTTCCAGACGGGGCTAGTAGGCTTGAAGAAGAATCCGCAGAAGTTAAAAAACAATAGTCTGGATGTGATCCAGCTTCGAAGTAATTGCATGAATTGCAGTTATTACATGGCTTATCAACCGAAAGACAGAGTAATTTTTTTGCAAAGTATGAGGCTAGCAAATGCTTTCCTAAGCCTGCTTCACCATCAATTAAAAGGCAGGAAGGGAATTGTGAATTTGAGTACTGATCAACGGCACTCTTCAGCCAAGGGTACTTTTGCTCAATCATAAGCTAAGAGTTGACGTGATTTGCGCCATAGTTTTATTATGAATCTCTTCTTCTGAATCGCTTGCATCAATGAGATGTACTTCTTGTAAAGTTTGAGATAAATGCACGTAACCAGATCTAACTCTCTCAAAGAACTCTAATCCAGATGACTCAATTCTATCTTTGGTATCATTCGCCTTGCGTTGAAAGCCTTGTTTAACATCCAGATCGTAAAGTATAGTTAAATCTGGTGTTGGACACTTAATCCCCGCAATTAATTCATCAATAAAATTCAGAGATAACCCTCTTCCATAGCCTTGATAAGCAATGGAAGCGTGGTAGTAGCGATCGCACAACACAAAATCCTCTGCTGCATTAGTGAGATGTATTTTAATCATTTCAGCTCTTGCGCTAAACATTAACAATAGCTCGGTTTGATAAGAAAAATTGGACTCATTCGATAGCAGTAAATCTCTTATTTGCTCACCGAATTTAGTTGATCCAGGTTCTCTTATTAACTTAACAGTAAAATTTTGATCTTCTAACCAGGCTTTAACCAAGGCAATTTGAGTAGATTTGCCAACCCCTTCCACGCCTTCAAAGGTAATTAATTTCATAATGCTTTATTTAGTTGATATTTTCGAACTGCCTGGAGGTGCTCAGCATAATTGCGTGAGAAATAATGAGTTCCATCTCCCTTAGCAACAAAATATAAATATTCATTCGGCTCACCTAATATTACTGCTTCCAACGAGCTTTTACTAACTATTGATATAGGGGTTGGAGGCAAGCCAGAAATTTGATAAGTATTGTATTTATTTGATGGATCTTTTAGATTTTTCTTAGTAATGTTGCCATTAAAGTTAGGAAGCAATCCATATATGATTGTTGGATCTGCTTGTAATCGCATCTTTAGGTTCAGTCTGTTTAAAAAAACTCCTGCTATTATTGATTTTTCATCATCATTTCCAGCTTCTTTCTCCACAATTGAAGCAAGAATAATGGCATCATCTAGAGTTTTAAGGGGATTTAAAGAGGTCTTTAGTTTCCATATTGATTGGCTGTAGTCAATAAAAGCAGCCTGAGAATGCAAGAGAATGGTTGATACGGGAGAGTTATGCTTATAAAAATATGTATCAGGCATGAGTGTGCCCTCATGAAATGCAAGCCCTGGATCCAGGCATGAAAATTTTGGGCAATCAAAGTTTAAATTAGATGATTGAATGAGTTTTTTAAGCTCAAATAAATTTGATCCTTCTTGAATTTTGAATTTGTATTGTTTTATTGAGCCATTAGATATATCGGCAAAGAATTGACGCCATGTTTTGTCGACCAACTCGTAATGACCAGCTTGAATAAAGTCAATACCGCTAGTATATAAATAAGCCTTTAAAAGAAATTCTTCACCCGATGTTACTGAAAGTTGGCGCAATACTGTGTTTAAGGACTGACCTTTTTCAATGGTAATAGTGGTCGACTTATTTGATATTAAGGAGTGGGAGAATGATGTCGTTGTTCCAATAATAACTAAGCTCAAAAAGACAAAGAGAGACAGGATCTGGATAAACTTAAATTTTCTTAAAAACAAGAGTAGAGTTGGTTCCCCCAAAACCAAAAGAATTGTTCATTGCTATAGAAACTTCTTTTTCAACTGCCCTAAGTGGCGTGTAATCAAGATCGCATAATGGGTCTGGGTTAGTCAGGTTGATTGTGGGAGGCACAACATTATCATTAATACTTTTAATACAGAAAATTGATTCGATAGCCCCAGCAGCTCCCAGCGTGTGACCGGTCATTGATTTCGTTGAGCTAATGCTTGGAGTGGAATAACCAAATATTGTTTTTACCGCTCTAGTTTCCGCCAAGTCGCCCAGCGGCGTGGAAGTACCATGAGCATTAATATAATCAATATCATCAGAGTTAAGCTCAGCATCTAACAGAGCATTTTTCATTGAAAGAGATGCTCCTCGACCATCCTCTGGTGGAGCTGTCATATGGTAAGCATCTGAGCTCATACCAAAACCAGCAACTTCAGCATAAATATGAGCCCCTCTCATTTTGGCATGCTCATATTCTTCTAGCACTAAAGAGCCTGCACCGTCAGATAGAATAAATCCATCTCTATCTATATCCCATGGCCGACAAGCCGTCTTGGGGTCTGGATTTGTTGAGAGGGCCCTGGCAGCGATAAAACCAGAAATTGAGAGTGGAGTTGATGCCATCTCGGCTCCTCCTGCGATCATGACATCCGCTTCACCGCATGCTACGGAGCGTGCTGCTGTTCCAATGCAATGATTTCCTGTTGAGCATGCAGTGACAACAGAGGTGTTCGGCCCCATGAACCCATGTTTAATAGATACTAGGCCTGAAATCATATTAACAATCGAGCCGGGCACGAAAAATGGTGAGACTTTTTTGTAACCCTTGGACTCTAGCAGTAATTTATTATTTTCAATTGTTTGGATTCCACCAATTCCAGCTCCAAAATTTACCCCAACGAGTTCTTTGTTTAGATTAGGAAAATTTAAAATACCTGAATCAGCAATGGATTGATTGGCAGCAATAATGCCATACTGAATAAAAGGGTCAATTCTTCTTACCTCTTTAGGTTCAAGGTGGTCTGACGGATTAAAGTTCTTTAATTGACCGCCTATTGATACTGGGCTATCAACAATACCCACATCAACATTAGTTATACCCGAGTGACCATTTATGCAAGAAGACCAAGCTTCATGCACTGTATTGCCAATCGGGGATAAAATACCTAAGCCGGTAACTACAACCCTTCTGTGTAGTTGCCTCATTTATTCTGCTTAGCTGTTTGAGTTAATGTAATTTACAGCTTCTTGAACAGTTGAAATTTTTTCAGCTTCTTCATCAGCTATCTCAAGTTCAAATTCTTCTTCTAAGGCCATAACAAGCTCTACCGTATCAAGTGAATCAGCTCCTAGGTCATCGACAAAAGAAGCATCATTTTTTACTTCTTCATCAGAAACACCTAATTGCTCACAAACAATCTTTCTTACTCTTTCTTCGATACTCATTTAGCACCCTCCATATTAAAAAAACTCATTCTACAGCATTTCAACTCAAAACAATAAAAGATTAGCTCATATATAAGCCGCCATCGACTGAAATAGTTTGCCCAGTAATATACGAAGCGTTGTCAGATGCTAGAAAGATTGCAAGATCTGCTATGTTACTCGTATCACCAAATTTTTGAGCTGGAATGCCAGATAGGATTAGAGATCTCTGCTCGTCTGTTAGAGCATCGGTCATATCACTCTCGATAAATCCAGGTGTGATTGAGTTAACAGTAATATTTCGTGAAGCCACCTCTTTGGCTAAAGATCTTGTAAAGCCACCAATGCCAGATTTACTCGCTGCATAATTAACTTGGCCTGGATTACCCATTAATGCTGCTACGCTAGAAATATTTATAATTCTTCCCTCTCTTGCTTTCACCATTGATTTAAGAAAGGCCTTGGTAATATTAAAAACACTTGTAAGGTTTGTATCAATCACATCGTCCCAATCCTCATCTTTCATTCTTAGAAATAACTGATCTTTTGTAATACCCGCATTATTTACAATAACGCTTGGAGAAATAGATTTTGCATTCAGATCTTTTACGGCCTCAATAATAGCTGGTCTGTCTGTTACGTTAAGTGCAATATGCAGACACTCTTTGGTGCCCAACGAAGCCTCTAAGTCGAAGCTAGCTCTGGATGTTCCTATAACAAAATACCCTGCCTCCGCAAAGGCTTTGGCCATAGATAAGCCTATCCCACGTGAGGAACCTGTAATCAGTACAGTTTTATTTATCATGATTAGTTATTTTCTCATAAAACTGAGTATCTGATGTTGAAAAATAAGTTTGAATGCCATTTGATTTCATTAAACCGCCTAAAACCTTTCCAGGGCCGCATTCTATGGCCATCACTCCAGATTCTTTTATTATATTGGTTGTTTTAACCCACTCGACAGGTGAATAGAGCTGCATGGCAAGCAGCTCAACTATTTCTTGAGTTGAGGTAGCTTCGGTGCAACCAACATTATGAATCAGCCTATTTTGCGGAGAGTCAATAGAAATAGTAGACAGATACTCATAAAATGATTCGGCAGCCTGTGTCATTAATGAACTATGGGAAGCAATGCTAACCTTGAGCTTAATCGCGCGCTTTGCCCCATGTTCTAAACATAAATTCTGCGCCCTCTCCACTGAATGCTGTAATCCAGAAATGACAGTTTGGACTGGTGAATTCAAATTAGCGCACTGAACACTATCACTATCATCTGCTGATATTTCCTCACAAATGCCTTTAATCGCAGAATGATCCATACCAAGAATTGCTGCCATAGAACCTTTCGGGGCTAGCTCCATCAACTCCCCGCGTTGGCGCACAAGCTTTAAAGCATCCTCTATATTTAATGATTTAGCAGCAACTAAAGCAGTATATTCTCCCAGTGAATGCCCAGCAAACAGAGTTGGTTCAACCTTCACATTATCAAGTAACTTTAAAAAATGGAAATAAGAGGTTAAAAGTAATACCGGTTGAGTGACCGATGTTTTGTGTAAGATATCTTCTGGGCCTTTTTCAATGAGACCAAAAAAATCTTCTTGGATGAGATCACTGCAAGAGTCAACAAGATAAAGGTATTCAGATGATTGAGCTATATCTAGTATGCCACCTTGCGAGAGCATATTCAGATGCTGTGAGCCTTGACCAGGAAAAACAATAGCAGCAGAAAAAGCCATTATTTATTCGGGAGTTTCAGTATCCTCTAATTCTTTCTCTGGTTTTCTTAGATCTTTCACTAGGCGACCTTTATAGAAACCGTCCGCAGTCATTTGATGGCGTAGGTGACGCTCTCCAGAAACCGGATCGGTAGATAATGTAAGATCGGAAAGATGGTCATGTGATCGAATCATGCCTCTTTTAGATCTCGTTTTTTTACTTTTTTGTACTGCCATAATAATTTAAAAAAAATGCATCCTATCAGATTAGATTAACTTTGAATAGTCAGCGAATTAAGCTTGTGCAAGAGTATATCAAATTCATCATCAAGTGGAGCTTTATAAGTGACTTTCACACCTTCTCGATCATTAAATTGAATAAAGCTTGAATGCAATGCTAAGCGATTAACTCCAGTTTCTTTAGCTATGAACTTATTTGCTCCAAAATCTCCATACTTTTTATCGTTGACTATCGGAAGTTCCAGGTTCGCACTTTGGACTCTTATTTGATGCATTCTTCCTGTAAAGATAAGTATTTCAACATGAGAGAAGCTCCCTAAACTCTGGATTAACTTAAATTCAGAGATAGCATCCTTCCCCTCAGCTGTCTCTTGAACTTTGTGTAGGAATTCTTTGGTAGAAGAATCTAATTTACTTTCAATTCTTCGATTACCTTGAAATTGACCCATCAATATAGCTTGATATTTTTTTGTAATCTCCTGACCTTTAAGCTGATCATGAAAGATTCTTAGAAACTTTTTATTTTTTGATAGCACAATACATCCAGAGGTTGATTTATCGATCCTATGACACAAATCTATGTTTTGGTTTTCATGAGCAGCCCGAGCTATATCAATCAATCCAAATTGATTGTTTGATCCCGAATGAACGCTTAGCTCAGGATCCTTGTTGAAGACTATGTAATCATTATTTTCAAACAAAACAGATTTCCAATACTCTGTAATTCTGGAAGGTGGTATTTTAATCTCTAGCTCGTTTGAGTCAAAATCAACTAAATATGGAGGAATTCTAATCTCATCATCTAGCATTAATTTTCTAGATGGTTTAATGCGGCCAGAATTCACCCGAATCTCTCCTTTGCGAATCATGTTATATATTTTTGATTTGGGTAAAGTTTTGTAAACATAAAAGAGATAATTATCCAGGCGTCTTCCGGCATGATCATCAGTAATTTTTAGGTTTTTAGCACTCATTGGGGTAGAATACTCGAAATTAGGAGCTTTAAATAAAGTATTTACATGCCCTAACAATAAATTTATGCCTGTTGCATAGATAATAATAGATCACCTCAAATTACAAGGTGTATCAAGAGAAAGTTTGGAATATGCGCAAGAGCGCAAGAAAGTTAAAAAATTAGATTTACTATGACCGTCATGAATTTTATTTCCTGGCGTTAGTTTAAAAGCTCCCCAGGGTAAGACTTTTAAAACTTTTAGATGCGCGATCGCTATTCTCTTTCTCTATATTGGAGAAAAAAATGAAAAGAATTTTAATTAATTGTTCGTACTCGGATGAACTGCGTGTTGCTCTTGTTGATGGCGCAAAGCTATTTGACTTAGATAATGAGTTCAATGCCCAGGCACTTCTAAAAGGCAGTATATTTAAAGCAACTGTCTCAAGAGTTGAGTCAAGTCTCGACGCAGCTTTTATTAACTTTGGAAATGAAAGGCATGGCTTTTTACCCCTCAAAGAACTCTCCAGCGAGTATTTCACCAATGGTGCAGATGGAAAGAGAAAATGCATACTTAAAGAAGGTGATCAAATCCTTGCTCAGGTATTGAAAGAAGAACGCGGAACTAAGGGCGCAGCTTTATCAAATCAGCTCTCTCTTGCAGGAAGATTTATAGTTTTAATACCTAATTCAGAGAAATCTGGTGGGGTATCTAGAAGAATTGCTGGCGAAGAGCGAGATGATATTAAAACAGCATTAAGTGAGCTTACAATCCCTGAAGGGATGAGTGTGATCGTCAGGACGGCTGGTCTTGGAAGATCATCTGAAGAGCTTAAATGGGACTTAGATTATTTAATGAATTTATGGGAGCAGATTCAAGCATCTGTTGCTGACGCACCAAGCCCAAGCCTTATCTACAAAGATGATAAGTTGATCTTAAGGGTCTTTAGAGATTATTTTAGAGATGACATAGAAGAAATCTTGATTGATGATGAAGCCGTCCATGCAGAGGCTTTAGATTTTGCAAAGTCTGTGATACCTGATCATGCCGATAGAATTATTTATTACAACGAAGAGATACCCCTTTTCAACCGCTATCAAATTGAAAGCCAGATAGAATTAGCCTTTCAGAGAGAGATTTCTCTTCCTTCAGGTGGTTCTATTGTGATTGACCCAACAGAAGCCATGGTATCTATTGACGTTAATTCAGCTAGATCTACTAAGGGCAAGGACATTGAATCTACTGCCTTTACTACTAACATTGAAGCAGCAAAAGAAGTTGCTAGACAATTAAGATTACGCGATCTTGGCGGACTTATAGTTATTGACTTCATTGACATGCAAGATGAAAAGCATCAGCAGAAAGTAGCAAGTACTTTCAGATCAGCCGTTCAATCTGATAGAGCGAGAATTCAAATCGCTGAAATTTCTAGATTTGGATTACTGGAGCTTTCAAGGCAAAGGCTCAGACCGTCTTTGGATGAGACTTATGATATTCAGCATGTTCAAGTTAGAGGCACTAGATCGTTAGGCCAATCTATATTAAGAATTATTGGTGAAGACGCTGCAAAAGAAAATACAGGTGAGATTCATGTTTATGTCCCAGCTGATGTTTCAAGCTATCTCTTAAATGAAAAAAGACGTGACATTATTGCAATAGAGAATACCTACCAAGTAAATATTCTCGTTATTGCAGACCCTTATAAATCTAGACCTTATTATAAGGTAGCAAGAGTTAAAGCTGTTGCAGGCAAGAAACCCTTCTCTTACGATATGACACCAAATAGCCCAGAGCCTTCAATGGAGTGGAGAGATTCAAATATTAATAAAAAGGCCTTAAAACCATTGGTCCAAGTAACAGTTCCTCCAAGAATGCCTAAAAGAAAGAAACCCTCACTCATTGGTAGGTTCTTGAAGTCTTTATTCACCCTATCGTTCCTTCGATCTGATGGAAAAAAGAAAAAGAAAGGACCGCAAAGAAGAGGTAAGAATTCATCAAAAGCTACAACGAGAAACCCTAGGAATAACGCTGGTGATAAAGCTCGTAATCCGAGAAATAATAGAAATAATCCTAGAAAAGCTGCAGCTCCAAAAAAAGTTGATGGCAAGTCCCCAAAGCCTGTGGTGATTCCACCGAAAAAGGTTGCTGAGATAGAGGCGAAAACTGATGCAAGCCCAGTAGTAAAGAGTGAGACCAGCGCTAAAGCTGAGGTTAATGGAAATAAAATAGATGCTGGGGATGTTAAGGCAGTGATTTCAGCTCCAATTCCCACACCATCTCCCGCTCCAACACCCGCTCCAACACCCGCACCGACTCCAGCGCCAACGCCGGCACCGACTCCAGCACCAAAGCCTACTAGGGCTTTAAATGATCCGAGATATAAGAGCGAATAAGTTGGCCTGAAATTGAAGTGTCAGGTGGAATCGTAGGTAATTTATCTACATCAAACCACCTGGCCTCTTCTAACTCTTCATCATTCAAGATGATGTCGCCACTTTCATACTTACAAAAGTATCCAAGCATAAGTTGTGATGGAAACGGCCACGACTGTGAGCCAAAATATTGTATATTTGAAACTTTGACATTAACTTCTTCCATTACTTCCCTGTGGAGCGCTTCCTCTGCATTTTCACCAGCCTCAATAAAGCCTGCTAAAGTGCTGAACATATTGGCTGGGAAGAATTTACTTCTGCCTAGTAAAAGTCTATTTTTATCGTGAATGAGAGTGATAATGCAGGGAGATATTACTGGGTATGCTGGAGGTGCTGAACATTTACAGTCTGGCGCACCCTCAACGGGATTAAAGACTGCCTTTTCGCCACAAGAGGAGCAATAAGCGTTGGCACTCTTCCACTTATTAAGTATGGTAGCTCTGGAGAGTAGATGGAAGTCGTCAGCTGCTACAAAGGATAGGACCGTTCGAATATCCGTAAATTCTACTGAGTTTGGATCCATAAAAATACCAAAAACATTAGCGGTAGCCTCAACATTGATAACATAGAAGTCTTCACTTAATTCCTTGTCATGTCCAATACATAAATATGGAGAATAAGCATCAAGAGAATCTAGATTTTTTATATCAAAAGTATAAGTTTTTGCTGCATGATCGTATAAAATCTTACCATCGCAAAAAAGAATTACTTTTGCCAGTGGCTTGAATGTGTCATGCAGCTGCCTGATTAATTCCATATAAATAAAAGGTATTACTATGTTAAAAAATCTATATCAAATGTTTCTAGGATCTTCCCCAGATTGGTACAAAAATACCATCATAGCGTTTTTAATTTTTAATCCAATTGCTTTGTATGGTTTGAACTTTCTAGGTTTGAATGGTGCTTTTTTTGTTGGCTGGTTTTTGTTGCTTGAGTTTATTTTTACCCTTGCTTTAGCATTAAAGTGCTACCCCCTTCAGCCTGGAGGATTATTGGCAATTGAAGCTTTGGTTTTAGGTCTAACTACTCCCTACACTTTGCTGTATGAGGTTGAGCATAATTTAGAAGTTATCTTGCTACTGGTTTTTATGGTTGCAGGAATTTATTTTATGAAAAACTTAATGTTAAGTATTTTCACCAAACTGCTGCTTAGAGTTCACTCCAAAACAAAGCTCTCATTATTATTTTGCTTTGTTGCAGCATTCTTATCAGCTTTTTTAGACGCCCTAACTGTTACTGCTGTTCTAATTGCTGTGGGGATTGGTTTTTATAGAATTTTCCATCTCGCTAATTCAGGCGCAGACTTTGGTTCTGCTAATCACGACATACTCGACGATACGACCCTGACAGAAGAAGGTAAAGCTGACTTGGAAAACTTTAAGTCATTTTTAAGAGATCTCATTATGCATGGCGTCGTTGGAACTGCGCTTGGTGGTGTTTGCACCATAGTGGGCGAACCGCAAAATTTACTCATTGCCAATGTCGCAGGCTGGGAATTTATTGAATTTGCAGTCATGATGGCTCCTGTAACTGTTCCAGTTTTTATTGCAGGTATGATCACTTGTTTTTCTATTGAGAAATTTAGATTATTTGGATTTGGCACGCACCTACCTCTGCGAATCAAAAATATCTTTCATGAATATAATGAATATGAGTTGAGTAAGAGAACAGACATTATGAAGCTAGAAATCATCATCGAAATGATTGTTGGTATCCTGCTCATCATTGCCCTAGCTTTTCATCTGGCTGCAGTTGGAATTATTGGCCTAGGCGTCATTATATTATTGACTTCATTTAAAGGCATTACTGATGAGCACGACCTTGGCGAGGCATTTAAAGAAGCCCTGCCCTTTACAGCTCTTTTGGTTGTCTTTTTTGGCGTGGTGAGTGTAATCTCAGATCAAGCTTTATTTGCCCCTATAATTGGTTATGTCTTGGATCAGAATACCGAGATCCAAGCTCCCATATTTTTTGTTGCTAATGGCGTCCTGTCGGCCATCAGTGATAACGTTTTTGTTGCAACCATTTATATCAAAGAGATTAAAGAGGCTCTTGATACGAATGTGATTACACGCGAACAATTTGATCACTTAGCAGTAGCTATTAATACCGGAACTAACATACCCAGCATTGCTACACCTAACGGGCAGGCAGCGTTCCTGTTTCTTCTGACATCTTCACTAGCACCATTAATTGGACTGTCATATATGAGAATGGTGGTAATGGCTTTGCCTTACACAATCGTGCTATCAATTGTAGGCTTTGTTTCAGTTGTGAGTTTCCTTTAGGCAGTGAGCCCTCTCAATCATCGGTTCTGCATTGCCCCAATGATGCAATGCACTGACATGCATGATAGATATCTTTTTCGTTTGATCACCAAGCACTCAATTCTGTATACAGAAATGGTCACAACGGGTGCAATCATTCATGGTAACTGCTTGGAGCAGTTAAAATTTGATT
Organism: Proteobacteria bacterium UBA7420; assembly: GCA_002469975.1. Lineage (GTDB taxonomy): Bacteria > Pseudomonadota > Gammaproteobacteria > Magnimaribacterales > D2472 > D2472. Next base: position 16,519 of record DKMG01000082.1, read on the forward strand.
CATCGATAGAACACCCAGTAGCAGTTCAACTTGGAGGCTCAGATCCAGATGATCTAGTGGCTTGTGCAAAAATCTGCGATTCCCTTGGCTATGATGAGATCAACTTAAATGTAGGCTGCCCCTCTGAGAGAGTTCAGAAAGGGGCTTTCGGAGCTTGCTTAATGAAAGAACCAGGGTTGGTTTCTGAATGCATATCCGCTATGCAGGAGTCGACTAAAATACCAGTTACTGTTAAATGCAGGATTGGCGTAGATGAGCATGACGATTATCATTTTTTACAAAAATTTACAGCTCAATTAGCTGATACAAATATAAGCACTTTGATTGTTCATGCAAGAGTAGCGATCCTAAAAGGATTATCTCCAAGGCAAAATAGAACGGTGCCTCCTTTAAAGTATGAGCATGTTTATGCTCTGAAGAAAGATTTTCCAAGACTTGAGATCGTTATCAACGGCGGCATTCAATCAGTCGATGAATCTTTAGAACATCTAGATAGAGTGGATGGCGTGATGCTAGGAAGAGCGGCTTATGACAACCCTATGATCACAGCCGAGGTTGACGAGAAAATATTCGGGTATGAATCACAAACCCATGATAGAAAAAAAATTCTGAGAGATTACCTTGGGTATTCTATGGAGAAGTATGAAGAAGGTATCCCTTACAGCAGGACACTAAAGCATGTCTTTGGCATAAACAAAGGCATGCCGCATGCTCGACACTATCGGAAATTAATTTTAGATACCATGCAGAAAGAAAATTTAAGCAGCAATATAGAAGATCTAGTGTCTTTAGTTTAACCCTATTCTTCTAAAATAAAGTCATCCATATCGTCTACAAAGTCATCTGCCTGCCCTTCCCCATTAGTCGATTCAAATTCTTGATATTGCATGTATGAATCGCGAATAAACGAGTAGCGATCACCAATGATCAATGATTCAACTTCAAGGTATCTTGCCCTTGTTTCGAGAACATCTAGGCTCTTAATGGCGACTCTGACATCTGTTTCTTTAATCGCAAACGTACCTCCAAGAACAGAGCTGACACTTCTTCCTGCTAAACTTCTTGGTGTTGACGGACCAAAAAGAGGAAACATTAAAAAAGGACCAGACGGAACACCCCATGCGCCTAAAGTTTGACCAAAATCTTCATCATGTCTCTCCAGGCCAAGCCTTGAAGCAACATCAAAAAAACCACCCAATCCTATGGTTGAGTTAATGAGAAATCTTGAAAAATCATTTATCGCAAGAATGGGATGACCTTGAAGTAGTTGGTTAGCTGTATTGTCTAGCTCATTTAGATTTCTAAAAAAATTAGAAATACCAACCTCAACAGGTTCTGGTGCTATCGTTGTATAAATTTCTGCTGTTGGCTTTGCTAGATTGTCGTCAAGGAATTCATTGAATGTCCAAACTTTTCTATTGAGATTCTCAAAAGGATCATTTGCACTTACTGGCGCAGCAAAGACTAGCAATATTAGAAATAATTGAGCTTGGATTACAGAGTTCATAAAATATTTTTTAGCATATTATAAGATGATAGGAATAGATTAGTAGACTCCTCAAGCTTAAAATTTAAAAGATCATTTGATCTAGGGATGGTACCAAGCTCAAGCAATTCTAGCTCACTCAAAGGATCATGCTTTTGAGTAGACTGCTCTTCATTTATTGTTTTAGAGCAATGGGGGCAGATGGAAGATGACATATTATTGATATAGCCAGCAAGAGGAATATTGAGCTTTAAAAACAGGGCTTTGGATTTGATTGTATCTTTGATGGCCAAAGAGCTTTCAGTGGTTACCAAGATTGCATGGTCGGGCTTGAGATCCTGTGCAACAGTAATATAAGCATCCCCTGTACCCGGCGGCATATCTATAAACAGAAAGTCCAGATCTCCCCATTGAGTTGATTCCATTAATTGCTTGATTGCGCCGCTGAGCATTGGTCCCCTCCACATCGCTGCTTTGGCGGTATCCAAGATAAATCCCATGCTGTTGATAGCTATGTTATGCGAGATTAAAGGAGTAAATTTTTTTTTGCCATCAACCTCGATAACCTCTGGTTTTAAATTTTCTATACCAAATATTAAGTGTTGATTTGGACCATAGATGTCTGCGTCTAATATCCCCACCGAATGGTTCTTAGAAAAGGCGTAGGCGAGATTAGCACAAACGGTAGATTTTCCAACGCCACCTTTGGCAGAAGCAATTGCGATTATTTTTTTGATGCCCATGGAGATAATTTTTTCATTTATAATACTCGATTAAACGGAACTTGGAACTCTAATTAATAAGTTAAGAAAAATCATTGTGACGAGCGCTCTTCCATACGCAAATGGAGATATTCATGTGGGTCATTTATTAGAGCATATTCAAACTGATATCTGGGTGAAACACTTACAAATGTCCAATCATGATGTTTTAAGTTTTTGCGCTGATGACGCTCATGGTGCTCCAATTATGATGAAGGCCGAAGAACTGAATGTAGATCCTGAAGATTTTATAGAGCCTATCAAAGATGCTCATATATCGTCTCTGGCTAAATATGGTATTCAATACACAAATTATCATTCTACACACAGCACAGAAAACCAAGAGCTCTCAAATGAAATATACCTTGCCGCTAAAGATGCAGGTTATATATATAAGAGGCAAATAGAGCAGTGCTTTGATGAGGCAAAAGGAATGTTCTTGGCTGATAGATATGTATCTGGTGATTGTCCAAAGTGCGGTGAAAAAGATCAATATGGGGATGGTTGTGATAAGTGTGGGGCTGCCTACTCAGCAACTGAGTTGCTTAACCCCAAATCTGCCTTGACAGGCTCAACACCAGTATTGAAAAAATCCGAGCATGTGTTTTTTGATCTTAATAAATGCAAGGAAGAACTCATAAATTTCTTAGCAACTGCGAGCATTCAAAAGCCCGTAGTAGCAAAATTATCTGAATGGCTTGATGGAGAACTCAAAGGCTGGGATATTTCTAGGGACAATCCATACTTTGGATTTAACATTCCCGACGAACATGAAAAATATTTTTATGTTTGGGTGGATGCTCCTATCGGCTATCTTGCCTCTGCTAAAAATTGGGCCCATGCCAACCATCAAACTCTTGATGATTTGTGGGGAAAAGATTCAGAGTATGAAATCCACCATTTCATTGGTAAAGATATTACATATTTCCATGGCTTATTTTGGCCTGCCCTACTCCAGTCTAGTGCTTATAAAGTACCTTCCAATATTCACGTCCATGGCTTTATTACTGTTAATGGTGAGAAAATGTCTAAATCAAAGGGAACATTTATTACTGCCGATCAATTTGCTGCTGTTTGTGATCCTGAACTATTGCGCTACTACTATGCAAGTAAATTGAATGCAAAAATAGAAGACCTAGATCTAAACCTTGATGATTTAGCTCAAAAAATTAATTCAGATTTAGTTGGTAAATTTGCAAACATTTTTAGCAGGTCTGCACCTTTTATTGCTAAGAATGGTAACACCCTCGCACTAACAATCGATGAAGCTCATTTGCAACAATCTAGGATACAAGAAGCTCAGATTTACGAACACCTCGAAGCAAAAGATTATTCTAAAGCT
>DKMG01000103.1:0-3134 GCA_002469975.1 Proteobacteria bacterium UBA7420
TGCTTTGATGGTGGTGATATGAAGGCTACTTTCGGGACAGGGTGCTTTTTGATGGTTAATTCTGGGTCTAAGCCTCAGATTTCTAGCTCTAGATTGCTCAGCACCATAGGGTATCAGCTAAATGGAGACTTACATTACGCGCTGGAAGGCAGTATTTTTTCTGCTGGAACAATTATCCAGTGGCTAAGAGATAGGATGGAGTTTTTTGAAGACTCCAAGTCCAGCATTGAGCTACTATCAAGCTCAGGCCAGTCGAATGGAGCGCTATTTGTGCCTGCGTTCACAGGTATTGGTGCCCCCCATTGGAATGCCGAGGTTAGAGCTGCATTTTATGGAATTACAAGGGATACATCCAAGCAAGACATGGTTACTGCAGCATTTAAAGCGCTTATCTATCAAGTTATTGATATTAAAGAGGCGTTAAAAGATGATGGCATTACCATTCAAAGCCTTGCTGTAGATGGCGGCATGGCTAACAATCAAAAGTTTTGTCAACTCCTCGCTGATTACCTAGAATTAAACCTTAACGTACCTGCCAGCACTGAGTCGACTGCTTTGGGTGCCGCTATCACAGCTGGATTTGGTCACGGCATCTTCTCATCCCAAGCAGAGGTTCAGCAATCACCCGAGCTCATAACAACATACTCCCCAAGAGAGGACTTTAAAGATGTTGAGGATCTTGCTAAATGGAGAGAGTTTATGCAGCTGTTAATGGGAGCTTATAACTAAGTTAGAAAATTCGATCACTAAATCTTAAATAATTAAATTAAATTTTTTTTAACTATGTTGGTTTGAATCTTTCTGTACTAAACTAAATTTTTTTATTCACACTCAATTTAATAAGCTCACTTCATTATGTCTACCTATAAAACTTTTAATAATATTGCTTCAGAAGGAATAACTACATTGGCTGACCGTAAATTTTTAGAGGTTACAGACAACCCTGAGGGCTTGATTTTAAGAAGCCATAAATTAGTGAAAGAGGAGTTTGGTAATGCGCTGTCATGCATAGCTAGGGCAGGTGCCGGGGTCAATAATATACCTATTGCTGATGCAACAAACGCTGGAATTGTTGTGGTTAACACGCCTGGAGCTAATGCCAATGCTGTAAAGGAGCTTGTGATTTGCGGGATGTTGCTTTCTTCGCGAGGCATTGTTGAGGGCATTAACTTTTCTCAAACACTTAGTTCTAATGATGCCGACACCGTCAATAAAATGCTTGAAGCTCAGAAAAAAACCTTTGCTGGTAATGAGTTAGCAGGAAAAACACTAGGCATTGTTGGATTAGGTGCTATAGGGTCAATGCTAGCGCAGGCTTCTCAAGCACTTGGCATGAAGTTAATTGGGTTCGATCCTCACATATCCATTGATGCAGCCTGGAGATTACCGCGAGAGGTAAAAAAAGCTGAGACCTTAGAAGATCTGCTTAAGAACTCAGATTATATTTCACTGCACGTACCACTGATTGAGGCAACCAAGCATCTGATCAATGCTGAGAATTTAAAATATTTTAAGCCGGACGCTCGACTAATCAATCTTTCAAGAGGGGGCATCGTCAACAGCAATGATGTAATTGATGCCTTGGAAAGTGGGCGTTTAGCTAAATTTGTTACAGATTTTCCAACCCCAGAATTGATTGCGAGATCTTCGGGCTGCAATGATGTGATTTTACTTCCTCACCTAGGAGCAAGCACAAAAGAAGCTGAGGTTAACTGTGCAGTTATGGCGGCTAGCCAGCTAGCAAACTTTTTGGAAGATGGAACAATTATCAATTCAGTCAATTTTCCAAATATCTTTCAGGAGCGATCTACTCCCTATCGACTAGTCATTATTAATAAAAACGAACCCGGGATGATTAGCAAGGTCACTGATTGTATAGCGGCTCTTAATCTTAATATTGCTGATATGACAAACAAAAGTCGAGATGGCATCGCAATTAATCTTATAGACCTTGAATTAGAGGCTAGTGAGGAATTGATCAAGCAGCTCAAAGCCATTGACCATGTCCTAAGTGTAAGGACTCTTAACCTAGCCTCTTAAAGAGCTTATAAGTAGTTCTCTACGAAGCTCTTGTCGAATGGAATAATCTCCCGCTCTTTACCATTTTGCACTTTGTTTGCCCACTCCGGATCTGCAAGCAAGGCTCGTCCCACTGCTATTAAATCAAATTCATTCTGACCTAGCTTGTCATGTAGCTTGCCCAGGTCTGTGGTTTGGGTTTGATGATCACCGGCATAGAGCTTAATAAAATCCTTATCAACCCCAACGCTGCCTACACTGATCGATGGAAGGCCGGTGGCTTTTTTAGCTATACCAGCTAGATTTAATCCATCTTCGGTAAATTCACCCTCCCAAAATCTTCGATTGCTGCAATGCAAGAAATCTGCCCCAGCATTTTTGAGCAAATTAAAGAATACATCTAGCTCTTTCTTATCCTCAGTAATTTTTGCTTCATAATCTTGTTGCTTCCACTGTGAAACTCTAATACCAACCTGAAATCCTGAGGATGTACTTTGTTGAGAGGCCTGAAGAATCTCTGTGGCAAATCTGGCTCTATTTTCTAGAGAGCCCCCATATTCATCCGATCTAGTGTTGATGGCATCCCAAAAAAATTGATCAATAAGGTAGCCATGCGCACCATGAATCTCCACTCCATCAAAACCTAGCTCTTCACATATTTTTGCATCACGGGCATAGGTTTGAACCAATTCCTGAATATCATCGAGCGTCATCTCATAGGCAACCTTTTTTCCAGGTTTCACACAACCTGATGGAGTGAAGCCTGGAACTTCAGGAAGAGGAGGCATCCCAAGTTTTCTAATTCCGCCAACATGCCAGAGCTGACAGAAGATTGAGGAGCCATTTGCATGAACCTCAGAAACAACCTTTTCCCACATTTTTTTTGCTGCATCAGACTCTAAGTTTGGGCAATCAGGGTAACCACTTGCAGCAGGATGACTGACCTCAACGCCCTCTGTCATTATTAGCCCAACACCCCCGGAGGCTCTTTTGGAATAGTAAGTAGGAGCATACTCATTTGGCACGCCACCTGGAGAGAAATTTCTGGTCATTGGAGCCATTACAATTCTATTTTTTAGGCGTAAACCGTTTAAGGTATATTCCGAAAAAAGGGC
>DKMG01000103.1:3246-20461 GCA_002469975.1 Proteobacteria bacterium UBA7420
CCAATAAAATTTATAACATCACGGGAGCTTATGTTGATTATTTTGTATAAATATCTGATTTACGGCACTTTAATTACTTTTTGGTTACTTTTTGATCAATTTGAGTGAATCCCTTTTAAATAGGACTAAACTAACGGAATACTAAGTTATCCCAAACTTTATCCACAGAATCTGTGGATAAAATTTAGGCACTTTTTTCAACCAATATTTATGCAAGATTTTCAACTTCCTGCCTCTTGGCTTAAGGCTTTAGGTCCAAGCTTTGATAAGATTTTTCTAGAGAAATTAGGGAAGAAATTATCCAAGCTCGAGCAGGAAAATATTAATTTTTTTCCCCCTATAAATAAAGTTTTTCGCGCCCTGCAACTGACAAATTATAGTAAAGTAAAAGTGTTAATTTTAGGTCAAGATCCTTATTATCAGTCCGGCCAGGCGAATGGATTAGCCTTCTCAGTTGACACTGGCTCCAGCGTACCTCCCTCATTACAAAATATTTATAAAGAGCTGCATTCAGATTTAGGATTAAGTATTCCGACGCATGGAGATTTAACCCCTTGGTCCAATCAAGGAGTGCTACTTTTAAATTCTGTGCTAACGGTAGAAGAGGGGCACCCTAATTCTCACAAGAGTTTCGGTTGGAGTGAAATCACAGATGCAATTATTTCTACGCTAAGCAATAAGGGCGGAATAGTTTTTGTTTTGTGGGGAAATTTTGCACAAGCAAAAACTTCATTAATAGATAATCAAGTCAATCATGTAATATGTTCACCTCATCCTTCTCCGCTATCATCTTACAGGGGTTTTTTTGGCTCCAAACCCTTTTCAAGGATCAATTCTATCTTAGCAAAAAAAAATTTAGCGCCTATAGATTGGCAGATTAAGTAAATATTATTTTAAAACTGATCGTTCAATCCCATGCATGAGGAGAAGAATAGCTCGTGAGCCTCTAAGGTTGCACCAATTACTTGAAAGATACTGGGAGCCTTTCTTTCTGGATGGATAATTAATTGCGTTTGTTTTTTTTGCTTGCCCAAATACTCCATTCTGGCAATTATTTCTTGACCTCTAAAACACCCCTTTGAAAAACTAACACGATGAGCAGTCTGGTTAAGATCATGAGGCCTGAACATCCCCTGGTCATTTGATCTAATTGTGTGATCTCCCAGAACTTTCCTGCCAATATCCCAGTGAGGTAATTGATCTATATCTGAGACTTCATTTTGACTACTATCTAATAAAACTAGAGAGAGTATAGCAGCTGCTGATTCTATGATTGCATGCTCACCGGTCACTCTTTCTTCTTCAGGGCGGCGAATCCAGCCCACGATATCAGTGTGAAATGGCTCAACTGAAACCTTGAAGAATGGAGCAAATTTAGTAATTTCTTTAATGAATATATCCTGTGAATTATTCTCAATTATTACTAGCACCAAGTCATTGTGAATAACAATGTCAAAATTGCATAAAATATAACCTTTCTCGTTACAAAGGGCGGAGGGCTGGCCATGCCCAGTAGATAATAGTTTGCAATCTGAGGTGACTTGACCTTGTAACAATTGCATCACAGCATCAAAATCACCTTTAAGGTGCAGCGCACATAGAACGTGAAGATGGTGTGATCCAAATGTAAGATATTCAATATTTTTCAATTACTAAATCCAAAGAGTTTTATTAAAGGTAATATATTAACCTACGAACATGAATACCCAAATTAACAAAACTAAATGGAAGTGCCGCAGAGGCCTGAGAGAGCTTGATTTGTTGTTCAGGAAGTTCAGCGGAGATCATCTTGAGACGCTAAGTAAAGCAGATTTTGATATGTTCAATAGTATTTTAGATCTTGAAGACCAACCTTTGTACGATTTTATTTTTAAAGGTACTTCTATTGGGAGCCAGGCCCAAGAAGATTTTATTTTGCTGCATATTAAGAAATTTATACAACAGTGAAACTATTGCAACATTTTCCTGTCCAATAATTAAAGGAGCCTGATGAGTACAAGTCATGGAGAGCAAATGATGGTGGAGCAAATTAAAGCTGGAAATACCAAAGCTTTTGAAGCCATGGTCATTCAACACCAGCCCAAACTTCTCTCTTCAATGATTGCCTATACAAAGTCTTACGAACAAGCCGAAGAGATTTGCCAACAAACATTTATCAGGGTGTGGCAAAAGATAGAGTCTTTCCGAGGCGACAGCGCCTTGTTTACTTGGATTTACAGAATTGGAATCAATTTAGCAAAAAATAATTTTGCAAGCAGCTACTCCAAGAATTCATCAAACACAACTTCTCTGGATATTTCAGAGCACGATATTTCAAATCATATTTCTCCAGAAACTGACCTAATAGATAAAGAGTCTGAATCTACCATTTTTAATTTTATTGCAAGTCTAGAGATGGAATTAAAAACTGCCTTTTCTCTTAGAGAGCTTGAAGGTCGATCTTACGAAGAGATAGCCTCAATCATGAAGTGTCCAATTGGAACGGTGCGCTCTAGAATTTTTCGGGCACGACAACTTATTTTAGAATTTATGAATCAGGAGAATATTATCTAATGACAAAGGAAATGGAAAAAATATCAGCTTGGTATGATGGTGAGGTTACCCAGCAAGAATTTGACAGCGGTCTTGATGAGCTTAATGCTTCTGCTGAAACTAAAAAAACATTACATCAATTTGCCCTGCTTTCTGAAGTAATGCAGCGACAGCAGAAATCTAGTTCGAAGGTCCAGATGATCAAAGATTACTTTCCTGGAAATAACCCTTGGCTCTCAAATATTATTACTGCAGCAGCTACCGTTCTTGTAACAATTACTATCCTGTATCAGTTTGATACAAACCGCTTTGGAGTTGATGATGAAAATCAAATGCAGTTAGCGACAGCTCTTGAGAGCCCGGAAGCAAGGAGCCAGCTTCTGAGCGCGGACCAAAATGTCATGGATCATCTGATACACATCATGGCATCAAACCAGCCTCATGGGTCTCAAAACATATCTCAAGACTGGATACCAGTTGGCTTTAAGCAGTCTCAACAAAACCCTGCTCAATTTTCTAATGGACGAAATAATTTATTTTTCCATATTGAAAATAATAAACTTAACCTCACAAAGGTTAAGTACTTTCAAGCAAGCAATAGCTGGATTTATTTAATTCCTCTGGGAGATGGTAGACTTCTAACCGCTTATGGGGATGTCCCGCCTGCTTTGGCTAGCAAGATGATTCAAGCAATTAAGTAGAATATATACATTAGGAAAATATGGAAAATATAATGAAATTTAAAACCCTTACTCTCACTACTTTATTGGTGGCCGGATTGTTTGCCAGCATTACAGCATTGGCTGCATTACCAAGCAATATTTCTACCTTAGTGGAGTCAGCTGCTCCTGCTGTGGTGAACATAACTTCTAGAAAAGAAGTAAAGATGCGACAAAACCCCAGAGGATTTGATGAGTTTGAACGATTTTTTGGGATTCCCAGAGGCTATCCACAACCTCAAGAGCCCCAGACTCGAGAGGCCGTTGCTTACGGATCTGGTTTTATTTTTAAAGAAGGCTACCTGCTCACAAATTTTCATGTCATAGATGAGGCGGAAGAAATCACAGTGTCTTTAAATGATAGGCGAGAATTTTCGGCTGAAGTGGTTGGCATTGATCCTTTGTCTGACTTAGCAGTTTTGAAAATTACCGGAAAAAATCTACCAAAAGTCTCAATCGGCAGTAGCGAAGATTTAAAGGTAGGTGATTGGGTGGTTGCGATTGGGTCACCTTTTTCATTTGATTTTTCGGTCACAGCTGGAATTGTTAGTGCGAAGGGCAGAAGTATTCAAAATCAAAACATTGGAAACTATGTGCCTTTTATTCAAACAGATGTTGCAATCAATCCAGGTAATTCTGGCGGTCCGCTGTTTGACCTAGATGGAAATGTGGTTGGCATAAATTCTCAAATTTATTCACGCAGTGGCGGCTACCAAGGTCTTGCTTTTGCAATTCCGATTGATGTGGCTATGGAAGTCGCAGATCAAATAATAGACAAAGGCAGCGTTGCTAGAGGGTACCTAGGAGTTAGGGTGGGTGAAGTAGATAATGATCTGGCAGAAGCTTTGAGTATGGATAAACCCTACGGCGCACTAATAACGGATGTTGAAAAAGGTGAGTCTGGCTCAGAGGCAGGTCTTCTTCCAGGTGATGTGATTTTAGAATTCAATGGCCGAGAAATTAAATTTGGATCAGATTTACCTCATGTTGTTGGCAGAATTCAACCAAAATCTAAAGCAAATGCTAAGGTTATTCGGGATGGAGAAGAGATTACTCTAAAATTTGTTCTTGGAGAATTGCCTGCAGATCAGAGAACCTTTATTCCTGCTAAGGCGGAAGTTTCATCGGACCCTCTTGGTCTAAAAATTGAGGATTTATCCGAAGAAAACTCTAAACCTAATGATCCGGATAAAGGTGTATTAGTTCTCAGGGTCAATAATGGCTCTCCTGCAGATGGCAAAATTACCAAGGGAGATATTATTACCGAAGTTATTGCCAAGGGTAAGCGCCATGAAATAACCGATGCCATAACTTTTGAAAATCTAATCTCTGAATTTGACTCAGGAGATAAGCTTGCCATAGTTGGCAGAAGAAATGGGAACCGCTTTTTTGTTGCCATCACAGTCAATTAATTCCCTCTAAAACCTCAAGAAAAGCTGATAACCGATCAGCTTTTCTTATAGAATAGTCATGCATTACGCATAACATGAAAAATATAAGAAACTTCTCGATTATTGCCCATATTGATCATGGTAAATCAACCTTGTCCGATCGGTTGATAGAGTTCTGTGGGGGGCTATCTCAGAGAGAAATGTCTGAACAGATACTGGATTCAATGGATATCGAAAGAGAGCGAGGCATCACCATCAAGGCACAAGCTGTAACGCTTGATTACCATAAAGATGGCGAGGTATACCAGCTAAATTTCATTGATACCCCTGGCCATGTAGATTTTTCATATGAAGTGTCGCGTTCGCTTTCAGCTTGTGAGGGAGCTTTGTTGGTGGTTGATGGCTCACAAGGTGTAGAAGCCCAAACTTTGGCAAACTGTTATACAGCAGTTGATCAAAACCTAGAGGTGCTTGCAGTTATTAATAAAATTGATTTACCTCAATCTGAACCTGACAGGGTGAAGCAGGAAATAGAAGACATGATTGGCATTGATGCTTCACTCGCTCCTCTTGTAAGTGCAAAAACAGGCGAGGGGATCAAAGAGCTCTTAGATCTTTTGGTTGATAAAATACCTGCCCCCAAAGGCGATCCAGATGCAGAGTTTGAAGCGTTAATCATAGATTCTTGGTTTGATGCTTATCTTGGAGTTGTGTCACTCATCAAGGTGATTAATGGGTCAATCAAGCAAGGCCAAAAAATTAAAGTGTATACAACGCAACAATCTTATCTTGCGGATCAAATTGGTATTTTTTCACCTAAAAAACTTCCAAAAAAAGAGCTAGGTGTTGGGCAAGTTGGCTACATGGTTGCCGGGATAAAGAATATTCAGGGGGCGCCGGTTGGTGATACCATCATTGACTCTAAGAATAACTCAGCTAAGCCATTGCCTGGCTTCCAAAAAGTACTGCCCAAAGTCTTTGCGTCACTGTTTACAGTAGACTCTGATGACTACGAGAAATTTAGGGATGCACTATCAAAATTAGTGCTCAATGATTCAGCATTGATTTATGAGCCAGAGGTATCTGATGCGCTTGGCTTTGGTTTTAGGTGCGGTTTCCTCGGTACATTGCATTTAGAAGTGGTGCGTGAGAGATTGGAGCGAGAGTACGACCTCAATTTAATTTCAACAGCGCCATCCGTTCAGTATCAAGTTGTTAAAACAGATGGAGAAGTCATCGATTGCGATAGCCCCTCTCAACTCCCAACTCTGAACCATGTTTCAGAAATTCGTGAGCCCTACGTATTAGCCACTATCCTTACACCAAAGGACTATGTGGGCAATGTCATCACTCTTTGCACTCAAAAACGGGGGACTCAAAAAGACATGACATACTTTGGCAATCAAGTATCCATGGTATTTGAGATGCCCCTAGCTGAAGTGATCATTGATTTTTTTGATCGACTTAAATCCACCACCAAGGGCTATGCCTCAATTGAATACAATATTACGAATTTTCAAGCATCTAATTTGGTCAAAATTGATGTCCTGTTAAATAATGATGTAATTGATGCGCTATCCATCATCATCCACAAAGATTTTGCTATGACCAGAGGGCGAGATGTTGCTAAAAACCTACAAAAACTTATCCCCAGGCAAATGTTTGATATCCCCATTCAAGTGGCGCTGGGCTCTAAGATTATTTCACGCGAAACAGTTAAAGCGTTAAGAAAAAATGTTACAGCCAAGTGTTATGGCGGTGATATCAGTCGTAAAAAGAAATTATTAGAAAAGCAAAAAGAAGGCAAGAAAAAGATGAAGCAATTTGGAAGAGTGTCAATTCCCCAAGAGGCATTTTTAAACTATTTTAATTCAGGAGAGAAGTAGTGTTCAGTGATCCAGTGTTTATTATTGCCTTGCTCTCTGTGGGTTTCTTAATAGGATTATGGATTCACAAGGTTCTAGCAGATACTCTCACAGAGCCAATTCAGCAAACAATTTACACTGTAGGCTTTTTAGCAGCATTGCTAGGTATTTATAGAATTTTTGTCAATGCTGGTGATTTGGGCATTGTATTATTACTCGGGTCAATCATCTGTCTGATCATCCTTATCGCAGGCATGATCAAGAAAAATAACCTGCTTATTACTACAGGCAAGGGATGGTTTTTGCCTGTCTTCTTTATCTTTATTTTAAGAACCTTCATGTATGAACCATATCAAATACCATCCGGATCCATGATCCCTGGTCTTCAAGTTGGAGATTTCATCCTAGTCAATAAACATAGTTATGGCTTAAAGGTGAATAGAGTGGGTGAGCCTTTTGCTTTTGCTGCAGATCCAGAGTATGGAGACGTTGTTGTGTTTATCCCCCCACATATAAATGTTCCCTACATCAAACGCTTAATTGGAAAGCCCGGTGATACCATCCGATACATTAATAAAAAATTATATGTAAACGGTAACCCTATTGATCAAAAGCTCATTGCTGTGAATGGCCAGGAAACTTTGCTGGAGGAAGTATTTCAAAATTCTCAAAGAGTCATTAGGCTTCAGGGTGGCAGCGCATCCTACCCAGAGGAATTCTCTGTCCCAGCCAATCAATATTTTGTCATGGGTGATAATCGAGATAACTCCAGTGATTCTCGTTACTGGGGGTTTGTTCCTCGAGAGAATTTTATGGGAACAGGAGAGTTGATATGGATGACTTGGGAATGTTGGGCTTGTTTGCCAACATTTGGCAGGACAGGATTCATCAATTAACTGGTATGAGTAGCGCAATTCAGATTAGCAGCGCATACACCGAATTGCTGAGTTTTAAACAAGCCCTTGTTCATAAAAGCGTTTCAAGAACACGGAACAATGAGCGGCTTGAATTTCTTGGTGACGCAGTACTTGAAATAGTAATGTCAGAATACCTTTTTAATAAATTTCCTGATCTAGATGAGGGGGTCTTAACTCAAATGCGCGCCTCGCTGGTCAACACCCAGTCTCTTTCTGAGATTTTTTTGCAATTGGAGTGTAAAACTCAACTGCAAGTTTCAAAGGGCACAGAGAACCTTGACGAGACACACAAACATTCTATCTATGCAGGGACTCTTGAAGCTTGCGTTGGTGCTGTATTTATTGATCTTGGTTCAGAGGAAGCCAAAACCTTTGTCTTGAACATATTTAGCTACAAGCTTGCTTCGCTAGACGAAACAGATGAGTTCAAAGATGCGAAATCTTTGCTGCAAGAAGCATTGCAAGCCATGAATCAGGGTCTTCCTCAATACCAAGTTACGCCCAACGAGGAAGGCACTCATTTTTATTGTGAAGTGAGTCTTGCAGGTAAGATCTTCTCAGCATCCGCAGACATAAAAAAAGAAGCAGAGCAAAAAGCAGCTCAATTAGCTCTACAAAGCTTGGGGCAATCATGAAGAAAACTTTCTGTGGCTATATCTCTATCGTTGGAAAACCCAATGTGGGTAAATCAACTCTGATTAATACCATCCTCGATAAAAAAATCTCCATTACCTCTAGAAAATCACAAACCACCCGAAATAATATTCTAGGCGTCAAAACAGATGAGGCGCACCAGATGATTTTTCTTGATACGCCTGGCATTCATATGCAAGCGAAAAAAACATTGAACAAAGTTCTTAATCATTCAGCATTAAGCGTGATAGAGGACTCTGATTTGGTACTATTTTTAATTCAACGGGCCTCTCTTCAAGAGCAAGACAGAGAAGTGCTTCAGAAGATTATTGATACCAAGGCCAATGCTATTTGCGTCTTTAATAAAGTTGATCAGGTGCAAAATAAAAATGAGTTACTGCCGATCATCCAAGAGATAGATGCTCAGTATTCTTTTCTTGATTACGTGCCCATCTCTGCTCTTAAGAATGAAGGAATTGATGACTTATTAGGTTGTATTAAACAAGCTCTCCCAGAAAATAATCATCTCTATCCAGCCGAAGCTGAAGAGAAAGAAATGCCTGATAACTTTTTTATCAGCGAGCTTGTGAGAGAAAAAATTATCAGATCTCTTGGGGATGAATTGCCTCATGAGACTTATGTGGTTGTGGAAACGAAAGCCATGGAAGAGAAAATGCTTTCAATTGGTGTGATTATTTACGTTGCTCGAGATAGCCAGAAAAGTATAGTGATCGGCCATCAGGGATCTAACCTGAAAAGAATTGGGCAGCAAACTCGCCTCGAGTTAGAGAAGATGCTTAATAAAAAAGTGATGTTAAAAACTTTTGTGAAAGTTAATAAGAATTGGAATAATGATGCGCAGTACCTAAGTAGTCTGGGCGTGGGCAGCAACCATGACTCCTCATAGCTGGGAGCCTTGCTTCCTTCTGCACGCCAGGTCGTTTGGTGATACTTCCATCATCGCAGATATATTTTCAGAGTCTTCAGGAAAAGTATCTATTGTTGCCAAGGGAGCAAAAAATCCTCGGTCTAAGTTTTTTGGTCATTTGCTACCTTTTTCAGCTCTAAAGATAATGGTAACAGGCAAATCAGAGATGAAAACTCTGACTCAAATTGATTCTAATTATCTATCCCAGTCTGCTAAGGGCCCTCATGATTTATACACATATCTGTATGTAAATGAGCTAATGATTAGGCTGCTGCCGAAGGGTTTGGCTAATCTTGAGTTGTATCAACTGTATAGTACTTTTGTGGATCTTGCCCGCTCAGATGCCATCAATGAATCAGCCTTGCGTATCTTTGAGCTAGACCTTCTTGATGTCCTGGGTTATGGCATCAATTTTGAGACTGACATGAACGAGAATTCTGAATTTAAAGATTCTTTGGTTTACTCTTACAAGCCCGAGAGAGGATTCTACCCTTCAAGTGATGATTTTGGCTTTACAGCAGATGAAATTTATTCAATCAAGAATCGTGATCTTGTGAGTATTGATAAGTTAAAATTAAAGCAGCTCTCGCAGGCTGCTATTACAGCTTGCCTGGATGGCAGAGAATTGAGCAGCAGGGAATTTTTTAAAAAAATTAAAATATGATATTTGGCATCGGAACAGACTTGGTAGATCTAGGTCGCATACAGGCGATGAAATCTCCCCTGGCTTTCGCCCAGAAGATACTGGGACCAGACGAGCTGGCTCAATTTAAAGATCTTAAACAAGAGCAAGGGCTGTGCTATCTTGGGAAGCAATTTGCTGCAAAAGAAGCTATAGCAAAAGCCTTTGGAACAGGATTTCGAAAACCAATTTTTCCTCAAGCGATTCAGATATTAAGAGATGATTCTGGCAAACCAGAGATAGTCTTCTCAAAAGAGGTAAAATCTTATGCTAGAGACTTGGGCATCACTAAATCCCATGTTAGTCTGTCCGATGACAGTAACTACCTAATAGCATTTGCAATATTGGAAGTATGAAAAAACTATTACTTATTGGCCCTCCCGGGGCTGGAAAAGGCACTCAAGCTGACCTAATCTGCAGCTCATTAAACATTCCCAAAATTAGCACTGGTGACATGCTTCGGGCAGCCATTGCCTCAGGCAATGAATTGGGTCAAAAAGTGAGCAGTGTTATGAAATCAGGCAGTTTAGTGTCTGATGAAATTATTATCGAACTCATTTCAGATAGAATCTCTCAGCCAGATTGTGGTTCAGGATTTTTATTTGATGGCTGCATCAGAACCGCAGGACAAGCTGACTTGTGCGTGCAAAATAATATTGAGTTTACCCATGTTATTGAAATTAATGTCGTTGATGAAATTATTGTTAATCGAATGTCTGGTAGAAGAGTACATCCTGGTTCAGGTAGAAATTACCATCTTATTTATCAACCACCTAGACATGATGGGCTTGATGACGAAACCGGTGAGCCCCTGATCCAACGAGAAGATGATTTACCGGACACTGTGAAGCATCGTTTAAATGTTTATCATGAGGAAACCAAGCCATTGGTTGAGTACTATCAGGAGAAATCAACTGACAATTCATTGAATTATGTCAAGGTAGATGGCTCCATGGAGGTTCAGAAAGTCTTTGAGGCAATCAAGAAACATTTCTAGCTCATGAAAATTTTGGCCCTGGATATCAGTGGGACTTACTCCTCCATTGCCCTGTTAGCAGGCGATGAAATCAATACTTTTACACAAACACATGAAAGGAAGTTAAGGCCAGAGTGGGGCGAGCTTTTTTCTAGAATTGACTTTGACACTACCACTGATTTTGATTCTTTGGATGCTCTAGCCTTTGCTCAAGGGCCAGGTTCATACACTGCATTAAGAATTACAGCATCATTTTTAAAACCTATAGCGGTCGTTAAAAATTTACCATTAATCCCCATCTCTAATTTAAAAGCGCTGGCACACGAGGCCGCCCAATGGATCGATGAGGATGAAGCTGAGATTCTGGTTGCTCTAGAGGCCGATCAGAATGAAAGTTATTTTGGAGTCTTCACCAAGTCATTGACCGGCATTGAGAGCGTGGGTCAAGAATTAGTTACGAGCTTCGAAGAATTAGATGCTTATCAATCCAACAGCTCCTCTTATTTTATTGGCTCCGGCTGGTCTCAGACCATAGACAGTCACTCACGCTATCTTGCTTTAGCTCAGGCTGGTGCAGAATCAGTGGCAGCATTAGCAAAGATTGAGCTTGAGACAGGCAAAACTTTTGACCCTGAGCTGGCAAATCCTGTGTACCTCAAGACGCCCGAGTATCAGAAAAAATGATCCATGACTTTTTTCTAGCTTTACTCTTAGCCTGTATCCAGGGGTTAACAGAATTTTTACCAGTTTCCAGTTCTGCCCATCTACTTTTTCCATCATTGTTATTTGGAACCAAGGATTTTGGATTGATCTTTGATATTGCTGTGCATGGGGGAACCTTGGCCGCAGTTCTAGTTTATTTTAAAGATGACTTAATAAGACTGATTCGCGCATGGCTGCCTTGGACGCATGGTCGCAACCTAGAAGATTTTAATCTTGGCCTATACTTAATTATTGCGACACTGCCAATCGTCTTTGTGGGTCTGATCTCCTCAGATTTAATTGAATCAAGAAACAGCAGCATTGAATCTATTGCTTGGGCCAACCTAGTCTTTGCTGGTCTCCTGCTGTTTGCCTTTAAATTTTCATCTCAGAACAAGAGCCTGTTGGGCTTAACCCTTGGGGCTGCCCTTGCCATTGGTTGTCTGCAGGCTTTAGCTATTTTTCCTGGTGCCTCAAGATCAGGTATGGCAATGACTGGCGCTTTGCTGGTCGGCCTAAACATCAAGGACTCATCTAAATTTGCTTTTCTATTAAGCATCCCAACAATTCTTGGTGCCCTTGTCCTGATGGTGCTCAAAGATGCTTTTATTTTAACTGCAGACGACTTGGTAATTTTACTGACTGGGTTTTTAGCTTCTGCCTTAATTGCTTTTTTAACCATCAAGATCTTCTTGCAATTTGTTGAAAGAATTGGAATGACTCCATTTGTGATCTATCGACTGGGACTGGGCTTAGTATTATTGCTTTTATGAACTGTAGTTTTTTTTATACCACAGAGACTGATAAATCACATGCAGAAATTCTTGCTAGCTCAATAGGGCTGGATGCATTGCCTAGTCGCAATGATTTTCCAGGAGCTTTTTTAGAGTTAGGCAGCTCAGGCTTATCTTTCTTTCATCCCGACGCAAGGGCATCAAATAAATTTCACATAGATTTTACTTCAGGCTCTAGTGGCTGGAGGCTAAAACGAGCAGATCATGAAAAACTAATTAAAAAAGCTCTCGGAAAATCAGATAAGCCCCTAAACATTCTAGATTGCACCGCAGGATTGCTTCAGGATACCTTGTTATTTCTCAGTTTAGGCCATCAAGTGACCGCGGTTGAGCAAAGCAAGTTGCTATATTTATTGCTGCAAGATGCATTAAGCAGAAGTGGAGATTCTTATGCAAACCTCTTAGATAACCTCACTTTAACTCAAGGCAATGCTTGTACTTTTACAGCAGAGGCAAGTAATTTTGATGTTATTTATTTTGATCCCATGTATCCAGCACCCAAGAAAACTGCACTAGGCTCAGGGCAGATGGACTATTTAGCTAAGATTTTAGAAACAGAGATGTTGCAGAATGACCCTCAAAAAGATTTTGAAGTCTTGCAGCTTATGCCAGTAAAAAAAATGATCGTTAAAAGGCCTATAAAAGCTGAGGCATTTGCAACAGGAATCAACTATCAAGTTTCCGGTAAGACCACCAGATTTGATATTTATATTTAACTTTTCTTAGCTGTAATTTTTTAGCCTAGATGAGGAAGATTAATCTCTTATTTGGCCATTGCCAGACACAATATATTTAAAGCTTGTCAGCTGATCTATTCCCACAGGGCCTCTTGCATGAAATTTTCCAGTCGCAATACCTATCTCACCTCCCAAGCCAAACTCACCACCGTCAGCAAATTGCGTGGAGGCGTTAATCATTAGAATGGCACTATCGATTGATGAGGTGAATACCTCTTGAGTCTCTTTGTTTTCACTCACAATAGATTCTGTGTGCCCAGTACTATATTGGTTAATATGATCAACTGCTTCTCTAACATCGCTCACAACCTTAATGCTGATAATGGGTGCGAGATATTCAGTTGACCAATCATCCTCGATGGCAGGAATAATAGATGCATCTAATGCTCTGATGTTATCGCAGCCACGAATTTCACAATCCAGTGATTTTAGTTCACAAATTAACTGCAAGCCAAACTCATCAGCAATACCCTGGTGAATCAAAATTGTTTCAGCCGCTCCACAAATTCCCGTTCTTCTCATTTTGGCATTAATGCAAATGGCTAGTGCCTTTACTTGATTCGCATGCTGATCCACATAGACATGACAAATACCTTCTAAATGGCCGAAAACTGGAACTTTTGCTGACCTCTTCACCTCTGCAACTAAGCTTTTACCACCTCTTGGTACTATTACATCGATGGCACTGTTTAAACCTTCAAGCATCAAAGTGGCCGCTTCTCTACTTTCTGAAGGGACGATTTGAATAGAATTTTCAGGCAGACTAGCTTTAATTAGAGCCTTTCTCAGTGCATCCACGATAGCCGAAGCTGACTTGAGACCATCTTTGCCACTTCTTAAAATTACAGCATTTCCTGATTTCAAGCACAATGCACCTGCATCGCATGCAACGTTAGGCCGACTCTCAAAAATCAACCCTATCACTCCTAGAGGGGTGGAGACTCTTGAGATATTTAAGCCATTAGGCCTATCCCAGTTTGCTAAAACTTTTCCTACAGGCTCATCAAAGAGCTTTATTTCCTTTAATGTTGCGCACATCGCAGCTAGGCGCTCACGATTAAGGGTTAGGCGATCAATGAAAGCGTCATCTTTTCCATTCTTTTGGGCTTGTGCAATTTCTTGGGCATTAGCCTCAAGTATGAAGCTTGAGCTTGTCTTTATTTCTAAAATTGCAAAATCAAAAAAACTATTCTTTTGAACGGAGGAGGAGGTGTTGAGAATAGAGCTCGCTTTTTTGGCCTGCTCGCCCATTTCATAGAGTTGCTGTTTCAAGTCAACGTTCATTTTTTTACGAACCAAGTAGCCCTTGCTCTAGCATTTAAACCTGAAATTGGTTTCTTTTTATTGCCAGAGGTTATTACCATGTCACATTTATTTTTAAAACATATGTCAGCAGCTTCAATCTTGGATATCATTCCACCCTTGCCCGAGCCGCTGGCCTGACCACCCATGCTTTTAATCTTAGGAGTAATCTTCGAGACCTCTCTTATTAAACCCAGGGCGTTATTATTTTTTACATCAGATTCTGATGAATACAGACCATCAACACTGGATAGAACAATCAGTAAATCTGCTTTAAAAAGCTTCGAAATTTTTGCAGCCAATAAATCATTGTCACCAAATTTAATCTCATCAGTTGCTGTGCTATCGTTCTCATTAATGACTGGGAGACATCCTACCTCCAAGAGCTTAGCGATGGTTTGCTTGGCATTGTCTGAAGAGATTTTTAACTCAGTCTCCCTGGGTGTCAGCAACATTTGCCCGACATGAATGCTGTGTTTATTTAGATGCTTTTTCCATGCAATCATGAGTTCAATTTGCCCATGCGCCGCAAGTGCTTGAGATTCAGCAAGAGATGAGGCCATTGGAAGTGCAATATTTTTCCTCCCCAATGCTATAGCTCCTGATGAGACCACTATCACTTCTTTCTGTTTTTTTTTGAGCCACGCAATATCACTGGCTAAATTAGCTAAAAATAAATGATTAATTTTGCCTCTAGGGTCTACTACCACCGCTGAGCCAATCTTTATCACCATTCGATTATAAGAATTTAAGTTATGCATCTTTGGAGACTTTACTTGATATTATTGATTTTACAAAAACTTAGCCCTTAAACAATTTGTATCTTGTTTTAGGATTGGTGCCCCATACCTGAGTCGAACAGGTACTCCCGAAGGAACGCGATTTTGAATCGCGCGCGTCTACCAATTCCGCCAATGGGGCTTGATTCGCATTGTAGCTGAGAAGAACATCTTTTAGAATGATCTCCTTGCATGAAAACTGAAAAATTCAATTACGATCTTCCCGAGCACTTGATTGCACAATACCCCTCGAAAAACCGTGTGGATTCAAGGTTGCTTGCTTGTATAGATGAGATTAAGCATCAGCATTTTAAAGACGTTCCTTCTTACATGGAGGAGGGCGACTTACTGGTTGTGAATCAAACCTCAGTCATTCCGGCGCGCCTTTTTGGCGAAAAGAGCACAGGTGGCAAAGTAGAAATTTTTCTTGAAAGGTTTTTAACTAGTCAACAAACTCTCGTTCAAATAAAATCCTCTAGAGCACCCAAAGAACAGGCTAAATTAATGTTCTTTTATGATGCCAAAGAATTCTCAGCTATTGTTATTGGGCGTCAGGATAATTTTTTTATTTTAGATTGGTCTTTAGACCCGCACGAGATCTTTGAATCATATGGTGAGATACCGTTGCCGCCATATATGCAGCGCTCAGCAGAAACAATTGATAAAGAGCGATATGAAACTATTTATGCAAATAGTGAACGCAAAGAATCTGTTGCTGCACCTACAGCTGGGATGCATTTTGATGCCCAATTGCTTGAGGAGATTCAGAGTAAAGGCGTGAATCTTGGGTATGTAAATCTTCAGGTGGGAGCAGGTACTTTTCAACCTGTTCAAGCTGAAGTCATCACGGATCACCAAATTCACAAAGAGTTAATTGAGGTAGATGCTCATTTGATTGAGCAGGTTAAAGAGACTAAAGCTCGAGGAGGCAGGATCATAGCGGTAGGCACAACCTCTGTAAGAGCCTTGGAGACAGCTTGTCAGAAAGGGTTGCAACCGTTCTCTGGTGAGACTCAGCTATTTATTTATCCGGGTTATAAGTTTAAAGTGGTGGACCTCATGATCACCAATTTTCATTTACCTAAATCTTCATTGTTAATGCTGGTCGCTGCCTTTATTGGGTATGAAAAAATGATTGATCTCTATCAGTTAGCAGTAGACCAAGAGTATCGCTTTCTGTCTTATGGCGATGCCATGCTACTAAAGAAACATGAAATTTAATATTTCAGCAACCGATGGCTTTGCTCGAAGAGGTGAGCTGCAATTTTCGAGAGGAAATATCCAAACTCCAGCTTTTATGCCTGTGGGAACTAATGGAACTGTTAAGGCTTTAGAGGTAGATAATCTCTTGGAGACTGGAGCAGAAATCATCCTTGGTAATACTTACCACTTAATGCTTCGCCCAGGAGATGAGCTAGTTAAGAATTTAGGAGGCCTGCATAAATTCTCAAACTGGGATAAACCCATCTTAACTGACTCGGGTGGCTTTCAGGTCTGGAGTTTAGGCGATTTAGCCAAGCTCACCGAGGAGGGCATTGCTTTTCAGTCACCATACGATGGCAAGAAACACTTTATGAGCCCTGAGGACTCCATGAGAATTCAGGCGAATCTGGGATCAGACATTGTGATGGTGCTAGATGAGTGTACGCCGTATCCATCTGAGCATGAGGTTGCACGAAAATCTATGGAACTTTCCATGCGATGGGCTCACAGATCTAGAGATGCACATCAATCAGATTCAGCGCTCTTTGGGATTGTGCAAGGTGGCATGTACGAGGACCTAAGGCTGGAGTCGTTATCAGGCCTCAGCAAGATTGGCTTTGATGGCATTGCCGTTGGCGGTTTGAGTGTTGGAGAACCCAAGGACGATAAGACTAGAATTCTCCATGCTCTTGCACCTCATCTTCCAGCAGACAAGCCGCATTATTTAATGGGGGTTGGAAAGCCTGAGGATATTGTGGAGGCGGTTTTTTACGGCATTGATATGTTTGATTGTGTACTGCCAACTCGCAATGCTCGCAATGGACAATTAATCACATCTTATGGGGCTCTTAATATTAGAAATGCTCCTAGTAAAGCTAATGAAGATCCCGTGGATCCTGATTGTGGCTGCAAGGTATGCCAAAACTATTCACAAGCGTATTTAAACCATCTGGATAAAACAAATGAAATGCTTGGCTCCATCCTGAATAGCTTCCATAACATTTATTACTATCAGTCCTTGATGAAAGATATTCGTGAATCTATTGCGTCAGATT
>DKMG01000103.1:20477-25276 GCA_002469975.1 Proteobacteria bacterium UBA7420
TCTAGGGAGATTTTATGAACGAATCACAAGCTCAATTACCCTGGTATTTACCAGATCCTGTTTTAGTATTTTTTATAGGGTTTTTAGCCCTCATGTATTTTATGACTATTAGGCCTCAGCAAAAGCGTATGAAGGCTTTACAGGCAATGATGGATGAGCTTGAGAAAGGCGATGAGGTTGTAGCAGCTGGAGGAATCATTGGTCGTATTAAAGAGATTAAGGGCCCTTATGTTTCAATTGAGGTGAGTGAGAACATTACTTTTAAACTTCAAAAAACAGCTATAGCTAACACCTTACCCAAAGGCACCATTGCTTCAATAGACTAAGAGTTTTTTATGAATAGATTTTCAGCAGGAACCCACGCTTTTATTTTAATGGTGCTAGCCATTGGGGTCATCTATTCATTGCCAAATCTTTACCCTGCTAAACCTGCAATTCAAATTGCATACACAGATTCCGGGAAATCTGCTGATCAGCCTCTGTTAGATCAGGTGACAGAGATTCTTGCTTCAACAAACATTAACTCAGAGTCTATAGGTCTAAAAGATAATAATATTGTTGCTAAGTTCTCATCCTTTGATGATCAGCTAGCTGCCAAGTCTGCTTTGCAAAGGATTTTGCTAGATAGGGCGATTGTTGCACTCAACTTGGAGCCTTCAACACCACAGTGGTTAAGAGATATTGGAGGGGGACCACTCAAGCTAGGGTTAGACTTATCGGGGGGCGTTCATTTTCTCTTAGAGGTTGACATCGAAAGCGCTCTGGATAATCGCTTAGATTCGCTGCTCAATCAGTATAGGAAAAGATTTAGGGACGACCGCATTAGTGTTGAAAGCTCTCAAAAGAAAGACAAGCAACTAATTTTTGAATTTGTGGGCGATGAGGATTACAACAAAGCCTTAAAGATTTTTGGTGATGACAACATCACTGCGGTAGGAACTGCTCTATATGACCTGCAACCAAGCACCATTCGTAACAGAGTATCCCTTGCTTACTCACAATCAGCGATCAAAGAGATTAGAGATTATGCGGTGGGTCAAAATTTAATGACTTTGCGTAACAGGGTAAATGAGCTCGGCGTATCTGAACCCATTGTTCAGCGTCAAGGCAGCAGCAGAATTGTGGTTGAGTTACCAGGCGTTCAGGACACAACTGCCGCTAAGAAAATCATTGGTAAAACTGCCAACCTGGAGTTTAGACTCGAAGCCGCATCCACGACCTCACGTTTACGCAAGGAAGAGTTTGATTATCAAGACGAAAGAATGGGAGCAGCCTACCTAGAAAAAAATGTCATAGTGGCTGGTGAGAGAGTTACTAACGCTAGTTCAGGGTTTGATGAGAGTGGATTTGCTCAAGTTAATATTTCCCTTGATATGCAGGGCGGACGAGCCATGCAAAAAGCCACCAGTGGAAACATTGGGAGAAAGCTGGGTGTTTTATTTGTTGAAAGAAAAAATAAGTCTGTTCTTACGGTCGATGAGAATGGTGATGAGCTCATCGAGCAAACCTCTTACATTGAAAAAAGTATTATTAGCCTGGCAACGGTTCAAGCAGTTCTTGGAACCAGCTTTAGAATCACAGGCGTTGGATCGCCACAAGAAGCCAGCGAGCTGGCTTTATTACTGAGAGCTGGTGCTTTAGCAGCCCCGATGAAGTTTGTTGAAGAAAGGACAGTGGGACCAAGTCTTGGAAAAGAAAACATTGAGCTGGGCGTTCGCTCCATCATCATTGGTTTGCTATCTGTTATTGCATTCATGTTGTTTTACTACCGTTGGTTTGGCTTGGCTGCGAATATTGCATTGTTTGCCAATGTTGTTCTAATTACTGGTTTTATGTCGCTACTTGGAGCAACACTCACCCTTCCAGGTATTGCAGGTATTGTCTTAACCATTGGCATGGCGGTTGATGCCAATGTGCTGATTTTTTCTCGCATTAGAGAAGAGTTAGCAGAGGGCAAAGATCCTCAAACAGCTATTCAAGAAGGATTTTCTAGAGCCTTTGTTACAATTTTTGATGCCAATGTTACAACCTTGATAGCTTCCATTGTCCTCTATGCTATTGGCACAGGACCTATCAAAGGTTTTGCCATCACCTTGTCTATTGGAATCATTACATCCATGTTCACAGCTATTATGGGTACCAGAGCAATTATTAACCTTATGTATGGGAACAAGAATATTCAGGAGCTCAGAGTATGACAAACCTTAATATTCCTTTTATGAGCTATCGCAAGATAGCGACCATTGTCTCTTTGTCTTTGTTGGTCTTGTCCATTTTGTCTCTAGGTCTTAGAGGTCTAAATCTTGGGTTAGATTTTAGTGGCGGGACTTTGATTGAAGTGTCCTATTCCGAAGCTGCAGACCTTAATGAGATCAGGGATCTCATGTCTAGCAATGGCTTTGATGATTTCCAGGTTGTTAATTTTGGCTCCAACACAGACGTGTTAATTAAAGTGGCAGACAAGGATGGCAGCAGTCAAATTGGCGATACCATCTTTGCTTTCTTACAAGCAGATGATTCTTCATTAGAGCTCCAAAGAATCGAGTTTGTTGGGCCTCAGGTTGGTTCTGAGTTAAGAGATCAAGGTGGGCTGGGCATGCTGGTGGCGCTTGGAATGATCTTACTTTATGTGGCTTTTAGATTTCAATACAAATTTGCATTAGGCGCGGTGACAGCCCTAGCTCACGATGTAGTAATCATCCTTGGGCTTTTCTCATTGTTTGCTTGGGATTTTGATTTAACTGTTTTAGCTGCATTGCTTGCAGTGATTGGCTACTCCTTGAATGACACCATTGTTGTCTCAGATAGAATTAGAGAAAATTTTAGAGGCGAGAGGGGATTTGAACCTGAAGAGATTGTTAATCGATCCATCAATCAAACACTATCTAGAACTTTGATTACCTCTTTAACAACTTTGCTAGTGCTCTTTGCCTTATTTTTCTTTGGTGGTGAAATGATTAGAGGGTTTAGTGAGGCGCTAATTATTGGTGTCTTGGTTGGAACTTATTCGTCTATTTACGTCGTTGCTAACATGCTGCTAGGCTTGTCCATTACCCAAGATGATTTAGCTATCCCAGAGCCTGAGGGCGCTGAATTTGATGAGATGCCTTAGGCTTCTTTAATTTTAAAGTTAGGCTGAATAGCCTCTAACATGGGCTTAAAACATTTAGGTGATGCGCAAAGATAGTGATCTGAGTCAGTGACATCTGGGTTGCCTACAAAGTTACTGGTCAAGGCTCCAGCTTCCTGAGCAATAAGAAGTCCTGCAGCCACATCCCATATTGACAAGCCATTTGCCCAAAAACCATCCAATCGTCCTGCTGCAACATAGGCCAAATCAAGAGCCGAGCATCCAGACCGTCTAATTGTTAGACCATGCTGATACAGGGCTCTGAAAGCGGCGATGTTATCAAATGAGTAGTTTTGAGACTCGTTAATGTGAGAGGTGTTTCCGAGTAGAGCATCTTTGATGCCCGCTCTCTTGCTGACTCTAATGCGCTCCCCATTAAGCTCTGCTCCTTTACCTCTAGAAGCACTAAATTCTTCTCTTCGAGTGGGATCAATGATGACAGCATGTTGCGTTTGGCCATTGACCACGCAGGCTAGCGAGATACAGTATTGTGGGTAGCCATGAATGAAGTTGGTTGTTCCGTCGATGGGGTCTAAGACCCAGGTTGTATCTGAATTGTTAACCTCGTGACCAGATTCTTCCCCTAGAAAATTGTCTTCAGGATAGTATTTTTTGATTTCCTCAAAGACGATATCTTCAACCTTGCGATCGACTTCGGTCACATAGTCGGTCGGACCTTTTTTGATGACATCTAGGATATGCACTTTTTTTACAGCAAATTCGAGCTCAGCAGCTCCAATATTTGCAGCAATGAGGGCGACGTTTAATAAAGCAGGCTTTGACATGTCGCATATTGTACTGGAAATGATGATAATAGTTCCATGAATCCTATTAATCAATTTGTACAGATCGTCCTGGTAGAAACCTCTCACCCGGGAAACATTGGCTCGGTGGCCAGAGCTATGAAAAATATGGGTTTAAGCAAACTCGCACTTATCAATCCTAAAAAGTTTCCCGACCCCGAGGCTACTGCCTTGGCAGGTAATGCTGGTAATGTTTTAGACGGAGCCAGAGTATTTCGCACCATTGATGAGGCTGTTAAGAATTCTAAGGTTATTTTTGCTACCTCAGCTCGAGAGAGGACCATTGAATGGCCAGTGGCATCCGCAAAAGATGCAGCACAAGAAATCAATCAGTTGGCTGCAGAAAAGATCGAGGTTTCCATTCTATTTGGTCGAGAGGATAGGGGGCTGACCAATGAGGAGCTGCAACTATCAAATAAGCACCTGATAATACCAGCAGACCCTGAGTACCCAGTTTTAAATATTGCTATGTCGACGCAGGTTGTTTGTTATGAGTTATACCAAGCCTCGCAGAGCAAACCCATTGGACCATGGCAAGATTTTCCTGAGTACACCGCCGAGGAACTTACGCATTTGATTGAGCATTTTAATGAGACTGTTTTTAATCTTAAGTTAATTGATCCCGCTAACCCTAAGCAGATCCTCACGCGCATGGAAAGAATGTTTAGGCGCCTGTATCCAGATCAAATGGAAGGCAATTTTTTAAGAGGGTTTTTGAAGGCGGTCAATAAACAGATTAAATAAGACTTTGGTCTTTTAATATAGGGTTTTAGCTTTTATAATTGCCGCAATCTAGTCCCGTTCGTCTAGAGGCCTAGGACACCGGGTTTTCATCTCGGCAACAGGGGTTCGACTCCCCTACGGGA
>DKMG01000046.1:0-2336 GCA_002469975.1 Proteobacteria bacterium UBA7420
TGAAATCATACGCAGAAAAGAAGCTAAAAAAGCAGCAGGAGCATAAAACATGAGTTCAAAAGCAGAATCAAGAATAAGACGATCTGGCAAGACTCGGATTAGAATATCTCAACAGGATAAACCAAGACTTTCAGTATTTAAATCCTCGCAAAATCTTTACGCTCAAGTTTTTGATGCTTCTGGATCTAAAGTTTTGGCATCAGCCTCCACAAACGAGAAAGCCGAGAAAATGCAGTTGAATAATATTGATTCAGCAAAAGTAGTTGGGCAAAGAGTTGCGGAAAGAGCTCTTGCAGCAGGAATTAGCAAGGTTGTATTTGACAGATCTGGCTACAAATATCATGGCCGTATAAAAGCAATTGCAGAATCAGCTCGCGAAGCTGGATTGGAGTTTTAAAAAAAATGAATCAACAAAATAATAACTTGCAGCAACAAGATGCTCTGGAAGAGAAACTTGTTCAGGTTAATAGGGTTGCCAAGGTAGTTAAAGGGGGCCGTATTTTTGGCTTTACAGCACTATGTGTTGTTGGAGATGGCAAGGGCAAGGTAGGCTTCGGAAGAGGCAAAGCGAAAGAAGTCCCTATTGCTATCCAAAAAGCTATGGAGAACGCAAGACGTAACATGGTAGATGTTAGTCTTAATGCTTCAACTTTATGGTATCCAGTCAAAGCAAAGCACGGAGCAGCAAAGGTATATATGCAGCCAGCATCAGCTGGTACCGGTATTATTGCTGGTGGTGCAATGAGGGCAGTATTAGAGCTAGTTGGCGTGCAAAATGTTTTGGCGAAATGTTACGGATCTACCAATCCAGTCAATGTTGTTAGAGCAACAATTAATGCTTTGCGTTCCATGGAGTCACCAGAGCAAGTAGCAACCCGAAGAGGCAAGAAAACAGCGGATATATCATGAGCAATACAACTATCAACATTAAGCTTATTAAAAGCAGTATTGGCAGAATTCCCAATCACAAGAAGTGCGTTAAAGGGCTTGGTTTTAGACGACTTAACCAAACAGTTTCAGTTGAAGATACTCCTAGCAATAGAGGGATGATCAATAAAATTAGAGATATGGTACAAATCTTAGAGAGTTAAAAATGGAAAATACAGAATCAAATAATACCTTAGGGCTAAATACCCTCTCCAGTACAGGTACAACCAAGAATAGAAAACGCGTTGGTAGAGGTATTGGATCTGGTACAGGCAAGACGGCTGGTCGTGGGCATAAAGGTCAGAAATCAAGATCAGGTGGATCTATTGCTAGAGGATTTGAAGGTGGGCAAATGCCATTGCAACAGAGAGTCCCAAAGTTTGGTTTTTCATCGCGGGTTAACAGGGCAACTAAAGATGTTAATTTAAAAGATATTGCCTCTATGAGCGAAGTCACACTAGATTCCTTGAAGGCTGGCAGAGTGGTATCCAAGGCTACCAAAAAGGTAAAAATATTTGGTATTCATGAAATGGCTCAACCAATGACAGTGTCTGGTGTTCACGTAACTCGCGGAGCAAAAGAATCTATTGAGAAAGCTGGTGGAACTGTTGCCGAAATTATTGCAAGACCAGTGAAAGAAAAGTTTGTCAAAACATCAAAAAAGGTAAGCGAAAAGCCTACCAAGAAAGCAGAGGAAGCAACTGCTGAATAATTAATATGGCTGATCAAAATAAAGGTATGAGCGATTTGTGGAGAAGACTTAGATTTGTCTTCTTGGCTATTGTCATCTACCGCATGGGCACCCACATACCTATTCCAGGAATTGATCCTGCAAGGTTAGCTGCTTTATTTGATCAAAACCAAGGAACCATTCTTGAAATGTTTAATTTATTCTCAGGTGGTGCGCTTGAGCGAATGAGTATCTTTGCATTAAATGTAGTGCCTTATATATCTGCTGCAATTATCATGCAGCTTTTTTCTAACTCTATTCCATATTTACAAGAGTTAAAAAAAGATGGCCAGGCTGGTAGAAATCAAATCACCCAATACACAAGATATGGAACAGTTGTTCTCGCCTTTGTTCAAGCATCTGCTTTGAGCGTAACTCTCGGAGCTAGCGGCCTAGCTTACGAGCCAGGAACTTCTTTCTTTGTCTCTGCTGTTTTTAGCGTTGTTGCTGGCACAATTTTTTTAATGTGGCTTGGAGAGCAAATTACTGAGCGAGGCATCGGAAATGGTATCTCAATTATCATAGCCACTAGTATTTTAACCGGCATTCCTGGTGCAATTGGCCAAGCCTTAGAGCAAGCTAGGCAAGGCGATCTGAATATTCTTCTCTTACTTGGTATTGGTGTTCTTGCAATGCTTGTTATTGCCATTGTTGTATTTATCGAGCGTGGACAAAGGCG
>DKMG01000046.1:2471-4544 GCA_002469975.1 Proteobacteria bacterium UBA7420
GCTGAATCCTTCGGATTTCTGCAAACTATCTCTTTGGCTTTGAACCCTGGCCAGCCTCTATATGTTCTTACATTTTCAGCCCTGATTATTTCTTTTTGCTTTATCTGGCTTGCATTAACCTTTGATACTAAAGATGTCACAGATAACTTGAAGAAATCAGGAGCATTTATCCCTGGTATTAGACCTGGTGACCAAACTGCCAGTTATATAGATAGTGTATTGGCAAGACTGACAGTTTTTGGAAGTATTTACTTAACACTCATATGCTTACTTCCATTAGCACTTATTAATTTTGCTGGAGTCTCTTTTTACTTAGGAGGAACTTCTGTTTTAATCATTGTGGTTGTATTGATGGATTTTATGGCGCAAGTGCAGTCGCACATGATGTCAAACCAATATTCATCATTACTTAAGAAAGCTAATTTAAAAAACTATAAAAGATAATTATGAAAGTTAGAGCATCAGTAAAAAAGATTTGCAGAAATTGCAAAACAGTTAGACGTAAAGGGGTTTTGTATGTGATATGCAAAACAGAACCTAAACATAAACAAAAACAGGGATAGAATAATATGGCTAGAATAGCAGGCGTAAACATACCGGAAAATAAGCATCTAGAAATTGCTCTCACTCATATTTTTGGCATCGGTAAAACGACAGCTCATAAGATTTGCAATAGCTTGAAGTTAGATTACTCTAAAAAAGTATCTGATTTATCAGAAGAGCAGGTTGAGAAAATTAGAACTGCTGTTGCTGAATATACAGTGGAAGGAGATCTAAGACGATCTGTTAGCACCAATATCAAAAGGCTAATGGATCTAGGCTGCTACCGTGGTATTAGGCATAGAAGAAAGCTTCCTGTGAATGGTCAAAGAACAAAAACAAATGCAAGGACTCGCAAGGGACCGAAAAAACCAATGAGGGCTTAACGCATGGCAACTGGAAAAAAAGTTAAAAAAGTTATTTCTGATGGAATTGCGCATGTGCATGCTTCCTTCAACAATACAATTATTACAATTACAGATAAGCAGGGTAATACTGTATGCTGGGCAACTTCAGGCGGCTCTGGTTTTCGTGGTTCTAGAAAAAGCACACCATTTGCTGCTCAGATCGCGGCTGAAAAAGCAGGAAATGCTGCTAAAGAATTTGGGATGATTAATCTTGATGTGAAAGTAAGAGGACCAGGTGGCGGCAGAGAATCTGCCATTAGATCTCTTAATTCATGTGGATTAAAAATTAAAAGCATTACTGACGTTACACCATTGCCTCACAATGGATGTCGTCCTTCAAAAAAACGTAGGGTATAAGGAGATTACATGGCAAGGTATACAGGACCATCATTAAGACTTTCCAGAAGAGAGGGCACAGACCTTTTTCTTAAAAGCGGATCACGCGCAATTGAATCAAAATGTAATATGGAGACTGCTCCAGGCGTTCACGGTTTAAGAAGAACGCGTTTATCTGATTATGGAGTGCAGCTTAGAGAGAAACAGAAAGTCAGAAGAATGTATGGAGTGCTTGAAAAGCAGTTCAGAAACTACTATAAAAAAGCATCACAATCCAAGGGAAATACTGGAGAGAATCTCTTATCCTACCTTGAGCAGAGATTAGATAATGTTGTGTATCGTATGGGCTTTGCCTCTACTAGAGCTGAAGCTCGTCAACTCGTTTCTCATAAAGCTTTTCACCTGAATGGATCAACTGTAAATATTCCATCATACCAAGTGCAAGCAGGTGATGAGATAGAGGTTCGTGAAAAATCTAAAGCTCAGTTAAGAATAAAGCATGCTTTAGAGCTATCAGGGCAAAGAGAGGCCTGTGAGTGGCTTGAAGTGGATTCAAAAACTCTCAAGGGTGTATTCAAGTCTGTTCCTGACCGAACGGATTTAAGTGCTGAAATTAATGAAAATCTCATTGTCGAGCTTTATTCAAAATAATAATTAAACGGAAGGAAATTATGGAAACATCAGTAATAGATCTTTTAGTCCCAACTGACATACAGGTTGACGACATAGACGAAAATACATCAAAAATTACATTAGAACCCTTGGAACGAGGTTTTGGCCACACCCTTGG
>DKMG01000064.1 GCA_002469975.1 Proteobacteria bacterium UBA7420
CCTTCGAGAGACAATGTTATTTTTGGATTCTTTTTCATTAACCCAACCACTCCTTTCAGAGCCTGAATAGATTTACTGGTCAAGGTGTATTGATCATATTCAAAATAGACAACAGCATTGGCCAAAACCGCTTGTGTTGCTGTAGATTTTTGAGAAATAGTTACGCCAGCAACCTCTTGATTTGAGACAGACTCTTCTGTTACTTGCAAGGAACTGCATGCGGTAAAAATCATTAGAGCAATTAGCGCAAAAAATGTGTTGGTAGGTTTGTTCATTATTATGTTGTCCAAATAAATTTATCGTAAAAAATTTGACCAGGCTGGCTCTCTGACTTCCCCTTCGGAAGCTGGAAGCTTGAAGCTAGCGCCGCTTAAGCTAAATCCTGCAAGCATGCTTTGATCTCCTTCTGTTATTCCATAGATTACCATATTACCGTTGGGAGCAACACTGGGAGATTCATCCATTTTGGCCTCAGTTAATATCCTAATAAAGTTTTCTTTTTTATATTTCATCGCAATATGGAATAAACCATCGCCAGATCTATGAACAAAAATGATCCCCTCTTCATTTGGCAGGTATGCAGCTTTGGCATTGTAGGACCCTTCAAATGAAATGCGCCTTGCCTTGGAATTCAGCCTTCTTAAATTCAACTCATAGATTTGGGGTGACCCTGATCTTCCGCTTGTAAATAAGATTTTATTGCCCTTGGGAGACCAAGATGATTCTGTGTCAATGGCAAATTGATTAGTCATTCTAGTCAAGGTCTTGTCATGCAAACGAAGAATATAAATTTCTGCATTGCCATCTTGATACAGGGTCAAGGAAAGATATTTTCCATCTGGAGACCATGCTGGGGAGCTAATCTGTGTATTTTTAGATAAAACAGATTCTCTTTGGCCGGTAGCAATATCTTGAATATAAACTTTAGCTAAACCGGTTTCAAAAGATACATAGGCAACTTTCTTGCCATCTGGAGACCATGATGGAGAGATAATAGGCTCCGAACTTGTTAATAAGGTGTTTTCATTAGCTCCATCCGAATCAGCTAACATTAAGCGATAGCTAGCCTCAGGTGTATTAGATTTCACCTCATTAACATATAGCAGCTTAGTTGAAGCTATTCCCTTGATTCCAGAGATAGACTCATAAATACCATCGCTGGTGTAATGCGCAAGTTGTCTAGTCTGACCAGGTAACCCAAAGACTTTGGAATTTCTAATTTTTTTTCTTTTTTGAATGTCATAAATATCATAATTAATATCTACAGAGCTCTTGCTCTGAATAATATTTCCAGCTACAAGATAATCTATGCCCAATAGGCTCCAGTCTTGATAATTAATTTCTTCATCTGTTTTAATTAAAGGGAGTAAGAGCTTTGAATCTAACAAAGAAAACTCCCCTGTTCTATCTAAATCATTTTGTATAATTTGATGCAATGGTTTTGACACCTTTGGACTCCCAGCAAATGGAATGATTGCAACTTTGAATGGATTATCTGATCCTTTGGTAATTTCTAGGAAAAGCTCACCCATGCAAATCATAGGCAGCGCAAGCAAAGTCAACAAAAGATTTTTTTTCATGATGGGTTAAAGCTAACAGCTATTTTTTGAAACTCTTTCTCATATAAATTATATGGAATATTTTTAAAAAAATTTAATGTTTCGACCCTTCTCACTGCTTGCAAGGCAGAGTTATCAAATCTAATATTTCCACTGCTTTGCAGAAGATCAACTTTTAAAATTCTACCCGTAGGCTGAATATGGAGTCTTAGGTTGGCAATCAAATTATCTGGAATATTTCTTGGCTTCATCCATGCATTTTCTATGGTCTCAATTATTTTTTGCGCAAAAATATTTATTTGTTTTTGCTCTGCTGAAAGAAGAATATTTTTCTCTTGCTCCAGCAAGGTATCAACGCTTGAATAAAGAGGAGAATCTTTTATCTTGGGGGGCATTAATTCATTAATTTTAATAGAGTTGGCAGAAATTTGGTTTTGAGGTGCCATGATTTTTAATGATTCTTGCTCTCTTAAGACTGGTTTCTCAGGCCTCTTAATTTGATCTTCAAACTTTAGCTGAACTTGCAGGGGTTGAGAAATTAATAGTGTTTGAGGTGTGTTTCGATCAAAGGTCCCATAAAGGTAAAGAAAAAGAATGGCATGAATGCAAAAGGAAACAAAAGCGGCGTGAAGATATCTTAAATTAACTGTCATAACCTGAGGTAACAATGCCAATTTTTTCAATGCCTAAACTTTGAATGCTGGCCATGCCTTTAGCTACGAAATCAAAAGGCACCTTGGCGTCACTCTTAAAAACAATCTCAATATCAGGATTGGCTTCATAAATAATTTTGGCTTTATTTTTTAACTCTGTCAGGGAAATTGGTAATTGCTCTTCGCCTAGATTAAGAAAATAGTCTCCTTGACTGTCAATAGAGATAACAAGCGGTTCGCTTGAAATAGACATCTTGGTGGTATCTGTTTTGGGCAAATTAACTTCAATGCCTTGGATTAATAAGGGTGACAAAACCATAAAAATGATTAACAAGACCAGCATTACATCAATGTACGGAACTACATTAATTTCTGAGTTAAGTTTTTTTCTTTTGCCAATACGATAAATCAATTTCTCTCTTTGACTGTTTGCCTGTAAAGAATGCTGGCTAACTCCTCTCCAAATATAGAAGATTGCTGTAATTGAGAGTCAGAATCTGAAGCAAAACGGTTGTAGGCTACAACTGCTGGGATCGCTGCAAATAAGCCTAAGGCTGTTGCAACCAAAGCCTCTGAAATACCAGGCGCAACTGCATTGATCGTTGCTTGAGTTGCATCAGAAAGGCCTTGAAATGAATTAATGATTCCCCAGACAGTTCCAAATAAGCCGACATAAGGGCTAACTGATCCTACGTTCGCTAAAAAGGGTAAATGCGTCATCAGAGCCTCCTCCTCCCTCGCAAGAGACACTCTTATAGACCGATTCACACTCTCTAAATCTTCAGTTGTAATGTTTTGCCCATCAGCCAATCTTAGAAATTCACTGAACCCATGCTTAAAAACATTTTTAGATCCTGTTAATTGGTCGCGTGGAATATCTTGGATGCTCTCATATAGCTCGTTTAAATCTTTACCGGACCAAAACTCATCTTCAAAAGACCTGTTAGCGGATTTAATTTTATTTAAATTAAAGTATCTCTCAAAAATTACAATCCAAGAAAGTACCGATATGACCAACAGGACAACCATAACCAGCTGAACAATTAAACTGGCTTGTAAAAACAAATCGATAATTGAAAAATTTTCCATGCTGTTTACCCAAATAGTGCTAATAAATTCTTAGGGAAAGCTTTTGGCTTGGCTTTAATGCCATCAAAATAGCAAACTTCCACAACCCCTTTAATAATGAGTGTATCATTTTTTGTATTGCGAGCTGAATGAAGAAAGTGCATGCGAGCCTTGCTAGTAAGGATGGCTGTTGAGCTAACTATTAAGGTGTCATCTAATAATGCTGGGTAGTAAAACTCTAAATCTAGTTTTTTTACAATAAAGGATTCATTGGCCTGCAAAGCTTTGGTTTGAGAAATCTCATGCTCTTTTAAAAACTCTGATCTAGCTCTTTCAAAATATTTTAAATAATTTGCATGGTAGACCACGCCTTGAAAATCAGTATCTTCAACATATACCGGACAACGCAGATCCTTACACTTGAGTTGAGGCTTCATGTTGCTCAATATCTACCTGAAAGAGGTAACGAAGAATTTCAACAAAATCTTCCCACATCAAATCAATGGTCATGGGTGAAAAGTCTAACTCTGGAACAAGTGAGCCAGCTAAAATTCTTACCTTGATAGGTCTACGATTAAATTTATATACCAAGGCTGGAAATTCACCAGTTTGAGTTGCAGCTAAAACCTGCTCCCACCATTCAGCTGAAGGCTCAGCACCATCTCCATATCTTTTGCATTCAATGCACCAGCGACCTAATTTTAAATCAGGCAATTCTTTGGTTCGAGTTTGCTCTAAAATTCTTTTAACGGGTTGCGTCAAACCAAGCTCCTGAACTAATAGATTGCCTATTTCTCTTTCAAAATTAGCGCCTTTAGTTCTCGAATTAATGGCCATAATTAAGCCTCTTCAATAAAGTCATCAGGAAATTCAGCGTTGGTATGGACTTCTTGAACATCATCAAGGTCATCCATAAAATTCATAATCTTTAAAACCTTCTCAGATGTTTCTTGGTCTAGGTGAACCAAGGTTTCTGCTCTCATTGTAATTTCAGCATCTAAAGTCTCAATCTCTCGTGAATGCAACACTTCAACTACTGAAGATAAATTGGCAGAGTTGGTAATGACTTCAAAATACTCATCAAACACAATAAAGTCATCCGCCCCAGCCTCTAAAGCAATCTCCATGATTAAGTCTTCTTCATGGGAAGATGCGACATGAATAATACCAAGTTTATTAAACAAGTATGCGACCGAGCCATCTGTTCCCATATTACCGCCAAACTTTGAAAAAGCATGTCGAACATCTGCAACAGTTCTATTCCGGTTATCCGTCATAGTTTCAACTAAAATAGCTACCCCGTTCGGTCCGTAACCCTCGAATGTTAGCTCTTCGATGACACCCATTTCGCCAGTACCAGAGCCCTTTTGAATGGCTCGTTTTATTGTATCTTTAGGCATATTGGATGCATTGGCTTTGTCTAAAGCCAGCCTTAGTCTTGGGTTATCATCTGGATCAGGTCCACCCTTTGCTGCAACTGTTATCTCTCTAATAACTTTAGTCCAAATCTTGCCTCTTGAGGCATCTTGCCTAGCTTTTCTATGTTTTATATTCGCCCATTTAGAATGACCTGCCATGATTTATTCCTGCTCTACAGTTGATTGAATATAAAGCTCCTCTAATTGCTCTAGTGAAACTTCTCCTGGCGCATCGGTCAGCAGACACGAAGCACTTTGGGTCTTGGGAAAGGCTATCACATCTCTAATATTGGTAGTACCAGAAAGCAGCATCACTATTCTATCGAGCCCAAAAGCAATCCCGCCATGAGGTGGGCAACCTGAAGATAATGCTGACAGCAGAAATCCGAACTTCTCTTCAGCTTCTTGAGAGGCAATACCTAAAATACTAAATATTTCACTCTGCATAATGG
The DNA here is from genome assembly GCA_002469975.1 of Proteobacteria bacterium UBA7420. Lineage (GTDB taxonomy): Bacteria > Pseudomonadota > Gammaproteobacteria > Magnimaribacterales > D2472 > D2472. Next base: position 5,151 of record DKMG01000064.1, read on the forward strand.
GATCAAAGACCCTAAGAGACCCACCTCCCAGCTCATATCCATTTAAAACGAAATCATAGGCACAAGCCAAAGCTTCATCAGGATTCGCCTGGAGCTCTTTAGGTGAAACTGCTGGAAGAGTAAAGGGATGATGTATAGAAGTGAGCTGGTTGTCTTTAGTTCTTTCAAACATTGGGAAATCTACAATCCAGCATGGCGCCCATTCACATGTCAGCAACTCTAACTCTTCACCCAGTTTTTTAATCAATGAGCTCATAGAAAGATTGACTACATTTGCGTTACCAGCTCCAAAAAAAATAATGTCACCATTTTCTACACTCAGACTAGCGGTGATAGCATCAACAGTGTCTTGCTGAAGAAACTTTAAAATTGGTGATTGAAGACCATTCTCCTCCCCAAGAGCAACAATTTTTATGTAAGCAAGGCCCTTGGCACCTAATTTCCCAACAAAATCAGTATATGAATCAATATTTTTTCGCGTCAAACCTTCAGCCTTAGGAACTCTCAACGCTACCACTCGTGAGCTTGGATCATTTGCTGGACCAGAAAAGACTTTAAATTCCTCATTCTTAACAAGCTCTGAAATATCCTGTAGTTCGAGGGGAATTCTTAAGTCTGGTTTATCACATCCATATTTTTCAATAGCATCCTTATATTTAATGCGAGGGACTGCTCTGCTCTCATAATTAGTAAATTCTAATAATAGAGTGGTAATCATCTCTTCGCCCAGAGCCATAATATCTTCAGTGGTTACGAACGATGCCTCAATATCTACCTGGGTAAATTCAGGCTGCCTATCAGCACGAAGGTCTTCATCTCTAAAACATCTTGCAATTTGATAGTACTTATCCAAGCCACCAACCATTAATAATTGCTTAAAGAGCTGGGGTGATTGTGGTAAAGCAAAAAATTCGCCTGGGTGAGCTCTGCTAGGCACAAGATAGTCACGCGCTCCCTCGGGGGTTGCTCTGGTTAAAATAGGAGTTTCAACCTCATGGAAACTATGGCCTTCCAAGACAGATCTAATTTTTGATGTAATTTTGGATCTTTTCAACAATCTATCACTGACCTCAGGTCGCCTGAGATCCAGAAATCTATTTTTTAGCCTAATGTCTTCATTGACCTCTTGATAGTCATCCAGTGGGAATTTTGGGGTCACTGCCTTGCTGAAGATTATGAGATCTTGAGCCTCAATTTCTATTTCTCCTGTTGCCATTTTTGGATTAATAGCACCTTCTATCCTCTTTCTAACAAGACCCTTAATATTAATAACAAACTCACTTCTACAAGAATCTGCTAGGTCAAAAATATTTTGATGGTCTGGGTTAAATACTACCTGCACAATGCCGTGAAGATCTCTTATATCTAAGAAAATAACACCGCCATGATCTCTTCTTTTGTGAACCCAGCCTGATACCTCGATGTCCTTTCCGATATCTAGACTAGTAATATCTCCGCAATAATGTGAACGCATTTTTTAACTCTCTTTTTTAAATTTATTTTTTTGTACTTGGGCTATTAGATGTATCAGTGGTTTTTTTTATTTTTTTAGATTGATTAGACTTGTCTTCTTTAGTATCTACTATATTCTTTTTAGCTCCAGTTTTAAAATCTGTTTCATACCAACCCCCACCCTTAAGTCGAAAAGAAGGTGCGGAGACTAATTTTTGAATAGATTTTTGACTGCATTCAGGACAGATTTCTGCAGGCTGGTCAGAAAATTTTTGAATTAACTCAAATTGATGCTCGCAATTTGAGCATTTGTATTCATAAATAGGCATAAGTGTATAAAAAAATATAAAATTATAAACTAAATAAAAAAATCAAATATAAAAAATGTTCTGGTCTAAAATTTTTATCCCCACTCTGAAAGATTCTCCTCAGGACGCAGAAGTTATCAGCCATCAATTAATGCTTCGCGCAGGCATGATTAGAAAAGTGGCATCTGGAATCTACACATGGTTGCCATTAGGATTAATGGTACTTAGAAATATTGAAAATATTGTTAGAGAAGAGATGAATGCTGCTGGCGCCCAAGAGGTTTTAATGCCAATGGTTCAGCCCAAAGAGCTCTGGGAGGAAACAAATCGCTGGGATAAAATGGGTTCAGAGCTTTTGAGAATAAAAGATAGGCATGACAGAGATTTTTGCTTAGGACCAACCCATGAAGAAGTCATCACTGATTTAATTAGGAACAATGTAAAAAGCTATAAAGAACTACCTTTAAATATCTATCAAATTCAAACAAAATTTAGAGACGAAATTAGACCAAGGTATGGGGTAATGCGCGGCAGAGAATTTTTAATGAAAGACTCTTATAGCTTTAATTTAAATGAAGGTTCCTTGCAAGATACTTATCTTATTATGCGTGACACCTATAAGAGAATTTTAGAGAGAATTGGTCTGGACTATAAGATTGTTAAAGCAGACTCTGGAGCAATAGGCGGCGAAGTATCTGAGGAATTTCATGTCTTGGCTGAGAATGGTGAGGATACCATTGCAATTAGTGATGCATCTGAGTTTGCTATCAATACAGAGTTATTGTTACAAGATGGGGAGGATATCAACTCCTTGGAAGGTCAAGACTCACCAGATGGTCATGGTAAAATTATTATAAAAAAAGGTATTGAAGTCGGACATATTTTTCAACTAGGAAAGGTTTACTCAGCGGCAATGCAGGCAAATGTGCAAAGTCAAGAAGGACGAGCGGTTGATCTTTATATGGGTTGTTACGGCATTGGTGTGTCACGTCTGGTAGCGGCAGCCATTGAACAAAATAATGATGACAAAGGAATTATATGGCCTGAATCTATTGCTCCCTATGAGGTAAACATCGTCGGAATAGGATATACAAAAGAACAAAAAATTGCCGATGCATCCAATAAACTTTATACAAAATTAACATCTATGGGGTACAAAGTAATAGTCGATGATAGAAAAGACGGTTACGGTGTCAAAATGAAGGATGCTGAATTAATAGGTATCCCAATCAATATAATTATTGGAAATAAATTTTTGGAGAATGGTGAGGTGGAGCTAAAGCATCGCAATGGCGATAGCTCTCTTACTCAGATTAGTGACCTGCCAACATTTTTCGATCATTTTAAAGCAAGTAGTTAAAGCTTCTCAATAATTGTTGCATTTGCAGTGCCGCCACCTTCACATATAGCCTGTAATCCATACTTGCCACCACTTCGCTCAAGCTCATGAAGCAATGTGGTCATTAATTTAGCACCTGTTGCGCCCAAAGGATGTCCCAAAGCCATGGCCCCGCCATTAACATTTAATTTATTAATATCTGCTTTTAACTCAATAGCCCATGACAGGGGAACTGGAGCAAAAGCTTCATTAATTTCGTAAAGGTCTATATCTTGAATATTAAGTCCAGCAGCTTTTAGAGCTTTATGTGAGGCTGGGATTGGAGCACCAAGCATCATAATTGGATCATCGCCCACTACACTAATTGCAACAATTCGTGCTCTAGGGTCAGTTTTAATCTTTTTAAGACCCGCATCATTACAGACCATTACTGCGGCAGCTCCATCCGTGATCTGGCTTGCGTTACCAGCTGTTATGACTCCACCTTCTGTGACTGTTTTAAGGCCTGCAAGCGCTTCCAAGCTTGCATCGTAGCGAATGCCTTCATCATTATAAATAATGTCAGTCTTACCTTCTGCATTTCTAGCTTGAACAGGCAAAATTTCTCTATCAAAATATTTACCCTCAACTGCGGCAATAGCTTTCTGATGGCTGCTAAATGCAAAGTTATCCAAATCTTCTCGGGATAGATTCCATTTTTGTGCCATCATTTCTGCGCCAGTAAATTGTGAAAAGAAAACTCCTGGATACCTTGCTTTCATACCTTCTGAATCAAAAGGTAAGCCATGCCCTGCTTCATAACCATCTTTGATGCTTGCTCCGATTGGCACCATGGACATGATTTCAACGCCACCACCGATCACAACATCTTGAGTTCCAGACATTACAGCTTGAATTGCAAAATGAATAGCTTGCTGGGAAGAGCCACACTGCCTATCAACCGAGGTTCCTGGAACAGATTCTGGTAAGGTTGATGCAAGAATTGCATTTCTGGCAACATTTCCTGATTGGGCGCCTACTTGGTCAACACAACCAAAAATTACATCATCAACAAGAGCAGGATCAATACCGGTTTGCAAGACTAGCTCATCGAGAACTTTAGCTCCCAAATCAGCTGGATGCCACTGACTGAGGCTTCCATTTTTTTTACCACCAGCAGTTCTGACTGCTGAAACTATATATGCATTATTGTTTGACATGATTCCCCTAGTTAAATTTACCAGGGGATATCTTAATCAATTTAAATGCAAGAGCATAGTAGTCAAAAAAACTTATTTCTTAGATTCTTTCTCTTTCTTAGACTCTTTATCGCTCTTAGCATCTTTTTCCATTCTGGGTATGTAAGCCTTTCTAATCTCACTCACCAAGCTATCTCTGATCTCAGTATTTTCTTTTAAATACTTACTTGCGTTGACTTTACCCTGACCTATTTTCTCACCATTATGGCTATACCATGAACCTGATTTCTCGATCAACTCAAGTTTTTGACCTAATTCAAGAATTTCACCTTCCATATTAATACCTTGCCCATACATAATTTGAAATTCTGCCTGCTTAAAAGGTGGGGAAACTTTATTCTTGACCACCTTAACTCGGGTTTCATTACCAACTACCTCTTCCCCTTCTTTAACTGCACCGATTCTTCTGATATCTAGTCGGACTGATGAGTAAAATTTCAGAGCATTACCTCCAGTTGTAGTTTCTGGATTACCAAACATTACACCGATTTTCATCCTAATTTGATTAATAAAAATTACCGTTGCGTTTGAGCGCTGAATGTTTCCAGTGATCTTTCTTAGAGCCTGAGACATCAATCTTGCTTGCAGACCCATGTGATGGTCTCCCATGTCTCCTTCAATTTCAGCTCTTGGTGTAAGGGCGGCGACTGAATCAATAACAATAAGGTCAACACTGCCAGATTTTACAAGCATGTCTGTAACCTCAAGAGCCTGCTCTCCTGTATCTGGCTGAGAGAGGAGTAGCTCATCAACGTTAACTCCAAGTTTCCCAGCATAGTTCGGATCTAATGCGTGTTCAGCATCTATAAAAGCAGCAGTACCTCCAGCTTTTTGGCACTCTGCTATTACCTGAAGTGTTAGAGTTGTTTTACCAGATGACTCTGGTCCGAAAATCTCAATGACCCTGCCTTTAGGCAAGCCGCCTATTCCGAGAGCTATATCAATTCCAAGGGATCCGGTGGAAATAGTGGGCATATCAACAATTTCTCTGTCCCCCATTTTCATCACAGTGCCCTTACCGAACTGTTTTTCTATCTGCGATAGAGTCTCGCTTAAGTTTTTTTCTTTATCTGACATGTTTTACTCCTTACTGTATGTTTGTACAGTATATTATAAAAAGCTTAAAAGTAAAATAATTATTATCAATTTCATGCTGACTTGTGCATGAGTCATTGCTAAAATCTCTACTTACTTATTTTACAAGTTATTATCATGGCATTTATAGTTACAGAATCATGCATTAAATGTAAGCATACGGACTGTGTGGAAGTTTGTCCTGTAGATTGTTTTTATGAAGGTCCTAACTTCTTAGTGATCCATCCCGAAGAATGTATTGATTGCGCCTTGTGCGAGCCAGAATGCCCCGTGGATGCAATTTTTTCTGAAGATGAGCTTCCTGCAGACCAAATACCATTTATTGAAATAAATGCTGAGCTAAGTGAAATTTGGCCAAATATTACTGAAGAAAAAGATGAGCTCCCAGAGGCTCAGGAATACAAAGAGGTTAAAGAGAAAATTCACTTGCTAGAAAGATAAAGCTTATCTAAATCTCAACGTTGAAGTGTTAACTGGGGCGCCATTTTTTCTTAATTGAAACTTTAGCATTGAAAATGAAGCCTCTGAGCTACCAACTTCGGCAATCTCCATTCCAGCTTCAACAAAATCTCCAACCTCTACATTTATTTTTTTGCAGTGCGCATAAAGGCTAATAAAACCATTGGGATGCGAAATCATGATCAAGTTGCCATATCCAGGTATGTCTGGTCCTGAGATCACAACCCTTCCCGCCCCAACCGCATAAATCTTCCGCCCTATATCTTCTTTATAAATGAGCCAATATTTGCCTTCCTTGCTTGGTTTCTTAGATGCTTTTAGTGGTGATTGCCAAGTTATTTTTTTTTGAGGGGTAGGCAATACATCATTTTGAGAAGCATATAACAAGGATAATTTTTGATTCGGAATAATAATATATGGCTTGGTTAGATTGTTGTTTAAAATAATCTGCTGGGGATCCAAGTTATTTTGTAAAGCAATGGACCATATTGAGTCTCCAGATTTAACAATGTATATCCCTTTAGAGTCCTGAAAAATACGAGCCTCAACAGTTGATTTAAAATTTTCCAAGGAGCTGCAACCAGATATGAAAATTGCTGCTAACGCATAACAGATTAGCGGTTTCATTGAATTAGGAAATATCCAGAGCAAAAGATCAGGCCTGAAAAAATTAGCAATAACTGATCTTCATAGGCCTGATAGATCACTAAAATTATCCTAGGAAGCAAGGCGAGAGATGTGAAACACCCTGCTCCAAATGGAACCAGGATTTCAAGATCAACATTAGAGATACCTTGGATAACTATTCCATAAACACCAAGCACAATTAGCATAGCGCTCCCAGAGATTCCTGGAATTAAAAAAAAGGCAAAAGCTAAAATGCCAGAAAAAAATAAATACAAAGGGTTAAGGTTCGCTGAACCAACTCCTAGATTGCCTAGCAAGAAACCTATCGCTCCCCCACCTATAAGAAAAACGACTAAGGCCGGCTTGCTGACAATAGCTTTAAAAAAATTTGCAACCTGAATGGATAACAGCATCATTAGCCATCCAAGCAATAGAAAAAATGATTGCTCATAGTTAACCAGCAAATAATCTATCCCTTGTGAAAATAAGATTATTGAGAGGAGCATGGAACATACTAATGGGATAAATAATCTTAGCTGGAATGCTATGTTTAATTCTCGGAGATTGAATGATGCATTGCTCCATTTAAGCTCAGTCAAAATATTCATTAAATTCTTATAGATACTGAACATCACAGCAATGGTTGAGCCAGATATTCCTGGGATAAGCTCAGCAATCCCCATTAAAAATCCAGCGCAAGCATATTTAAATTGCAGCATCATCTTTAAATGCTTCCACCCGATGTTCCAGGAAGCATGGGAACAAATGCAACATCTTCATATATTGCCTCTTCATGCTCTGTTTCACTTTTCTTGGTCACAACATACAGTTTTTGCTTACCCTCTAAGCCAACAGGGATAACTAGTTTGCCATCAACCTCAAGTAACTCCATGAGTTCTTCAGGATATTGACGTGGAGCTGCTGCACAAATTATTCCATCAAATTTCATGCTTTCACCCCAGCCCTCAAACCCATCTGCATGCTTAACCATTACATTTCTAATTTTTAACTCTCTTAGGTTTTCTCTAGATTTGATAGTCAGTGGCTTGATCCTCTCGACTGCAAAAATCTCATTCGAAAAATAAGATAGAACTGCTGATTGGTATCCGCAACCTGAGCCAATCTCAAGAACATTGTTTAATACCTTGCCTCGTTTTGATGTGTGGCTTATTAAGTGCTCTGTCATCTTTGCAACAATATAAGGCTGAGAAATTGTTTGCTTATATCCAATAGTTAAAGCTCTATTTTCATAAGCTCTACTCCACAGAGCCTCATCTAAGAAAATATGCCTGGGCACCTGGCTCATTGCATCTAACACGCGAAAATCTTTAATGCCCATTTCAAGCAACAATTGGATCATTTGCTCTTTTGCTCTAGCTGATGTGAACCCAGAATTATGCATTTACAAATACCTCTTCAAAAAGACCCAGATTAGAGTCAGTCGCGGTTAAATTATAATCAAGGATAGAAATAGAAATAAAATTATTATTGACAGCCTGGATATCAGTATTTTTTTGGTTGGGAATTAAGCCTCCTGATGCGCCAAAACTGTATAGAGCCGATGATTTATTTTTCCTAACTAACTTTGGGCTATCGGGCACGCCTCGCTTGCCTAGGCTGGTAATTTTTATACCTTGCACTTCAGAGGCTGGGATATCCGGAAAATTTACATTGACTAAAAGATTTTGATCGGCAGGTAAATTAGTTGCTTGTTGAGTAATTTC
>DKMG01000005.1:0-5741 GCA_002469975.1 Proteobacteria bacterium UBA7420
AACAGCCTTAACATCATGATTGGTCTTGCCTTCAATTGCTTTGATGCGCTTTGCAGACTTTTCATTAAAATTATTTTTTAGGGTCTTTAAATTTGCTAGATGGCTATTTGATAGAGATGGAAAATTATTACCGCCATCTGTGCACAAGAAGATTAGCCACTCAATCTCAATTTCAAATCTAATCTTATTTAGATTAGATTCTGAGAAATTGACAGCCAACTCTACAATCTTTTGGTTATATCGGTTATCAAGAGGAGAAATAATTTGTTCAATTTTCATAATGGCAATTATAGCTAGAGTTTGATTGATTTAGCTATGATGCCGCCACCTAAACATTGATTGTCAGAGTAAAGTACGGCTGACTGACCTGGCGCAATAGCCCTAATAGGCTCTTCGAACTTTAAATGAACCTCCTTATTTCCGAACACAGCTTGGCATTTAATTGGCTGGCCTCGATGCCTTACCTGTACTAAGCATTCTAGTAATTTTGGTTCTTCAGTCAAAACATTAATCCATTTCATTGATTCCATTATTAAGCCAGAACTCATGAGCAATGAATTTGACCCACCCTGGCATACATAAACCTCATTCAGATCAATATTTTTGTCATATACATACCAAGGCAGTTCAGATTTATTTTTAATACCGCCCACATTAAGGCCTTGGCGTTGTCCTTGAGTGAACAGAAGGGCGCCTGGATGCTCTCCAATAATCTGACCTTCGAAATCCTTGATGTGACCTGGTTTAAAAGAAATAAAGCGTTTTAAAAAATCACGAAGGTTTTTTTCGCCAACAAAACAAATACCAACAGAATCTTTTTTATCATGATTAATAAAATTATTTTCTTCTGCAATCTTCCTGACTTGGTCTTTCGGTAAGTCTTGGAGTGGAAACAGGCATTTAGAAAATTCGTCTTCTTTCACCTCATGCAAGAAATAAGTTTGATCTTTGTTTTGATCATGGGCTCTCATCAAACGAGTTTGACCGTTTACATTCTCTAGTCTTGCGTAATGACCGGTCGCTATAAGGTCAGCACCTATTTTAAAAGCATAATCTAAAAAAGATTTAAATTTAATCTCGCGATTGCAAAGTATGTCTGGGTTTGGAGTTCTACCTTTTTCATGCTCTGATAAAAACTCTTTAAAAACCCTATCCCAATATTCATCACTAAAGTTAGCTTTATGAAGAGGAATATCTAACGCATCACAGACCTTAGAAGCATCAGCAAAGTCTACCTCTGATGTGCATACTTCCCCGGGTTCATTTTGCCAGTTCTGCATGAAGAGACCTTGAACGTTATAACCCTGATCCTTGAGAAGAAGTGCAGCAACAGACGAGTCAACGCCACCGGACATTCCAACAACAATCTTCTTACCCGCATTATTTGACATAAATTACCTTACAGCCGTCTATTTAAAGCTCTTTTTAGAGTATAATTCTCACCGATTTATATTATATAAGCGTTTAATCACAAGGGGACAGCAATGAGCTACAAACATATTAACATTCCTACCGAAGGCACTAAAATTTCAATGGATAATGGGGCATTAGTTGTTCCAGATAATCCAATTATCCCATTTATCGAGGGTGACGGCATAGGAATAGATATTACTCCTGCAATGATAGATGTTGTTGATAATGCGGTGAAGGTTGCATACAACGGATCTAAAAAGATTTCATGGATGGAAGTTTACTGTGGTGAGAAATCAACCAAAGTTTACGGCGAAGATACTTGGCTTCCAGATGAAACCATCGATGCATTAAGAGAATATATAGTTAGCATTAAAGGACCTTTGACGACTCCTGTTGGGGGAGGCATTAGATCCCTTAATGTTTCTTTAAGGCAGATTTTAGACTTGTATGTTTGCTTGCGACCAATAAGATATTTTTCTGGAGTGCCAAGCCCCGTAAAAAATCCATCTCATGTAGACATGGTAATTTTTAGAGAAAACTCAGAAGATATCTATGCTGGTGTTGAGTTTGAAGCTGGCTCACCAGAATCAAATGCAATGGTGAAAATTCTTCAAGAGCAATTCGGCGTGACTCAAATTCGCTTTCCTGAAAATGTTGGATTAGGTGTAAAGCCTATCTCAAAGCAGGGTACCGAAAGACTTGTAAAGCAGGCTATTGACTATGCAATCAGAAATAATCGCTCCTCTGTGACACTAGTTCATAAAGGTAATATTATGAAATTTACCGAAGGTGCTTTTAGGGACTGGGGATATGAGTTGAGCGTCAGCGAATATGGCGGAGAGTTGTTTGATGGCGGCCCCTGGGTCACAATCAAAAATCCTAATAATGGCAACAGCATTGTTATAAAGGATGTCATTTGTGATGCCTTCCTTCAGCAAATCCTAACTAGACCTAAAGAGTATGATGTTATTGCAACCATGAATCTAAATGGTGATTATGTTTCAGATGCCTTAGCAGCATGCGTTGGCGGCATTGGCATAGCTCCAGGTGCTAATATTGGTGATGAATCAGCTTTGTTTGAAGCAACTCATGGAACAGCACCTAAATATGCAGGACAGGACAAAGTTAATCCTGGCTCATTGATTCTATCTGCTGAAATGATGTTGCGTCATTTGGGATGGGTGGAAGCAGCTGATTTAATTATTTCTTCTATGGAAGCAGCTATTAACGACAAGATGGTCACTTATGACTTTGAAAGGCTGATGGATGACGCCAACCTAGTATCTTGCTCAGGCTTCGCGCAGGAAATGATCAAAAGAATGTGAAGATTCTGCAATCTTCATCCTCTGATACCCACCCTTCATCTGATCAGGGCACGGTTGTACTTGAAGATAAACCTGAGCTCAAAGAACCACCTTTGTACCAGGTAGTCCTGCTGAATGATGATTTTACTCCCATGGATTTTGTAATCTATATTCTCCAATCTATTTTTGGTTATGAGCATGAAAGGTCAACTCAGATAATGTTGGCTGTTCATTCAAAGGGCAAGGGAGTTTGTGGTATATTTCCTAAAGAGATAGCAGAAATGAAATCTCATGAAATTAACGAGCTAGCAAGGACCCATGAACACCCCTTAGTTAGCGATATAGAGCCACTTACAGATTAATGTTTAGCAAAGATTTAGAGCAATCAATCGCAAATTTATTTGACCAGGCACAGGATCAAAATCTTGAGTACCTGACCATTGAGCATTTACTCCTCATGCTCATTTCTGACTATGATGTTCGCCAAGCCCTAGAAACCAATGACGTTAACTTAAATACCTTAAGAGAGAATCTAGAGGAGCATGTTCGCGATAACACTCCTGTAAAAGTAGATTCAAAGAAGCCAGTCCAGCCTACACTCGGATTTCAACGCGTTCTTCAAAGAGCTGTATTCCATGTTCAGTCATCAGGCAAGGGTGTTGTTAAACCTATTAATCTTCTAGTTGCAATTTTTTCAGAGAAAGAGTCTCACTCAGTTTATCTTCTTTCAAAACAAGGAATTGGTCGCCTTGATATCGTCTCATACATATCGCATGGTCGACCCTCCACCTCAGAGGAAAGTGTGAATGATTCTGACTCAGAAGAGCAGGTTCTTGATGAGCCAGTCTCTGCTGAGCTAGAGTTTCTGATTGACCTCAATGAACTAGCAAGAGCAAATAAAATTGATAAATTGATTGGTAGGTCTGACGAGGTTGAGAGAATCGTCCAGATATTAGCTAGGCGCACAAAAAATAACCCATTGTTAGTGGGCGAGTCTGGAGTAGGGAAGACCGCTATTGCAGAAGGATTGGCCCATTTGATTAATGAAAAAGAAGTTCCTGAGTTTCTGCAAGAATCATCTTTGTACTCTCTCGATATAGGTGCATTAATAGCGGGCACAAAGTATAGAGGTGATTTTGAGAAGCGACTGAAGTCTGTTTTAAGCTTTTTGGATAAGGCAACTAATCCAATATTATTTATCGATGAGATACACACCATTATAGGAGCTGGCTCAGCCTCAGGTGGTAGTTTAGATGTCTCGAATCTTCTTAAGCCTGCACTAGGCAAAGGGAGTCTAAGGTGCATCGGTTCAACAACATTTCAAGAATTCAGAGGTGTATTTAATCAAAACCAAGCTCTTTCACGAAGATTTCAAAAGATTGATGTGCTTGAGCCCTCTGTAGAAGACTGCGTTCTTATATTGGATGGCCTGAAAGGTAACTATGAGTTACATCATAATGTTCAGTACTCCCATGAATCTATTAATTCAGCTGTTAATCTTTCAAAAAGATTCTTAAATGATAGGTTCTTACCTGATAAAGCCATTGATCTAATAGATGAGACGGGCGCTTTATTAAATATTGGAAGAAAAAATTCAAAAAAAATAACAGTAAATCAGATAGATATAGAAAAAACTATATCAAAAATATCAAAAATCCCAGAGCAAACTATATCTAGTAGAGAATCTATTAATTTGCAGAAGCTTGAGTCAGACCTGAAAACAGTCATTTTTGGTCAAGACACAGCAATTCATAGCCTAGTAAACGCTATTAAGCTATCTAGGGCAGGGCTCAGAGATGATAATAAGACTATAGGGTCCTTTCTATTTGCTGGTCCTACGGGTGTTGGTAAGACAGAAATTACAACTCAGCTCGCCACTATGATGGGTATAGAGCTAGTCCGCTTTGATATGTCAGAGTATATGGAGAGACATACAGTATCTAGGCTTATAGGAGCTCCTCCTGGCTATGTCGGCTTTGATCAGGGAGGCCTTTTAACTGAGGCAGTGGTTCAAAACCCTCACTGTGTTCTCCTTCTTGATGAGATAGAAAAGGCACATCCTGATATATATAATTTACTTCTTCAGATCATGGATTCTGGTGTTTTAACTGATAATAACGGCAGAAAGGCTGATTTTAGAAATGTTATCGTGGTCATGACAACAAATGCAGGTGCAGATCTTCTCGAGAAGAAAACTATTGGTTTCAGCGATCAATCTAATGAATCAGATGCATTGCTATCACTGAAGAAGCTATTCTCACCAGAGTTCAGAAACAGGCTAGACGAAATCATACAGTTTAACTATCTACCGATGGAAGTTATTCTATCTATCGTCGATAAGTTCCTTACCAAACTTCAAGCTCAGCTTGATGCAAGAAATATTGAGCTTATATACTCCAAGAAAGTCTTAAACTGGATTGCTAAAAATGGCTATAATAAAGAGATGGGCGCAAGGCCTATGGAGAGATTTATTACTAATAAAATTAAGAAACCACTCGTAGACAAGGTTCTTTTTGGTGATTTAAGTAAAGGTGGTCAGATCAAGGTAGATCTAGATAGAGATGAAATCGCGTTTGAAGCCAAGAAGAGAACTGTAAAAACTAAAGCCTAGCGACCCCTAAATGTAATTCTTCCTTTTGTTAAGTCATAGGGAGTCATCTCAACCTTAACCTTATCACCAGTCAATATTCTGATGTAATGCTTGCGCATCTTTCCAGAGATGTGAGCTTCTATAATGTGATCGTTCTCAAGCTTTACTCTAAAAGTAGTGTTCGGGAGAGTTTCTATCACTTCACCTTCGAATTCTAAATTGTCTTCTTTTGCCATGCGCCTATTTTAACCCATTAATTTAAGGATTGAGGGTTTATTTTAATAACCAATATTTAACATAATATATATTATGCGAACCTAATAGTATGTCTTTTACCTTAACCCGCCATAAGCTTATTTATCGCAAGCCATGATTTAGATTTGGGTTTGGCTTCGTTTTGTTGCTTTTTTATCTAGCCCTGCCGAACCGCCCTC
>DKMG01000005.1:5748-6200 GCA_002469975.1 Proteobacteria bacterium UBA7420
GTAGCGTATCAGTTTATGAGTATCAGAAGAGCGGCATCAATTACCTGCGCCGCCCTTCGACCCGATAATACCCCTATTTGAACAATTCGATCATTAATAATTCCAATATCAGCTTTGTATTGATCAACACCAGATCCGTCCACAATAGAACCATTGAGAATGAGTAGATCAAAATCTGTTTTAGAGCAAGAAACTACAACTAACAAACCAATGATTAAAGCAAGGGATTTCATAAATTAATATTACAGGAATATCGATTCTCTCCTACTATCAATGTGGATTAAAAAATATGCAGGTCTTTGCTAAGGGCTCGCTATTTGGCTTTTTTACAAGCATCAAATACTAACCTAATAATTTAATTAAACTTGACGTGTCTAAGTTTCCATCTCCACTTAGTGATAATTTATTATAATTTTTAAGAATCGATTTAGATGTTGAAAGATTGAGATCTA
>DKMG01000094.1 GCA_002469975.1 Proteobacteria bacterium UBA7420
GAGCCGCCTTGTGTTTCAAGGTTAGGCTTAGCAGTAATAATGTTTAGAGATCCAACAATAGAGTTTCTTCCGTATAAAGTTCCCTGAGGCCCTCTTGAAAGCTCTGCTCTTTCTAAGTCAAACATTAAAGCTGCAGCACCCTGAGGTCTTGCAACATAAAGGCCATCAACATGAATACCAACAGCAGGATCGCCAACCTCGGTAACGTTATTTGATCTTACTCCGCGCAAAGTAATGATTGGAGCAGAGGTATCAGTACTATTCTGAATGGATAGCCCAGGCAGTGAGTAACTGAGGTCTTTAATATTAGAGATACCATATTGGGTAAGCTCCTCTTGAGTAATTGCAGAAATAGCAATCGGTGTTTCCATGAGACTTGTTTCTCTTCGAGTGGCCGTAACGATGACATCTTCAATTCCTTGCGATTCTGAATAGGAGCTAGAAGTTTCGAATGTACCAACCGACTCAGACTTCGCTGAAACTTGAGATGAATCAGTTGACGTCGTGCTAGAGGCAGTGTCTTTATCCATTGGTGCAAGTGGATTATCAGCCATAACCACAAAAGGCATGACTAGTAAGAACAAGCTTAATTTAGAATACTTCATGTATTTTTCCCCAAAAATATATATTTGTAGTTAAGAATTTACCTTAATTGACAAGGTTGTCAAGTTTCATGATGAAAGCTAAAAACTCATAGTCTATAGATGCTGTAGAGCATATGGATAAAAATTTAAGTCTCAGTGATTTTTGGCCGAAAAAATAAAAAAGGGACCTAAGCCCCTCTTTTATTTGTGGTGTTACAACGTTGGGTTATTTGAGCACTCTTGTCCACAAATGGTCCGAATGGGTCATTACATCAAGTTTCATATCGGCAAGTTCATCTTCATGAATAACTGAAAGGGCCTTCACTTTGACTGCAAACTCAGCATAACTTTCATATCCACAGTAAATATTCCAAGTCATTTCTGGGCCCCAAAAATGCTCAGTTAAATTACAGCCACCAAAAGAGCTGTTGTAAGCATCAAACAATAACTTGGCATTGGCGCGTTTTTCATTGTCTGTGAGATAGGGACCAAAACTATATTTAGCCTCTAAGACATAGGCTGTAGGCTTTGTAAGATTCCTTTCTACTACTGCTGCTAACTTATCTGTATGATCACCAAACAATTGCTTAGATCCTCCCATTGGAGTTGATTCTTGATCGTTTATCTCGGCAAATTGCTCCCAGCTATCAAAATTACAGTAGGTCATGAAGGCTCTATCGCCACCAAATTGATGCTGAAGCATCCCGCATGAGTTGTAACCATCTTTTTCAAGGGTAGCGATATTAGTTTTAAGAGATTTTTTTAGAGCCTCCATGTTGCCACCAGCAGGCATGGTGTAGGTTGATATGTAAACCAGGCTATCTTTAGGCATATCAGCATGGTGCTCACCACTCTCATGGTGCGCTGCAGTTAAAGTGAAACTCATTGCCAGTAGGCAAAATGATAGTCTTTTAATCATAATTCTTCTCCGTTGGATGGTTAGATGAAAACGTTATCACAACAAGCAGAGATTGAGCAATAAATTAGTTGGTGATATAATACCCCCCGTGGGTATAAAATATATATGTTGCTATGTCTTATTAGCATGCGCTCTTGTTATTGAAGCAAGGCCTATTTCTTACTCAGGTGGGTCAACTGTGATGCTGCAGTCTAACGAAATGCAGAATTCTACCTACTATCACTACTCTCCTACTTACAAGTTTTCTCTTGGTGTTGAGCAAGTAAAAGACAAATATTTTGACGTTAATTATTCTTACTTTAGGCTGACTTATCTGCTAAACAGAAAAAACACTAAACACTCTCAACGAAATTTATACTTGCAATCAGGGCTATCATCCGAGGGACTGGACCACTACTTTTATGGGGTGCATGGTGATTGGGAAACAAGAAGACTTTTCTCTGGATTTGGCTACAAGGAAACACAAACAGAAAAACTGGATTATGCCGAGCAATACCTGCAACTTGGAATTGCACCTTATATTGGTGAGTATGGTGACCTGCATACCTGGTTAATGATTCAATCTAAGCACAATGAATTAATGGGCGACTGGAATACTTACCCAGTGCTAAAATTTTTTAAGGGGAATGCTTTAATGGAGGTTGGTTATGCTGATACTTCAGAATGGGACATTCATTTTATGTATAGGTTTTAATTTGTTAATTTATAAGAAGAAAATATGAAATATTTATACTTAGTTTTTGTAATGATGGCTGCTGTTTACACCAGCGCACATAATCATACTATGCATGACATGGAGAGCTACAATCATGAAGGGCATCTTCATGACACCATGGTCGATGGAAAGCTGCTTGAAGTGAACCCAAAACGATTTGATAACTTCATCGTAGATTTAGAGGGAAAACAGGTTGCCGTGGTTAGTGTGAGCGGCATGGTTTGTGATTTTTGTGCCAGAGGCATTGAAAAAACATTTTCTAAAAATCAGTCCATCTTAAAATTAGATGTAGATTTAAGTGGTGGTAAAGTTTTGCTTGCCTTTGATAGGGATGCAATTATTGATTTTGAGGATATTAAAAAGAAAATTCTTTCAAATGGCCAGAACGCCACAGATCTTCAGATCATTAAAATTTAAGGATGGAGATAGAGCGCAGCATTGATGAGCAAAAAGCTAATTTTTTGTCGCTGTTTGCCTCATCCTCCACTCTAGTTTGCTGCGCTTTGCCTGCTGTTTTTGTTGCTTTGGGAGCGGGAGCGAGTTTTGCTGCTCTCGTGAGCACTTTTCCCTTTCTAATAACTCTTTCACAGTACAAGATCCACATAACTTTTTTTGCCTTGGTGATGTTACTAATTGCTGGGTATGCCAATTACAGAAATTATAATCTCCCCTGCCCCGCTGATCCCGAGCTGGGTCGTTTGTGCATGAAGACACGGAAAAGATCTAGAGTGATTTACTATGTTTCAGCTGGTATTTTTATATTTGCAACCCTTTTCACCTATATAGTCCCAAGTTTCCTATGAGCAAAATGAAGCATGCGACTCATAAAGATCAGCTCATCAATCTCAAAAAGATTGAAGGTCAAGTGAGAGGATTGCAAGCAATGATTGAAGGAGAGAAATATTGCATAGATATCCTTAATCAAGTTAAAGCGGTAAAAAATGCCTTAGTGAGTGTTGAGGGTAAGATTTTAAAAGTGCACTTGAGATCTTGCATCAAAGATTCATTGTCTGCTGAGGAGTTGGTCGATAATAAGATCGAAGAAATTGTTAGCTTATTAAAAAGATGAAACCTTACATTAAAAAAATTCATAAATATTTAAGTTTATTTATCTCTATTCAGTTGTTGTTATGGACTATTTCTGGAATTTACTTTGCATACAATCAAATTGAGTTAGTCAGAGGTGAGCATTTAAGAAATCAGTCTTTTAAAGAGATTGACTTTAATTTACAAGAGCTGCCATCAATCAAAGCTAAGTCGATGAGGCCATTTATCAGATTGGGAGAGCTCCTAATTCAAGTTGAAACCGCCAGCCAAACACTTTACCTCAAGCAAGATGGAACTGAGGCACCTCAAATAGATTCAAATCAAGCCATGGAAATAGTCGATGCCAAAACTTCATTGCAAGCCTTAAGCGCAAGGGAAATATTGGAAGTGCCAGCTGGAGCTGAGTATCGCGGACGGTCACTACCTCTCTATCAAGTGCAAACCAATCATAAAGACAGCATTAATGTGTATATTGATGCCTGGACAGGGGACATTGTGGCCATCAGATCATCTAGCTGGAGACTATGGGACTTAATGTGGGGACTCCACATCATGGACTACGTTGACAGAGATAATATCAATAACATCCTGATGAAAGTCTTCTCAATCCTCGCGCTGATTAGCTCACTATCCGGAGTGATTTTGTTTTTTATCACCCCAAAACGATCTACTTCATAAACAATAAAGTCATTCTGTCGGATTCACCTACCTCTAGGTATTTCTGTCGATTTTCATCTTTCAATCTTAAGGATGGAGGCAAAGTCCATACGCCTTTGGGATGGTCTTTTGTATCCTTAGCATTTGCATTGATCTCTGAGCTGGCAACCAGAGCAAAGCCCGCGCTTTCAGCGGCCTGAATGGCCAGTGATTGAGAAACATAGCCGCTAGTTTGCATAAACTCGAGAGTGGCATCCTCGGGAGCGCGATGCTCGACCACACCAAAATACCCACCAGGCCTTAATGCATTGTATGCTTCCAACATCACTGATTCCATGGCATCTCGAGCGAGCCAGTTGTGCAAATTTCTAAACGTTAACACCAGATCTTTGGATGCTGGGGCCACGTAAGGTTGAGTAGGCGGTACCTCGGCTGTGACAACAGAAACGCCTTGGAATAGAGGATTTGATGAGACTTTTTTCTCGAATGCATCTCTGGATCTTTTGAAGTATGCCCCTGCTTCTGGGTTGTAATGAGAAACAGTTAATGTGCCTGAGTCCTTAAGATAAGGGGCAAGAATCTCTGTGTACCAACCACCGCCAGCAGCAAGTTCTAGCACGTCCATTTCTGGGCTAATACGAAAAAACGATAAGGTCTCATAGGGATGGCGAGAATGATCTCTGGCAGCGTAATCTTGATTTCTATCAGAGTTCTCCACTGCTTGTTTTAATAAATCTGTTTTAAGCGAGGAAGAGCAAGCAGTGAAAGCAAAAATAAATATTGCAAGCAAGGCTGAGGCTTTTAGTGGGTAGGAAATAATTGTCATAGTGGCTCCGAGTTTAAGGTAATATTAATCTACTATTACCATTAAGAACAGGAAGAAACTGTGGACCTATTAAAAAAGTTTGATTATTTGTATTTTATTATTGGTAGATCTTTGCTGGGCATTTACTTTATTGTTCCTGGGCTTAGCAAGGTGTTTGATTTTATGGGCACCTTGACCCTAATGCGGATGAAAGGCGTGCCTCTGAGCTCTGCTCTTTTGCCTCTGACCATTGTCCTGCAAGTTATTGGAGGAATCTTCTTGGTTCTAGGAAAAAATCTTCGACAAACTGCCTTAATGTTATTTGGCCTCACAATCATTATTAATGTCTATATTCATGATTTTTGGGCTCTTGCAGGCGATCCTGGGCAAGCGCACGAGGCACAGAACTTTATTAAAAATTTAGCAATAGCCGCCGGACTATTAATCCTAGCTACTAAAGATAAAAGATAGCCGTCTGAATGATTCCAGTCGTGCCTAGAAACCCTAGATAGGATAAGCGTGAGATAGTGAGATTTTGATGATTCCAAATACCAAAAGCGCCGAAAGCGCCGCAGGGTGAGAGTGTGGGTACCCAAAACCCAGCCAGACCCAAGAAACCCAGTAAACCCAATATTCTTATTGAGCTACCGGATTGATTTGGATGAACTTTGTTCAATAACCCCGTTATACCAATCAAGCCAAAGAGGCCAATCAGTCCGAGGTAACTCATGAACTAAGTCTTTGGACGAGACTCGTTAACTACCAATTTTCTACCGTCAACTTCAGCATCGTTTAATGCTTGAATGGCATTTTCGCCACCATCAGACATTTCAACAAAACCAAAACCACGTGAACGATTAGTTTCACGATCTGTAACAACTTTAGCTGATGTTACTGTGCCGTGCTCAGCAAAAACTTGTTCAAGACCTGAGTCATCTATGCTCCAAGGGAGATTTCCTACGTAAATATTCATATTTTATATCCTCTATTCGTCTCTAGGACGAGATTCGTTAACTGTTAATTTTCTACCATCTACTTCGGCATCGTTTAGTGCTTGGATGGCATTTTCGCCACCGTCAGACATTTCAACAAAACCAAAACCACGAGAGCGGTTAGTTTGACGATCAGTAATAACTCGAGCTGAGGTTACAGTACCGTGTTCCGCAAAAACTTGCTCAAGACCTGAGTCATCTATACTCCAAGGGAGATTTCCAACATAAATATTCATAAAATTCCTTTCTAATGAAAAACAAAAAACGAAGTGTACAGCATTTTACCCAATAAAACTTATAAATCAGGGATTTAAAAAGTCTTTGGTCTGAGCTCCAAACTCCTTCCACCAATCCATTCCCATCAAATGAATGCGCTCTAAATTAACTTCTGAATTATCATCCATTCTTCTGTTTACCAGACCAGTAGGAGAGTTCACTCTTAAATAGTCGCTGCCAATCAAATCGCTTGCTATCACATCAAAGATACTGGATTCCAACATAATCCCAAGAATGTCATGATTGAGCCAATTAAGTGCGCCCCACTTAGAGGAATGTTTACCATTGATTTTTCGGCGATTGATTCCAGTTCCAATGCTAAGCACTTTTATATGATCCTTAGGAAAAAGTTTTTTTGCCTCTGAATAGCCAAGCAATGATGGGTTGTTTGCAACTATCCCACCATCAATCAACCAGCTGCCGTCGTCAATTTCAAAAGTGGAGTAATAAATTGGTGCTGCGCTGGTTGCACTAGCTGCACTTAGCATCTTAATTCCCGGTGTGCCGTAAGAGCTCAATAGGCGCGGTTTTCGCTGCTCAACATCATAGGCAAGAACTGCCACGTGTTTGTCTGACTCTCCTAGAGATAAATCTTTGAAGTACTTAGAAAAAACTTCACGCTTCCCAACGCCGTCATACTTAGGCTTGCTCTGCAAAAAAGATGCTGAATCCCAGAAAGACTTGGACATAGTTTTGGTTAAATTCTCTGCTGACCAGAAGCGCTCAAGGTCAGCAGCATTCATACCAAGCCCACCAATGTTTAAAGCATTGATGCCACCAGCACTGGTGCCTATAAACAAATCAAATATATCAGCAATTTTTTTGCCGGATTCAATCTCTAGATGCTTTAAAAAGACTAAGGCTGCTATGGCTCTTACACCCCCGCCATCGAGCGATAAGACATACCTTGTATTTTTTTTCGGCCGGAACTTAAAATTTTTAAACAAATGAGATGCTCAACAACACCTTACTCATTAGCGTTAAATGCGTTAGATAAAATCTGGTTAAGTCTGATTGCGGCCAACGCAATTCTCTCTTGCACAATCTCAATATGCTGGTCCATGTACTCTTCTGATGCTAATTCTAGGGCTTGGCCCCTATAACCCAGTGAATCTGACATAGCTAAATTTCGACTTTCTTGAGCCCACACCTCTATTTGGGATGAATGCTCTTGCTTCATGAGCATTGTAATTTTTTGCTTAACGCCTTGATAAAATTGGTCTTTTCCAAGTTTCGATTCAGCGTATTCAATAATCTGACCATCCCAGACCTTGTGCATGTTTGACTGAGTTCCATCTTCTAGTTGCAGTTGATGCCTGTTGCCCCCTAAATCTTTTGGATAACCAGCGTGCATAGGCTGGTGTATATCTCCCACAAAATGCCCAACAAACCATAAAGCTTCTTGCTTGACCCTAAAGTCGCTATTAGGATCTTTTAATAGCTCTAGCTGATCATAAAATGCTTGTATTAAACAGCCGTTCTTAGGACACTGCGTCTCAAATGTATTTTGCTGGCTGTCTGGGAGATTAATATAATGCCAAGAACCAGTTTCTCGCCTCTCTCGCTTTATATAATCAGCCCAGAGACAGGCTCGCGCAAATGTTCCCTCATCAGCTACTAGTGGGTCAACAATCTTTTGTGCAGATGGGGACAAAAGCTCATAGGCTTCTGCACAAACCATCTTGTGCCCAGTGTCCCACCATGCACTAGCATTTAAGGATAGGCTGAAAATTAAAATATATGCGAGTAATTTAGTCATTTTGTTGTAGCTCTCCAGCGGCGTTGGCGATCGTTCTGAACATGGCCACATGGGCCTGTTTAGAATACTCCCGCTCTTGGTTAAATTTATGATTTGCAGATGTTTTAGCAATCACAACTTGGGTGATAGGATCGATATAGATGTATTGATTGTAAATTCCTGCAGCTAAGAAATCACTATCGGGAGACCCCGGGATCCACCACTGATAGCCGTAACCCCAACTGTTGGATGAGCTCTCATTTATACCTGGAGTAAGATGGTTGCCATCAATTGCATGAGAGGCTTCTATCCAGCTCTGAGGGACTACCTCCTCTCCGTTCCAGAACCCGTTATTCAAATACAAGAGTCCGAATTTTGCATAATCTCTGAGCGTAGCATTTAATCCACCCAGGGCAACTTCCATGCCAGTATCATCAACCATGTAATAGGCGCTATGCTCCATCCCAATTTTATTCCATATCTTCTCTTGGAGATTTTGTGTTACAGATTGACCTGTGACCTCCTCTAGAAGCATGGCAAGCATCTGAGTGTCAATGCTGACATAGTGATTGTAAGTACCTGGCTCTCTTCCATTCTCTAGAGTCTTAGCAAAATCTCGCATGGAGCTTCCCATAGCTATCGCCCTACCAAAACGATTGATATCAGAGTTATAGTCTGCGTAATCCTCGTTAAACTCTATGCCTGAGGACATTTGTAAAATATCTTTAATGGTCACTCCCTCGTAACCAGTCCCAATAAAATCAGAGAGATATTTGGTAATAGGATCATTCAAACTAGCAATACGACCTTCATCAAATGCAATTCCAATCAAGGCTGACAAAAATGATTTGGCAACAGACCAAGAGATATGGGGCTGCTCAGCAGAATTGCCTAGCCAATAATTTTCATAAACAATTTTGCCTTGATGCAACACAACCATGCCATCAGACTTAAAGTATTCCAACGCCTGTTCTAGATTATAGGTCTGACCGTCTAACTCATAGTTAACCGGAAGAGTCATAGGCCTTGAGTCAAATGAATGTTTTGTAATTGCTGCTGTTATTGGGGTGCTTGGAAACACTTTATTCATATTTAAAAAATTGTAGACAATTTTATCTTCGTCATAAAGATGAATCATTTTGTAAACACGTAAAGCCTTGGGGCCAAAGATAATAGCGGCTATAACTATTGCAACTAAGGCAGCTAGAATTATTTTTTGAATCATTGGAATTTATTGGAACATGGCGCGATCAAAGGCTTCAAGATACTCTGTGGAAATATCTTCAAGTTGTCTTTTGTAACCTTTGTGGGTAAAAATATAAAATTCTTTGTTTACGATGCCAGCAAATATTGCTTCTGCAGCCTCTAACGGAGAAATTGGAAAAGTATTCTGTGCGTCTTCCGCTGCTACTTCCAACATTGCAGCGGGATCAATTGAATTAGATGTAGAGGGCCTAGCAGGTTCATGTGAATCAAAAGTAGAGTTTACGATATTGGTGGTAACTTCCCCTGGGCAAACTATGCTGACCCCTACTGGAGATTGACTCATTTGAAGTTCAGCGCGGAGAGAAGTCATCAAGCCTCGAATGCCAAACTTTGAGGCGGAGTAAAGACCAAGCATCGGATAGGCAATAAAGCCAGATGTTGAGCATGTTGAGATAATATGGGACTCCTGACCAGATGCTTTCATTCTTGGAAGAAATGCATGAATACCATTAAAGCAACCACCCAGATTAATATTGATGAGCCAGTCATACATATCTCGATTGACTTCGTCTAGAGCAGCAGGGCCTAACACGCCTGCATTATTGAAAAGCAGGTCACAACCCTGAAAAGTTTCATAGGTTTGACTGGCTAAATTTTCAACTTCATCCAGGCTGCTCACATCGGTCACTCTTGCAATGGCTTCAACCCCACAGGCTTTTACCAATGCTAAAGTTTCGTTGAGGCCTTCTTCATTAATATCTGCTAAAACAACTCTCATGCCCGCCTTGGCTGCATGTTCTGCTATACCTCTTCCGATTCCACTGCCAGCACCAGTTACAACAGCAACCTTATTATTAAAATCCTTCATAAATATTACCTCTATTCACCTAGATCATAGCCGATGAGTGAGATTTTTTCTTGAATGAATCAAGAAATTTCTAGATTTATTTAAAGATAGGTTACTAAAAAATAAGAAGCAGGGATCACCATCAGCCAAATTATTAAAGCTAGTATTAGTGGCCTGCCACTAATCGCCTTAAATTCCTGGGCTTGAAACTGCGTGCCAATACAAAATAACCCGAGCATTAAAAAGCTTTGGCTCAATAATTTTAAGATCTCTAGAACCTCTCCGTGAAAGTTAAAAAGAGTGTTGACAGTAATGGCTAAAATAAAAAATAAGATAAAACGAGGAAATTTAGTTGCTTCTGTTTCACGATTAAATACCCAATTTGTAATCAGGATCAATGGAATAATCCAAATGGTTCTTCCAAGCTTTAAAGTAGCTGCAACCTGAGCTGATTCGTCGCTATAAGTAAGGGCTGAGCCTATGACTGAACTTGTGTCATGAATGGCTAGAGCTGACCAAGCACCAAATTGAAAGTTGGTCATCTCAAGGTAGTCACCCATCATTGGAAATACAACTATGGCTATAGCATTCAGCAAAAATACGATAGTCATGCCAACCATAAGTTCTTGTGGCTTTGCTTTAATAATTGGAGCAATGGCGGCCATGGCCGTGCCTCCGCAGATTGCGGCACCAGCAGACAACAAAAAAGCAATTCGTCTCTGGATCCCAAGGAGCTTTCCAAGAAGGAGACCAGTGAAGAAAGAAGAGATAACAAACAATGAGATCCAGGGGAGATAACTTGCACTTACGCTCCATGCATATGGGAGACTAATGGTGGCTCCCAAAATTACAATCCCAATTTGAAGTGGAGTGGTTCCTATGGTTCTTGAGATAAACGTTTTTTCTGGCTTAATCGTTAGAGCAAAGAGAATGCCAAGAAAAATAGATACCGCAGCATTGCCTAGGTATAAGGCAAAAGAAAAAAATAATAAAAAAATAACATAGGTCATTTCAAGCTACCTTCAAAAAATACTGAGTCAAATTTTATCTTATCCTCTTTGATCAGCTTGCAACAGATAAGGCCTTAGAATTACCTAATAACTTTTTTTCTTAATCTAATGCTTTCTGGCGTTACTTCAACTAACTCATCGTCTTCAATAAACTCAAGTGCTTGCTCCAAGGTATGAACTATATGAGGTGTCAGGATTAGATTTTCATCTGTGCCTGCAGCTCGGATATTATTTAATTGCTTAGCTTTAGTAGGATTCACTGGCAAGTCATTGTCGCGAGCATGCAGCCCAACAATCTGACCTTTATAGACGTCCAAGCCATGGCCAACAAACATTCTGCCGCGATTTTGCAAATTAAATAGGCCATAAGCTAATGTTTTTCCAGCAGTCATAGAATACATGACACCATTTTGACGCTTAGCAATCTCACCTTTTTTAGCAGGGCCATAGTGATCAAATATACTGGTAAGGATTCCACTGCCACTGGTCAAGGTTAAAAAACTTGAACGAAAACCAATCATGCCTCGGGAAGGAGCCATAAAGTCTAGTTTCATCCTGCCATTCTCGGTCACCACAATCGACTGAAGATCAGCCTTCCTGTTACCCATCTCTTCCATGATGGCACCTTGATGCTGCTCTTCAATGTCAATAACCACAATCTCAAAGGGCTCATGAATCTCGCCATCAACTTCTCGCTGAATCACTTGGGGCTTTGAGACAGCTAGCTCATAGTTTTCTCTTCTCATAGTTTCAATGAGAACGGAAAGATGCAACTCACCGCGCCCTGAAACTTTAAACTTATCTGCGCTTTCACCCTCTTCCACTCTTAAAGCAACATTGTGAATGAGCTCTTGCTCTAAACGATCTTTAATATTTCTTGAGGTGACATACTTTCCCTCTTGACCACAAAATGGTGAATCATTAACTTGAAAGACCATGCTCACAGTGGGCTCATCAACAGTCAAAGGAGGCATGGGATTAATGTGATCGGGATCGCACAGGGTGTCTGAGATGTTTAGAGCCTCAACCCCAGTAACGCAAATAATATCACCTGCCTTGGCTTCTTCAATCTCCACGCGCTCTAAGCCATGGTGCCCCAGCACTTGTAATATTTTTGCTTTTCTCTCTTTAAGATCTTTGTCAACCACCACAATTCTTTCATTAGGTTTAACAGATCCACCTGTGATTCTGCCGATTCCTATTACACCAACATAACTGTTACTGTCCAGCGCACTAATTTGCATTCTGAATGGGGCCTCTTCATCAACATCTGGTGCTGAGACCTTTTCTACGATCATATCAAGCAATGGTGTCATGTCCTCTGCTAAATCATCTGCTTCTAGACCTGCGAGCCCATTGAGCGCAGATGCGTATATAACATTAAAATCTAATTGCTCGTCTGTCGCACCAAGATTATCAAATAATTCAAATACTTGATCTAGAACCCAATGAGGTCTTGCTTCAGGTCGGTCAACCTTATTTACAACAAGAATAGGTTTTAGTCCCAGCTCAAATGCTTTTTGAGTAACAAATCGTGTTTGTGGCATTGGTCCATCTACAGCATCCACCAGCAATAAGACTGAGTCCACCATTGATAGCACTCTCTCAACCTCTCCACCAAAATCTGCATGGCCCGGTGTGTCGATGATATTAATTCGATGATCCTTCCAATTAATAGCTGTATTCTTTGCAAGAATAGTAATACCTCTTTCTTTCTCTTGATCATTGGAATCCATAATTCGATCAGTGGTCATACTCTTTCGATCAAGAGTGCCAGATTGCTGAAGTAACTTATCAACCAGTGTTGTTTTTCCATGATCTACATGGGCAATAATTGCTATATTTCTTAGTGTATTTTTATTCATGGTGACCTTAAATTGATGGGGATTATACGAGAAAAAGAGCAAAGGCATAGCCCAAGATGAAAGTTAATGTATATTTATATCTAATCTTTAATTGACCCAAGGCATCTAAGTCTATAACCTGCAGTCATCTGAACTCTCTCATCCCCTATTTTATTAAGAAAAAATGTTATTTAAAGAACTCGGTTTATCCGAACCAATATTAAGATCACTCGAAGAACTCAAGCACACAGAACCTTCTGAAATCCAACAACAAGCCATACCAGTCATCCTTGCAGGCAAGAACCTCATGGCTGCAGCTCAGACGGGAACAGGTAAGACTGGAAGCTTTGTTCTGCCGATCATCGAAATGCTTCAAGATAGAGCAAAACCTTATGGTAAGAATGTTCATGCTCTTGTGTTAACTCCAACCCGTGAGCTTGCAGCTCAAGTTAGAGAAAGCGTATACACATACGGTAAGTTCACTTCAATCACCTCCACTGCTGTATTTGGCGGGGCAAAAATATTCCCACAAAAATCTAAGCTAAAAAAAGGCGTAGATGTCTTGGTTGCAACTCCAGGGAGATTGCTAGATTTGGTTAATCAGAAAGCCGTTAAGCTAGATCAAGTGCAAATACTCGTCTTAGATGAGGCTGATCACATGCTAGACATGGGTTTCATACATGACATCAAAAAGATTATTGGCATGACTCCTCCAGAGAGACAAAATTTATTATTCTCAGCAACTTTTTCTCCAGAGATTAAAAAACTAGCTCAATCCTTGGGCAATGAGTTGGTTGAAATTAGCGCCCAATCACCGAACACTGCTGTTACTAAAATTAAACAGGTCATTTACCACGTTGATAAAGGTAAAAAGAATGATTTGCTGGCTCACATGATTGAGGATGAGCAATGGGCACAAGCCTTGGTTTTCTCACGAACAAAGCATGGCTGCGAAAAAATTTCCAAACATCTGAATGCAGCAGGCATTCAAACTGGAACTATTCATGGTGATAAAACTCAAGGAGCAAGAACTAGGGCATTAAGAGAGTTTAAGGAAAAGGATGTGCGAATCTTAGTTGCAACTGATGTTGCTGCTCGAGGTATAGATATTAGTAACCTACCCTTTGTTGTGAATTTTGATATGCCAACTTACCCAAATGATTACATTCATAGGATTGGTCGAACAGGTCGAGCCGGGCAAGAAGGAACTGCCATCTCTTTAATGAGCGTTGATGAGCATAAATTTTTACGAGGCATTGAAGGACTCCTCAAAATTAAAATTGATCAAACCAGCCATGAAGCTTTCAAGCCAACTGATAAGCCTTCAAGTGGCGGTGGTGGTGATTCCAGATCAAGAAATCCAAGAGGCAGAAAACCTGCTTTCTCTAGAAACAACCGAAGCTCTGACAGCAAATCTGGAAATAGTTTCTCAAAACCTGGTGGAAGTGGCTCACGATCAAGTGGTGCTGGAAGACCTAGTGGCAATAGTGCTGGCAGACCTGGTGGAAGTGGTGCTGGA
>DKMG01000021.1 GCA_002469975.1 Proteobacteria bacterium UBA7420
TTCCTGCATCACATCACCTAGAGACCCTGTTTTGATGACTCTGCCTTTTCCAGGAACATATGAAGTCTCAATAGTAAGTAACTCTCCTCCGACCTCAGTCCATGCAAGCCCAGACACCTTGCCAACAATATTCTCTATGTCAGCTTGGCCAAAAGTAAATTTAGGGACACCACAATATTTTTCAAGATTTTTTGGAGTGATGTTGATGGGAGAGTTAGCTTTTTTCTGGTCAGCAAGAACACGTTCTTTAACAGACTTTCTAAAGATCTTTGCAATTTGTCTCTCCAAACCTCTGACCCCTGCTTCTCGGGTGTAGTGACGGACCAAATCTAGGATTGATGCATCTGTCAATTTCACCTCACTTGCATCTAATCCATTTCTTTCAAGCTGCTTGGGAACTAGATATTGTTTAGCAATATTTAATTTTTCATCTTCGATATAACCAGGGATCCTGATAATTTCCATCCGATCTAACAAAGGAGCAGGGATATTTAAACTATTGGCAGTGCAAACAAACATCACTTCAGAGAGATCAAAGTCTACTTCCAAATAATGGTCTGAGAAAGAATTATTCTGCTCTGGATCCAAGACCTCCAATAAAGCAGAGGCTGGATCACCTCGATGGTCCATGCCCATTTTATCTATCTCATCAAGCAAAAATAAAGGATTTTTTGTTTCCACCTTTGAAAGCTTTTGAATAATTTTACCAGGCATTGATCCGATGTATGTCCTACGATGACCACGAATCTCAGATTCATCTCTGACTCCACCTAATGACATTCTGGCAAATTTTCTGTTAGTAGCTCTTGCTATTGATTTGCCCAAAGATGTCTTACCTACGCCTGGAGGCCCTACCAGACAAATCACAGGAGCTTTTAATTTCTTAACTCGCTGTTGAACAGCTAAATATTCTAATATCCTTTCCTTGACTTCGTCGAGACCAAAATGATCTTCGTTTAAAATATTATTGGCTGTTTTTAAGTCAGACTTAACCTTGCTTCTTTTTTTCCATGGCACGCCAATAAGATAATCTAAGTAGGATCGAACAACAGATGCTTCTGCTGACATAGGTGACATTTGCTTGAATTTTGAAAATTCATTATTGGCTTTTTTCAGAGCTTCTTTGGACATGCCTGCTTTGGCAATATCATTCTCTAGCTGCGTTAACTCATCGCCCTCTTCGTTGATATCTCCAAGTTCTTTCTGCGCCGCTTTAATCTGCTCGTTTAGATAATATTCTCGTTGCGATTTTTCCATCTGACCTTTAACCCTGTTGCGGATTTTTTTGTCTACATCCATCACATCAAGCTGAGATTCAATAAAAGCAATTAAAATTTCTGCTCTGAGTTGGAAGTCTGCAGTCTCTAAAATCTCTTGTTTCTGCTTGATATCCATAGGCAAATGCCCGGCAATAGAATCAATAATTCGGGATAAATCATCCAATGCATCAATCGATGCGAGAACCTCAGGTGCAATTTTTTTTGTGAGTTTAATAAAATCATGAAACTTCGCTTTAACAAAACGAGCTAAGTTCTCTCCATCCTTCTGATCAAAATCTGGTTCAGGAATTAAACTGACCCGGACTTTGGAAAAATCTTGATCAGATACCAAAGATTCCATTGTTGCTCTATGGGAACCTTCGACCAACACTTTAACTGTTCCATCAGGGAGTTTAATTAGCTGAAGAATATTGGCAATTGTGGCCACTTTGAATAGATCATCAAACAAGGGGGCGTCAAATGAACCATCTTTTTGCGCAGCAAGAATAATTTTTTTCTCACCAGCCATAGCTGCATTAAGCGCATTGATTGACTTATTTCTGCCTACAAAGAGTGTGGACACAACCCCTGGAAAGATCACAACATCTCTAAGAGGGATTAAGGGAAGATCATATTTAATGTTAGCCATATAAATATAATGAGGGGGAATTTGTTAAATTCAACCAGCAGATGAAGATTTTTTCTTGGGTGTTTTAAAAACTTTAATAGGATCTGTTGAATGAATGACCGCATTTTCATCAACGATAACTTTTTCCAGATCTACGTTTGGTAATTCAAACATGGTATCCATTAAAAGCTCTTCCATAATTGATCTTAATCCACGAGCACCAGTCTTACGTTTCAGGGCTTTTTTGGCGATTTCAACTAAAGCCTCCTTTCTAAAATCAAGTTCAACTTCATCGATTTCAAAAAGATACTTGTATTGGTTCACCAATGCATTTTTAGGCTCCTGAAGAATTCGAACCAATGCCTCTTCGTCCAGTTCATGCAGAGTAGAAATCACTGGAAGCCTGCCCACAAATTCTGGAATTAATCCAAATTTAACTAGGTCTTCAGGCTCTAATGTTTCGATGATAGAGGCGACTGTTGCCTGAGTATCTTTTACCGCAGCACCAAAACCTATTCCTGATTTATCAGTTCTATGTTTGATGACCTCATCTATCCCTGAGAATGCTCCACCACAAATAAATAAAATATTAGAAGTATCAATTTGAATGAATTCTTGCTGAGGATGCTTTCGTCCACCTTGAGGGGGAATGGAAGCAACTGTTCCTTCAATCAATTTCAATAAGGCTTGCTGGACACCTTCACCTGAAACATCTCGAGTGATGGATGGGTTATCAGATTTACGAGCAATCTTATCAATCTCATCAATGTAGACAATGCCTAGTGCTGCTTTATCTGGATCATAGTCACATTTTTGTAGAAGTTTTTGAATGATGTTTTCAACATCCTCTCCCACGTAACCAGCTTCAGTTAAGGTCGTTGCATCAGCTATGGTGAATGGAACATTCAGAACTCTTGCAAGTGTTTGCGCTAAAAGAGTTTTCCCACTGCCTGTTGGTCCTAGAAGCAACACATTACTTTTTTGAAGTTCAATCTCATCTTTTTTAGAGTTAGAGCGAAGTCTTTTGTAATGATTGTATACAGCTACCGAAAGTATTTTTTTAGCTTTTTCCTGGCCAATTACATATTCATCTAATTGATTAAAAATTTCTAACGGAGATGGAAGCTCTTCAAGAACTTCAACCTCATCAGTTTTGACCTCTTCCTCAATAATGTCATTGCACAGATCTACACATTCATCGCAAATATAAACACTGGGGCCTGCAATGAGTTTACGCACATCCTCTTGACCCTTGCCACAAAAAGTACAAATTAACTTGCTATCTTTATTTTCCATTTACTTGGGGTCTCTTTTCTAATATCTCATCTATAATGCCGTAACTTACTGCCTCTTTTGCATTAAGAAAATTATCTCTATCCGTATCTTGCTCAACTTTTTTTAATGTCTTGCCCGTATGTTTTGCAAGGATTTCATTAACTTTATGTTTTACAAGGAGCATTTCTTTGGCATGAATTTCAAAATCTGAAGCCTGGCCTTGAAAGCCTCCAAGAGGCTGATGAATCATAATGCGAGAATTAGTTAAGGCGAATCTTTTGCCTTGAGCGC
Source organism: Proteobacteria bacterium UBA7420 (assembly GCA_002469975.1). GTDB lineage: Bacteria > Pseudomonadota > Gammaproteobacteria > Magnimaribacterales > D2472 > D2472. Next base: position 3,454 of record DKMG01000021.1, read on the forward strand.
CGCCTGCTAGGAGTAACGAGCCCATGCTTGCAGCCTGACCTATACATAGAGTTGATACTTCTGGTGCTATAAACTGCATGGTGTCATATATTGCTAACCCAGAAGTAATGACTCCGCCAGGAGAATTAATATAAATACTAATGTCTTTTTCAGGGTTCTCTGATTCCAAGAAAAGCAACTGAGCCACCACAAGATTTGATATGTAATCATCTATCGGGCCAGTTAAAAAGATAATTCTCTCTTTAAGAAGCCTTGAGTAGATATCAAAAGCTCTCTCCCCACGAGGAGTCTGCTCTACAACCATAGGAACTAATCCTGAGTTAATTGTTTCCATATTTATTTATTTGCCAGTTCCGAAAATTTTATTACCTTTACCTTTGATTTGAGGTCAGATTCTAGTTTTTCAATGAGTAAGTTTTCTAAAATTACCATTTTGTATTGATCAAGTTGCTGAGGTTGGCTTTGGATCCATGTTTTAAACTGATCCGCATCCTTATATTTACTAGACTCTTCCTCAATAAATTTCTCGAGATCAGCCTCTTGAACCTCTAACTCGTACTTTTTTAAGAGAGCTGAAAACAGAAGATCCAGTCGCACTCTTTTTTCTGCGTTCTCTAAAAAATCTTCTTTGGGAAATAAATCCTCAGCTGCATTCTCAGGCGTTTGACCCATTCTCATCAAAGAATCTTTTCGCATTAAGGCTGCTTGCTCATCAATGGTGCTCTTGGGCACTTTAAAATCATTCCCTTTTAAAAGGGTTTCATAGAGCGACTCTTTGGTTAAAGATTTCTCTTGTTGTTCAATCTCTCCCTTCATACGCTTTAGAATCTCTGCTCTAAATCCTGCCTCGTCCTCAACATCTTCCATTGCGAGAGTCTCAAATAGCTCTTTATCAATAGTTGCTTTATGCATTTCTTGAACTTCGTGCAGCGTGATAAAAAACTCTGTCTCTTTGCCTGCAAGATCTTTCTTAAAATAATCTTCAGGAAAATTTGTTTTAAATGAGAAGGTATCTCCTGCTGATTTCTTGAGAAGATTGTCTTCAAAACCAGGAATCATAGATTTAGACCCTATGACTAATTTAAAATCTTTGGATTGGTTGCCCTCAAAACTCTTTCCGTCAATCTTGCCTTCAAAATCAATCACTGCTTGATCTTTATCTTGGGCAGCTCTTTCCACTTTATGCCAATGGCAATATCGCTCAGTAATATCTGTGATGGCTAAGTCAATATCAGAATCATCTAATGTAATTTCAGTTTTCTCGTAATTGGTCCACCTTGAGAGCTTTGGTTTGACCTCAGGAAACACCTCAAAAACTGCAGAATATGAAATGGGCTTAGTTGGATCTTCGCTTTCAATATTGATTGATGGAGAGGACGCAGGCTTTAATTCTTGTGCCTGTAATTCAACAGGATAGCTTTCTTGAATGAGTTCATTCAAAACTTCATAATGAATTGAGTCGCCGTAACGTTGTTTTAAAACATCATTGGGTACATTGCCTTTTCGAAAACCATCCAGCTTGGCACTAGATTTAATTTTAGTGAGCTTGGTGTTGTATTTTGACTCGTACTGATCCACCTCAACCGAGACAGTTAACTTGCGCTCTAAATCTTTCAGTTTTTTTAATTTGCTAGACATAATATTTAATTTATCCAAAGTATCCAAAAATGGGGCGAGTGATGGGGTTCGAACCCACGGCCTCCGGATTCACAGTCCAGCGCTCTAACCAACTGAGCTACACCCGCCACGAAACGAAACATTATAGATGTAAAAAGCTTATAATAATATTTTTTTCAGGGGGTTATGTTGGCAAATAAAGATTTTTTAAATAGCACAAACAAATTGTTTGATAAAGCTATTCAATACACAGATATCTCCCCCGGTTTAGCCAAACGAATTAAAGTGTGTAATTCCACCTATACTATTAATTTCGGTGTCAAATTAAAAGATGGGATTCACACCTTTACTGGATGGCGATCAGTTCATTCTGAGCATTTTGAACCAGCAAAAGGTGGAATCAGATATGACATTGCATCTTCACAGAAAGAGGTTGAGGCATTAGCGGCTCTCATGACATACAAGTGTGCGATTATTGAGGTGCCATTTGGTGGATCAAAAGGGGCATTAAAAATTAACCCAAAAAATTGGACTGAGGCTGAAATTGAAAAAATTACTCGTCGCTTTGCTCAAGAGCTAATCAAAAGAGATTTAATAAATCCTGCACAAAATGTTCCAGCTCCAGATGTAGGAACAGGCGCCAAAGAGATGTCATGGATTGCAGATGAATACCGAAGAATTTTTCCGACAGATATAAATGCTTTGGCTTGTGTGACTGGCAAGCCACCTCAAAAAGGAGGCTTGGTTGGAAGATCTGAGGCTACAGGCCGAGGCGTCCAATATATTATTAGGGAATTTTTCCGACATAAAGATGATTATCAACCTGTAGGATTAAAAGATGGTTTGGCAGGAAAGAATATAGCTATTCAGGGCTTTGGAAATGTTGGGTTTCATGCTGCAAAATTTCTTCAAGAAGAGGATGATTGCAAGATCATTTGCATTATGGAGCACAATGGCGCCCTCCTAAATCCCAAAGGCATTAATGTTCAGGCTGCAAAAAATTTTTATATGCAGAAAGGAACATTTGATGGCTGCTCAGAAGGTGTATTTAAAGAGGACAGCGCGAGCTTTCTTTGCATGAAGTGTGATATTTTGATTCCAGCGGCATTGGAAAATGTAATTGACATGTCCAATGCACCAGATATTCAAGCAAAGCTCATTGTGGAGGCGGCCAATGGTCCCATTAGCTTTGAAGCCGATGAGATTCTGCTGAAAAAAAATATTGCAATTATTCCAGATATTATGGCAAATGCTGGTGGGGTTGCTGTGAGTTACTTTGAGTGGGTCAGGAACCTGAGACATATTCGATTTGGTAGGCTTGAAAAAAGAAGAAATGCTTATCAGTTTGAAACTCTCATTGCGGCCATTGAGACCATGACAGGCAAGCAAATGCCAGAGAAATTTAAAGACCAGCTTATTGAAGGTTCCAGTGAAATTGATTTGGTTCGCTCAGGTCTAGACGACATGATACGAGAGGCATATCAAAAAGTTAGGCTGGCCAAAATAGAGAACTCTATTCCCGATCTGAGAACAGCAGCATATAAAATTGCCATAGATCGAATAGCAATCAGCTATGACTCGATTGGGCTGTAAAAATTTGCCTAGTTTGGAAACAATACTATTTCAGGCTCATCAAGATTCCAAAGAGGAAATTTTTTCATGGCCTGGGTAAATAATGCAGAGGATTCAAAATGCTCAAGCAAAGCAATGACTTTGCTAAAGCTCTGCGCCTGAAACCACTCTGGGTTTGCAATCTTGGTTTGCCTTATAAAGGGTAGAATACAAATATCCAAAAGACTAATAGTCTTACCAAATACCCATGGAGCTGACTCAATTGATGACTCCAGCTCCATTAAGAGCTGCAAACATTCATTCTGATGATCTTCTAGGGTTTCTTTATATCTAGAGGCATACTTATACCTATCCAAGTGATATTTAAACTTTGAATCGAAGAGCGCTATCCAATCATTGGATAATGTCGATTGGTGTTCAGAGCAGGCGTGTACTCTGGAAGAATTTTGATGCAAAGCCCAGTCAATAATATCCATGCTTTCATCGAGAATTCTATTCTGAAGTTGCAGCACTGGCACTGTTCCTTTTGGAGAAATTTTTAGCATGGCTTGAGGCTTGTTTTTTAATAATACTTCTCGTAACTCACATTCCACAGAAGACAAAATGATTGCCATCCGAGCTCTCATTGCATAAGGACATCGCCTAAAACTGTAGAGTATTGGCAGCATAAATTATTTACTCTTTTACTTTTGAGCCAAGATGGTTTTGATTTCTTTCTTTGGCTAAATCAATTTGCTTTTGCCTATCAGCATAGCGTTTTTTTTGTTCTGGAGTTTTCTGATCAAAGCAATTTGGGCAGCTAATGCCTCGCTGATACTTGATTGATAGTTGATCGTCTTTAGTGATGGGCATTCTACATCCATGGCACATATCAAATGATCCAATCTGCAATTGATGGTTCAAAGCGACCCTGTCGTCGAAGACAAAGCATTCGCCCTCCCACAAAGACTCAGATTCATCAATATTTTCTAGGTAGCTTAAGATGCCTCCCTTGAGATGCTGAACGCTCCCAAACCCTTTCGCTTTCATAAAGGATGAAGCTTTTTCACATCGAATGCCTCCCGTGCAAAACATGGCTATCTTTTGATCCTTTGAGATGCCTGAACGCTCTAACTGCTCAACCCAATCGGGGAACTCTCTAAAGTTAGTGGTCTCAGGTTGAATAGAGTTATGAAAACTACCAATTGAATACTCATATATGTTTCTTGTATCAATTAACAGAACATCATCTTGAGTAATTAAATCATTCCAATCTTTAGGATCAACATACTCACCAACTAGCTCTTGTGGGTTTGCAAGCTCATTTCCAATGCTTACTATTTCATTTTTAATTTTAACCTTCAGCCTTGGAAACGGCTCTTTTTTAGAAAGAGATAGTTTAAAATCACTACTGCTTAGTAAATCCTGTTTGCCTAGATAAACTTTAAAGGCTGCTATAGCTTTTAAGCTACCTGCAACAGTGCCGTTAATGCCTTCCTCAGCAAGCAGCACAGTTCCTTTAACCTTGTGTCCATCTAAAAAATTATAAAAAGATTGCTGAAGATCTTCGAGGTTTGAGAGAGAGGAAAATTTATAAAAGGCTGCAACTTGAAATAGATTCTTTTTCATTTTCTAATAAGTCCTGTTTTATAAAACTTATTGGGTATATCTAATGCGAAAAAAGACTAAAGATAGAATCGCATTAATTATTGTCATGATCTTTATATTTTACTATATGTTTAGTCCTTACTTTTAAACAATCAACACATCGGTGAGTTGATGCTCAAGATTTTGAGAGCAGAATATTGTGAAGAGGTGCAGAGGCAGCACATTAAAAATGGCGCGCCTGAAGAGATTCGAACTCCTGACCCACGGTTTAGAAAACCGTTGCTCTATCCAACTGAGCTACAGGCGCACAATGGTCGGGGTAGTAAGATTCGAACTTACGACCACTCGCTCCCAAAGCGAGTGCGCTACCAGACTGCGCTATACCCCGAGGTGTGTGATCTTAAAGTTTTAACCCTAAATAATCAATCTCCATTGCATAAATATTTAATGATGGGAAAATGCTGGCATGTCATCAAAAATTTTAGACGGTAAGGGACTTGCTCTAATTGCAGAGGAAGAAATTCAAAGACACGTATCTGAGCTGAAAAATGAGGGCATTGTTCCTACTCTTGCCACTGTGCTTGTTGGGGTGGATCCAGCCTCGGCAACATACGTGAAGATGAAACAAAATGCATGCGCCCGCTTAGGCATGAAATCTATAGCTATTGAGCTTGGCAAAGAAACAACAACAGCAGAGCTCTTGGCAACAATCCATGGGTTAAATAATGACCCTAAAGTTCATGGGATTCTTTTGCAGCACCCTGTGCCCTCCCAGATCAATGAGCGCGAATGTTTTGATGCAATTACTGTGGCTAAAGACGTCGATGGGGTCACCTGCATTGGATTTGGTCAGATGACGATGGGTGAACCGGCCTACGGATCCTGCACTCCTGCAGGCATCATGAGGATGTTGGATCACTATGAAATTGATATCTCAGGAAAACATGCAGTTGTAGTTGGAAGAAGTCCCATCCTGGGCAAGCCCATGGCAATGATGCTGCTGAATAAAAATGCGACCGTAACTGTCTGCCATTCCAGAACAGAACATCTAGAGCTACACATTAAGAATGCAGATATTCTTGTTGGTGCAGTTGGAGTCCCTCGGCTAATAAAAAAAGAATGGATTAAAACTGGAGCTGTTGTAATAGATGCTGGCTACCATCCATCAGAAAAATGTGGTGATATTGAGCTAGATGGAATAGAAGAAATAACTTCAGCACATACACCTGTGCCTGGTGGCGTTGGCCCAATGACGATCAACACGTTGATACTCAATACTCTATTATCAGCTCAAAAGTTAATGCAGGGTGGCTAGTCTTCCTCTGATTGTTGGCTATGGCGGCATTAATGCGGCAGGACGTTCAATTTTTGATCTAGGCTATAAGCGGATCTTATTTGATGACTTCGGACCCTTTGAACAACAAGAAGTGCTGCAGAGTCTTGGACACCTTATGGGTGAAAGCGATGAACAAACTATTCTTGATAGATCATTAATTAGAAAAATTGATAGTGATTTTTTCCAGAACAATAATTTAAGAAACCCAGAGCTTCCGACTGCCGCTGGTGGTCAGCTACCCTCGGGTTTTGATCCTGCGGATACATATAATGCTAGGCAACATCCCAGAAGCCTCGCAATGACCGTATTTGGCTTATCTGACACACTCAAAAGTCTCGGCATGCCGTGGGAGGAAATCATTAAAAGAGTGCCCAGAGATAAAATTGGATGCATCTCTGGTTGTGCAGTTGCGCAAGCAGATAAATATGGCATGGGTGGGATGTTCCAGTCAGCCCTTTCAGGATCAAGGGTAACAAGCAAGCACATGGCAATGTCATTGGGAGAAATGAGTGCAGATTTTGCTCATGCATATGTCCTAGGAACCATGGGCATTACTGGTAACTTTGTTGGTGCATGTGCTACTTTTCAATATAATTTAAAAGTTGGCATCTCTATGATTCAATCTGGAGAGGCTTTGATTTGCGTTGTTGGCGCAGCTGAATCAGGAATAGTGCCTGAGATTTACGAGGCTTTCGCAGCCACCAGAGGATTAGCGGAGGATGACAATTTGCTTGCCCTACAAAAAAAATTAGGTGAAGACTTTTCTGCACCCAATTATAGAAAAATTTGCAGACCTTTTGGTGAAAACATAGGTATGAGTTTGGGTGAATCTGCTCAATTTGTTGTTTTGATGGCGGATGAACTTGTAATGGAATTAGGCTTAGACATTCATGGCGCTGCTCTCTCTAGCCATATCCATGCTGATGGATTTAAAAAATCAATCTCCGGGCCTGGTGCAGGAAATTATCTAACAATGGGTAAGGCGCTCCAGCAAGTCCAGCAATACTTTGGTCAAGATTCTCTCAACAAGACATTTGTTCATGCTCATGGCACAAGCACCCCTCAAAACCGAGAAAGTGAATCGCACATTATTTCTAGTTTAGCTAAAGCCATGCATATCGACAGCCTTCCTGTGACCGCAATCAAGTCTTATCTTGGGCACTCTCTTGCAGCAGCTGGAGGGGATCAGATGATTAATGCAATTGGTAGCTGGAATAATCTTAAGATACCTGGCATCACCTCAACCCCAGCACTCGCTGAGAATGTGAGCTCAGATAATGTAAATTTCTTACTCGACCACTTAGATTTTGAAAGAGGCTCTTTTGATTTTGCAATCTTGAATGCAAAAGGTTTTGGGGGGAATAATGGAACGGCTCTAGTGGCTTCTCCTGATAAAACTCACAATTTACTAAAAGTAAAATACTCTAAAAAAGAACTAATAAAATATCAAGAAGCAAATGCTTCTATACAAGATGCGTTGCATGCTGAAAAAGACCTCATTTTGAATGGAAGCACTAAATCAAGATACATCTTTGGAGAAGGCGTTGTCGATGGCATGGTGGATTTTGATTTTCATGCTCAAGAAATTATTAATAATAAAACGGGAGAAAAACTTTCATTAAAGGCAACTTTGCCTTACAAAGAATTTCTATAAAAGTTAAAATAATAGCTGGTTAACCTTGGGTAAAAAAATGGCAGAGAATATTTCAAATTTAGAGAACTCAGATGATTTTGATGAAATTGTAACCCCATCAAATGAATTGATAAATTCCTTCAAACATATGATTGAAGACATAGGTGAAGATGCCACTCGAGATGGTCTTCTTGATACCCCAAAAAGAGCTGCTGCTGCATTTAAGTTTCTGAATCATGGATATAAAATGAGTCTGGATAAAGTTGTCAATAATGCTTTATTTAATTCGGATATTGAAGACATGGTCTTGGTTAGAGATATTGAGTTTTATTCCCTATGTGAGCACCACATGCTTCCATTTAATGGAAGGTGCCATGTTGCATATATTCCTGATGGCAAGGTTTTAGGTTTAAGTAAGATTGCAAGAATAGTTGATATGTTTGCAAGAAGGCTTCAAATTCAAGAGAGGTTAACTCACGAAGTGGCGGATGCCATCACAGAGATTACAGGATGTAAAGGCTGCGCAGTGGTAGTGGAAGCTCAGCATATGTGTATGGTGATGCGAGGCGTACAAAAGCAAAATTCAGTGATGAAAACATCTTCAATGGTTGGCGCTTTTCGAAACAACCCATCTACAAGAGCTGAATTTCTTGCGTTACTAGGAAGTTAGCTAGAGCTGATTGTCTTTGGAGGTTGACCCTGCACCATCTGCTGCATTAGTGTCTACTTCAATAATGTCCTCGGCCTCTATAATCTCTTCTTCATGAGTATCAGGGCTCTCATTACTACCCTTAAATGGCCAAGGCTTGGAGTTGGTATTAAAGCTTAAAAAATCTAATGCGTCGTTGAAGAAATCTTGAAGCCAATCCTGAACGATCTTTAATTGATCGTTAGTATTTGAGGTAAAGAGATAAAAGAGAAATTGTATGCCAATCAACAGCAATAACACACCAACAATAAAATGAATGGCAGCACCATATATCACCATAAAGAAAAAGCGTTGCCACTTCTTCGGCTCTAATAGTTCATCTTTTTTAATTTCAGTCATGATTTAATCCTGTTGTGTGAATTCTACATCAACTTCATTGGGATGATCTAACAAATCTATAAGTAATTGCTCTGATGCCATGCCTTCATATAGGATCTTGTAAAGAGACTCGACCATTGGCATGCAGACCCCCATCTGTTGTGCCTCCTGATAAACCACTTCGACTGTTCTTGCGCCCTCTGCCACCTGACCCACCCGCTCTTTAGCTTGGAGTAAAGTCATATCTTTAGCAATGAGCTCTCCTAGCTGAAAGTTACGGGAAAGCTTGGAGGTGCATGTGGCCATCAAATCACCCATTCCAGCCAAGCCAAGAAAAGTAATAGGGTTGGCTCCCTTGGCCACTGCAAATCTACTCATTTCAGCCATGCTTCTGGTAACAATAAAACCCAATGCATTCTCGCCAACATTTTTTGCGTGTGCAATTCCACAACATATTGCATAAATATTTTTTAATGCTCCAGCCAACTCTACACCCTGAACATCCAAGCTTGAAAAAACTTTAAATGTTGATGAAGAGAGAATTTTTTTAATGTTTGATGTAAGTTCTGAGTTAGAGGATGCAATGACTGTGCCTGCAATTTTCTGCTCAGCAATCTCCTTTGCCAGATTTGGACCACTTAAAACGCCTACCTGACTGCCTATAATGTGACCAAGGTGGTGGGAGATAATCTCTGTCATGGTTCTAAACGGATCTGCTTGAATTCCCTTGGTGCAAGAGATGATTGAGACAGATGAGCTAATGTAAGGTTCAAGTCGCGCAATGATTTGCTCAAATATTAAGCTTGGAGTTGCTACTAAAATATACTCAGCATCACTAACAACTACTTTAAGATCCTCAGAAGCAGAAATATTCTCTGAAAGTTTAAGTTCAGGGTGGTAAGTCGTATTTGCACCTTCAGAATTTATACGCAAGGCCTGCTCTGCATCACGAACCCATAAACGGACTTCATGACCATTGGATGCAGCGATATTAGCCAGCACAGTGCCAAAGCTCCCGCCACCGAGAACTGCGACCTGTTTGATGTGCGCCATTTACGCTAAATACTTATCTAGCTGTCTTAGATATTTTGAAGGGTCTTTAGGGGTTCCACCCTCAGCAATTACAGCGTAGTCAAATAAGAATTGGGAGAAGTTTGTAAATTCTTTTCCAGACAAGCTACCTAGTTTTTTAATAAGCTTGTGTTTAAGATTCACTTCAAACACTGGCTTCGACTCTCCAAAACTTTGTCCAGAGGCCTCTAGTATTCTTTTTAGCTGCGCGCCTGGCTCATCTTTAGATAGGACTAAACATACTGCTGAGTCCACAAGACGTGAGCTCGCTATAACATCTGAGACTTTTGCATCTAATGATTTCTTCATCTTATCGATAATTTCCTGCTTTTCTTTGGTGACCTTTGGCTTCTTTTCATTCTCATCTAACTCTTCTTTCGCAATATTGACCAAGGTCTTGCCTTTAAACTGCATAAGCGTTGACATCAACCACTCATCAATACGATCAGTTAGCAGCAGCACTTCTGTATCATTTGCCTTGAGATGCTCAATGTGAGGCGAGTTTGCTGCTGCCTCATAGGAGTCAGCAATAGAGTAATAAATTTTGTCCTCGCCCTCTTTAAGTCTGTCAATATATTCATCCAAAGTTGTATCGAGCTCATGGGTGTCAGATGAGGAGCTAGCAAATAGAAAAAGCTCTGCAATAGATTCAGAGTGCTCAAAATCCTCGGCTGGACCCTCTTTTATAACTAAACCAAATTCTTTCCAAAATTTCTGATAATCGTTAGGCTTATCTTTTTGCATTTTTTTCAAAGAATCGAGCACTCTTTTAGTGAGGCCTTTTTTAATAGAATCAACAAGGGGATGGTCTTGTAAAATCTCTCTTGAAACATTAAGCGGTAGATCACTAGAATCAACAACACCCTTAATAAATCTTAAGTAAAGGGGAAGAAAATGCGCAGCATCATCCATGATAAAAACCCGCTGTATAAATAATTTTATCCCTCTAGGGGTATCACGATTCCAAAGATCATAAGGAGATTTTTCAGGAATAAACAAGAGACTGGTGTACTCTTGCTTGCCCTCAACCTTGTTATGAATCCAAGCCAAAGGATCATTATTGTCATATGAAATAAATTTATAAAAGTCTTTATATTCTTGATCTTTAACTGAGCGCTTAGATTTTAGCCATATTGCATCAGAGTCATTGATGGTTTGTGATTCACCCTCTTCTGGATTGAGAATCAAGGGAAAGTTAATGTATTGAGAATACTTTTGTAACAAGAACTTCACACGCATTAATTCTGAAAATTCTTTATTGTCATCATTTAAATAAACGGTAATCACTGTTCCGCGATTTTCTTTTGGAATGTTTGATAATTGGTATGTGTCCTCGCCAGCGCTCTCCCAAAGCACGGCCTCTTCTGCTTTTGCGGTGGCCGCTCTGGAATGAACCGAGACCTTGTCGGCAACCATAAATACAGAATAAAAACCAACACCAAACTGGCCAATCAAATTTGAATCTTTCTTTTTTTCTCCAGCCATGTCTGCTAAGAACTGAGCTGTGCCAGATTTAGCAATGGTTCCAATATTTTGGATAATTTCTTCTTCATTCATGCCAATGCCGTTATCAGAAATAGTAATAGTATTATTTTTAGCATTTAAATGAATGTTGATCTTTAAGTCTGAGTCTTCGCCTAGAAGCTTAGAATTCTCAATTGATTGGAAGCGAATTTTATCTAGTGCATCAGAAGCATTAGATACTAGCTCTCTTAAAAAGATCTCTTTGTTCGAGTACAGGGAATGAATCATCAGCTGCATCAGCTGCTTTGTTTCAGTTTGGAATGATTTAGTTTTTGCTCTTGCCATAATATTTATCCTCTTTGTAGAAATATGGAGTTAAATCAGCGAACTTCAAGGTGTACTGATCTCTTTTTTGATTCTGCCTTGCATCGAGAGCTGCAAAATTTCACCTCATCCCAAGAGCGCTCCCATTTTTTTCTCCAGACAAAAGAGCGTAAGCAATACTTGCAGAGCTTCTCTTGCAGGGTAAGTTTTTTATGCAAATCGTGAAATGATCAAAGATAGAGAAAAAATTG
>DKMG01000110.1:0-787 GCA_002469975.1 Proteobacteria bacterium UBA7420
CTTCACGCTGATTTAGATGCATGGTTGGTAAAGAATCAAAGTAAAGCCTCCAGTCATCTGGAACAGTTGTCGGATCTTGAAGATACAGCTCATAAAGAGATTCAAGGTATGAGCCTTGAGCATTGGCATTACCTGATGTCAATTGATCTCCCTCAATATCACTCATGTAAATCTAGCTCGCATTATCAGATGCAATAATATTACTCTTATTGCTCAGCAACATGGATTTTATCTCTCCAATTGCTCGATTGGGATTTAAATCTTTTGGGCAAGCGCTCACACAATTCATGATGCCGTGACATCTATAAACACTAAAGGGGTCTGATAGATTGCTCAGTCTTTCTGCGGTTTTTGTATCTCTGGAATCAGCTATAAATCTATATGCTTGAAGCAGAGCAGCGGGTCCCACAAACTTATCAGGATTCCACCAAAAAGATGGACAGCTTGTAGAGCAACAAGCGCAAAGGATGCATTCATAGAGACCGTCTAACTTATCTCTGTCTTCTGGAGATTGCAGTCTTTCAATGGCAGGAGGCTCAGATTCATTTTGTAAAAAAGGTTTGATTTTATCGTATTGAGCATAAAACTCAGTCATGTCTACTACTAAATCACGAATAACAGGCAGGCCAGGCAAGGGCCTTAAATCAATCTTATCTTTTTTTATTGCTTGAGATATGGGGGTAATACAAGCGAGTCCATTTTTGCCATTAATGTTCATGCCATCAGAACCGCACACCCCTTCTCTGCAGGATCGCCTATAAGATATAGTGGAATCTTGTTCTTTTAA
>DKMG01000110.1:843-9847 GCA_002469975.1 Proteobacteria bacterium UBA7420
CCTTCATGTATGGGAACTTGTCAGTTTCTGGATTGTATCTATAAATATTTACATTAATCATTTGGACTTCTCTAATTTAGCAATTAATAGGTTCTAATTTTAGGCTCAAAGGTTTCAACCTGAGTGGGCTCAAAATTAACACTTCTTTTAGTAAGTTCTTTGTTAGTGGGATCATATAAAGAATGACAGAGCCAATTCTCGTCATCCCGTTCCTTGAAGTCATCTCTTGCATGAGCTCCCCTGCTTTCAGTTCTTTTAAGGGAGGCAATGGCTGTAGCTTCAGCCACTTCAAATAAATTTCTTAGCTCAAGAGCTTCTACTCTGCTTGTATTAAATGCAGCGCTCTTATCTTTAAGGTGTAGATTGGAAATCTTCTCACGAATGCTCTCCAGCTCAGCAACTCCTTTTTCCATATAGTCGCCTCTTCTAAAAACACCAAAGTAGTTTTGCATAACCGCTTGAAGCTCTCTCTTAACTTCGGCAACTTCAAAGCCACCTTCAGAATGGTTAAGAGTGTTTAGACTATGCAAAGCTTGATTAATGTCATCGCTATCAGAATCTGAAACTCCGCCACCTGATTTTAGAGCCTCTTGAATATGTAAACCCGCAGCACGACCAAATACAACGAGATCCAGGAGAGAATTTCCACCCAGTCTATTTGCCCCATGAACTGATACACACGCTGCTTCGCCCACCGAGAATAAACCGGAAATAATTTCGTCAACGCCATTAGACTGGGTATACGCTTGTCCATGAATATTCGTAGGAGTACCCCCCATCATATAGTGGCAAGTCGGAACCACAGGGATAGGCTCGTAGATTGGATCGATGCCCGCAAATGTTTTTGATAATTCGCAGATTCCTGGGAGTTTTGCATTGAGAACATCCGCGCCCAGATGATCAAGCTTCAACAAGACATGGTCTTTATTTTCCCCGCAACCTCTGCCCTCAAGAATCTCAAGAACCATGGATCTAGCAACTACATCTCTCCCAGCTAAATCTTTTGCGTTTGGGGCATAACGCTCCATAAATCTTTCGCCATCAGCATTAATCAAGTAGCCGCCTTCGCCTCTACATCCTTCTGTCACAAGAGAGCCTGCGCCGTAAATACCAGTAGGATGAAATTGCCACATCTCCATATCTTGAGCAGGAAAGCCAGCTCTTAAGGCCATTCCTAGACCATCTCCTGTATTAATCAATGCATTGGTTGTGGATGAGTAAATTCTACCCGCTCCACCAGTGGCCATCACTGTGGCTTGAGCTTTAAGGTATGCCACCTCTCCAGATTCAATAGAAAATGCTATAACGCCCGTTACTTCTTTTAATTTATTAAGCACTAATTCAACTGCAAACCACTCATTTAGAAAATTAGATCCTTCTTTAATATTGTTCTGATAAAGCGTGTGTAGCAATGCATGTCCGGTTCTATCAGCAGCTGCACAAGTTCTAGCTGCCTGACCTCCCTTGCCAAAATCTTTGGACTGACCACCAAAAGGTCTCTGATAAATTCTGCCATTTTCAAACCTAGAAAAAGGTAAGCCCATGTGTTCAAGCTCAAAAACTGCTTTGGGTCCTTCTGAGCACATGTACTCAATTGCATCTTGATCACCAATATAATCTGATCCCTTTACCGTATCATACATGTGCCAGCGCCAATCATCGTCTGGGTCTGCGCTACCAATAGCACAAGTAATGCCACCCTGGGCAGAAACTGTATGGGATCTTGTAGGAAATACTTTAGAGACAACAGCTGTCTTTAAACCAGATTTTGCTAGCTCAAGTGAGGTGCGCATACCAGAGCCGCCTCCTCCAATAATCAAGGCATCAAACTCAAGAATTTGAATGTTAGAAGAGTTGTAAGTTTCCATGTTAAGACCAGATAATTAGTAAGTATAAAATGACAAGAGCAGCACCCAGCAAGACAAATAAACCTTCATAAATTTTTCTAATTAAATCTGCATAGTTGCCAAGATTTACTGATAAGAACCCAAGTGTTCTTTGGGTAAAGTAATCAGTTCCTACTGTCCATAATCCAACAAAACCATGCATGCATGCCAGTAAAATAAAAAGACTTGCTAAAATCTTGAGTGCCAAATTAGAGGATAGCAATTCAAAAGAGAGTTGATCAGTCCAGTACAAGTACTCTAGATAGCCTAAAAAAAATAAGAAATATAAGGCACTATATCTCTGAAGGTACCAAAATGTTTTTCCAATATTCATAGAATTGCCCAGCCCAAACAGATTGCATTTACAAGAAATAGTATCAAAGTAATAACAGCAGATTTTTTAGTTGCATCAAGAGTTTCACTGATTAAATGAAAATCAAGCAGCATGTGTCTGATCCCTGTAAAGACATGATAGGAGAAAATTAATGCAAGAAAAAGGACAAATGTTCTTAAAATAAAAGTATCATCGTAAAGAGCAAGAAAATTAAGATATGAGACTTGGCTCTCTAGAAGCAATGACAAAAAATATGCAGAGGCAGGAAGAACCAGAAAAAATATAAATACCCCTGTAACTCTATGAGTTATAGATAAGAGGGCTGCAAGCGGAAGACTTATTTTTAGTAAATTAATAAAAACAGGTTTTGTAGACATTTGTTCCTTAAAACTTAATATTAAGTCTAAATTATACGGAATATAAGAAAGAAAATCTTACTTTTTTGTTTTTTTAACGTGCTTAACTAGTCTTTTCTTCTTTTTAATTTGTCGTGCAGTCAGATCATTCTTTTTTCCCTCAAAAGGGTTCTCACCTTTTTTAAAAATTAAGTTTAAACCGATGCTCTTAAGGCTCAGTTCTTCCCTAAAGGAATTGATTAAATATCTTTTGAAATTTGCTGGAATTTTACTGGAAACATTTGAATGAATGATTAGCTTGGTGGGATATATTCCTCCAAAGTGGATGTATCGCATCTTAACTGGTCTCCCTGCAACACTAGGCATATTGGTTGCATTGCTAAATTTCTGAAGAAGCTTGTTTAGCTTTCCTGTGGAGAATTTCGTTGTAGCAATTTTATGCACTTCTGCTAGGGTGCTAAATAATTTCTTGAATCCTGTTTTTTGAAGAGCAGATATCTGCATGATCATCAGGTCGCCCATGACAGTGTTTTGATATTTCTTAGAATCAAGTAAATTCTCAAGATCCTCCGGGGTTAGCTCATCAACTTTATTTAATGCAATGACTACGGGCCTGCCATGCTCTCTAATTAAATTTAGAATCCGTAAATCTTGATCTACCACACCATCATTAGCATCGATTAACATCAGCACTATTTCAGACTCAGCAACTGCATGCATCGCTCGGACATATGAAAAATACTCAACAGCATGACTTTGCTTATATCTTTTTCTTATCCCAGCGGTATCAATAAAGACAAACTCCTGGTCATCAAAGGTGAAGGGGACATGAATTGAATCTATTGTTGTTCCCGGAATATCAGAAACAATTAATCTGTCTTGCTTGGTAAACTGATTAATAAAAGTAGATTTACCAGCGTTGGGCCTACCAATCACTGCTATTTTAGTCCCAGGCGTCTCAAGAACAGGGTTGTCTTCTAAGTTTTCTGATATGTAAAATTGAAGCTCCTTGATGCCCTTTGAGTGCTCTGCGCTAATCTCTAAAATCTCACCAGCACCATACTTCAGGAGATCTTCTTTTGCATTCGAGCGGATCTTGATATCAATCTTGTTCATCACAACAACAAATTTTTTATCAAACTTTCTAACTGTTTGAAATAAGTTAATATCATCTGAAGTGAGCTCTTGAGAGCCATCTATAAGTAATAAAATAAGGTTTGATTCCTCTGCAGCAATAAGTGCTTGTTCAGTAATGGCTTCACTAAACTCAGTAAGCTCAGAGCCTACTCCACCCGTATCTACTACTAAATACTGCTTACCTTTAATATTGCTATAGCCAAAATTTCTGTCTTTTGTTAGCCCAGAGAAATCTGAGACAATGGCATTTCGGCTCTTGGTCAGCTTGTTAAATAATGAGGATTTTCCTACATTGGGCCTGCCAAGAATCGCAATAGAATTTAACATAATTACCCGTCATGCTAGAGCGAAATTGCAGCGACATTAGAATCCTGGTCTACGATGTATGCCAGATCTCCAAAGGTTACAATGCTCTTGATTGGTTTGCTAGAAACTTTTTTTCTGCCAACAGTTTTTCCTGTCAATGGGTTGATTGCATGAACGTATCCTTCCAAATCACCTGTCAGCATTACATCTTTAAATAGCGTGCCATTAGAGAGTTCACGTCGCAGATATTCCTCGGATGTCCATGAGGGCTGAAGATTCGCAGCAGAGAAAGAAAGAATAGAACCATCATCCTGTAAAACCATAATCAATCCTTTGCCAACAACCGGGGAATGAAATGAAGACGCTTTAGCATTCCAAACTGGCCTTTTTTGCGCAGTATCAAATGCTGTGAGATTGCCCTGGTAATTGACAGCAAAGATTAGCTGGTTAACAACTACAGGAGAAGAATCTGCATCGAGTAAATTTTCAAGCTCAGATGAGCCTGCAACAAATGAAATTGGGCCATCCCACAAAAAAAATCCAGTATTTAATTGGAATGCTCCAAGACGGCCATTATCAAAGGTTGAGAAGACTACGCCATTCTCAATAATTGGCTGTCCAGTCCCTCGAACAGTTAATGCTGGTAATTGAGATCTAAAGATCCATTTCTGTTCTCCGCTTACCGCATCCAGGGCAACCAATTCACCCACAGAGTTTTTTACAACCACTAAAGCTGCGTCCACCACAGCATTTGCTAAAACTTCTCCGCCGATATTTTGTTCCCATAGAATTTCTTGAGACTCCAAATCCAAGCTAATTACAAAGCCATCAACATCAGATACAACAAGTCTGCCAAAGCCAGCTGCCACTCCAGCTGCAAGATTTCTTTCTAGAGCTTTTTGCCAATTCACAGATCCAGTTTTGGGATCGAAAGAGATAATATCTCCCGATGAATCTGCCACGATCATTTGTCCCGAGTAAAACGAAGGTTTAAATGATCCTAAATCATTGCTACCTTTAAAAGATTTTTTCCATGCCACATTAATTGGATATTGGTTTGCAAATGCGAGTAATTCAGCTGGGGTGACCAAGTCCTCATCTGAATCATTACTCAGAAAGTTAAGGGAAGAGCAAGAAGATAGTGCTACCAAAAGAAGGGCTATAATAAATTTATATTGCATATGTTCTACTGAGCAAGCTGATTAATTTTAATATTTAACAACGATTTTTGTGACTCATCTGTCATGTTTTGCAAAGCAAAATTATATTGGTCTAAAGCTAATTTAGTTTTGCCCAAGCCCGATAAGGCATCACCCCTTATCTCATAAACCATAGAGTGCTCACTCTCTGAATTAAATGATTCAAGAGCCTCCAAGGCTGATGCAAAATTCTGATTACTAATTTCAATTCTTGCGATATTAACTCTTGCCAATGAATTTAATACATCGTTTCCAAATAGTCCTGAGGTAGTATTAAGAAGCTCTTGAAATTCAATTAAGCTATCATTCATCTCGCCATCTCTTGCAAACTGCGAAGCTTTGATCAATCGAGCTAAACCCGCATAACCAGTTTTAGAAAAATTATTTTGCAATTGGTTGTAGGTACTGCTTGTTTTTTCTAAATTAACATTCTCTTCAGCCATGCCAGCAAACCACATATCATAAAGCTCAGCAGCTTGATCGTTTTGCTTGGCTTGGTATGCATTAATACTGAGGCTAGTTACAGCAATCAGAGCAATCGCTGCTAATGTAACAAGAATAGTATTTTTGTTTCTTTTTAAGAAATCAGCAATAGCTGTAAATCTCTCTTCATCTGAATTGTAATCTGCCATCTTCTCTCCTAAAGATTTTTATATTTTTTAAGCAAGGCTTCAAACTGCAAAAGTTCTTGAGAGCCTTCGGGGCTAAGGTCTTTCCACAAATAGCTATCAACCTCTCTCTCCTCTTCTCCAACAATAATTGCAAAGTCATGCTGATGCTTATTGGCTCGCTTGAGGTGAGCCTTTAAGCTCGATTCACTTAAAAATGCATCCAAGATAACGTTGGGGTTAGCCTCCCTTAAAACATGAGCTATTTTATAGGTTTTTTGCTGATCCTGCTCACCCATAATAATTAAGGCTACCTTTTGCAAAAGCGGAACAAGCTCCATGCTCATTAAATCAATAATTCTCTCTAGGCCGATAGCAAAACCAATTGCATGCATCTTTTTGCCTCCAAGCTCATTGCTGAGACCATCGTATCTACCACCACCTGAAAATGAATCTTGCGCCCCAAGATCATCAGAAATAATTTCAAAAACTATCCCTGTGTAATAATCAAGCCCGCGAACAAGACTTGAATCTATGACCATTTCACATTGATCCGCAAAGTGCTCTTCTATCTGAGTTAAGTAAGTCAAGGATTCACTGGACAGAAAATCTTGAAACTTCGGAGCTTTTAATAACAAAGCTTGCGTAGACTCTTCTTTGGAATCTAAAATCCTCAATGGATTAGAGTGCAACCTTGCAACATCCTTTTCGTGCAATACATCAAGATGTGGTTCTAGAAATAGCTTTAAAGCATTGGAGAAATTTTCTTTTGTATCTTGATCGCCAAGATGATTAATTTTAATTTTATAACTCTTAATGCCAAGTTGGCCAATAAGCTGTATGAGCATTGATAGGAGTTCATATTCAGCCAGTCCTTCTTCGTACCCAAGATATTCAACACCCACTTGGTGAAATTGTCTAAATCTGCCTTTTTGCGGCCTTTCATAGCGAAACATAGGGCCTTGATACCATAATTTATGTTTCTCATGCTCTTGTTTCTTTTGAATAATCGCGCGAATGACGCTGGCAGAACCCTCGGGTCTCAAGCTAATACTTTTATCATTTCTATCTAAGAAGCTGTAAAGCTCTTTATTCACAATATCTGAAGAATTTCCGACCGAGCGATTGAATAGCTCAGTTGATTCAAGTAACGGTGTTCTAATTTCTTTGATGCCAAGCGAATTAAAGAGAGTAGCAAGGGTGCTTTCCAGAATATGCCATTTCTCTAGATCCTCTGGAAATAGGTCAGGCATGCCTCTTAAAGATTGAATATCCACTTCTTAGCCCTTTGCAATAATGTTATCTGATGATTTCTGCTCAAGCTTTTCTCGCACTTGAGATTCTATTGTATCAACTAGTTTCTCGTTAGAGACTTTTTTTAAAGGTACCCCATCAACGTACAATAGATTGCTAGGACCGCCGGTCAAACCAACGTCAGCAGCTTTAGACTCTCCTGGACCATTGACATAGCAGCCGATAATAGCAACTTCAAGGTCGTCAGAAATATCCTCAAATCTACTCTCTAATTCATTGACAACTTCAATCACATTAAAATTCTGCCTGGAGCAACTTGGGCATGCAATAATTCTAATGCCTCTGCTTCGCAAGTTTAAGCTTTTTAAAATGTCCCAGCCTATTTTAATTTCATCCACAGGATCTGAAGCCAAAGAGACCCTGATAGTATCGCCAATGCCTTCTGCAAGAAGCAATCCCAACCCAATCGAAGATTTAACTGAGCCTGCTCTATAGCTTCCAGCTTCAGTAATACCTAAATGGAGTGGTTGATCTAAGAGCTTTGAAAATTTTCTATAACTCTCAACTGTCATTTTAATATTTGAGGCTTTCAAACTTAATTTAAAATTTTTAAAGTCATATCTATCAAGAATTTCTACATGCCTTAAAGCAGATTCCACTAAAGCATCTGAGTTAGGTTCGCCATATTTTTTTTGCAAGTCCTTTTCTAGAGATCCAGCGTTCACGCCAATCCGAATAGGCACGTTGTTATCTTTTGCAGCTTGTATGATTTGCTCTACCTTGCTCGCCTTGCCAATATTTCCAGGGTTAATGCGAAGACAATCCGCGCTATCTGCAACCAAGAGAGCAATTTTATAGTCAAAGTGAATGTCTGCTACGAGGGGAATGCTGACAGCAGTTTTAATGTTACGAAAAGCTTCTGCACACTCAGCGTCAGGTACAGATACCCGCACAATGTCTGCACCGGCAGCCTGCAATGCTTCTATTTGAGCGATTGTGGCCTTAACATCTGCAGTATTGGTGTTGGTCATAGACTGAATAGAGATTGGATGGCTCCCTCCCACGCCCACATCTCCAACAAAAATTGGCTTAGTTTTTTTTCTAACTATCCAGGAATCATTCATTTTCAATCTCAATAACACTTACATTAAGTTCATTCGCAACTTGAGTAAAGTTAATTTCACTCTCTCCATAAAACCCAGTTACGCCTCGAGCATTGCCTGCGATTATTTGAAATGGGGGCTTGATAGATATATCTAAATTTTCACCTCGCTTGAATAGCCTATATATCAGCTGATTAAGTCCCTGGTAAACTTCTAACCAACTATCCTCGGTAAAGCTAAGAGATAATTCAGCAATCTCTCCAGATATTACCTGAAACTCACTGAGAGCATCTTTCAATGGCTCCTTTCCTGATGGCATAAGCAATGGAGTAATTGCTTGAACAGCATCATCAATTAATTGCCGGTCTTCGACTAGGGTTTTCAAGGGTTGATTACTATCAAGCCTCAGGGATAACTGAGTGAAGTCCTGTGGTGAGACTGCTTCAGATAAGGAGCCTTGACTATATATCCAATTGAAAACTATCCCAATAATAACTAATCCAGAAATTACACTAAAGACAAATTTACCTTTACCCGCCTTTAAATCATCTAACAATGTATCTGATGGTCTCTTATTTTCTAATGTTGGTATAGTATTTACTTTGTAGAGATCAAAAAATTCCTGTTGGATTTCTAAAAAATCTGCATACTTTTCAAAATATCTCAATGCAAACATTCTAGCGGGAAAAATTGAATAATCACCCGACTCAATTCCCAGAATAAAATCAGTGTTAATAAGTGTTTTAGATGAGACATCCACCACTGATAAACCCAATACCTCTCTTGCATCTTGAAATTTTTTTCCAATTTTAGATGTTTGT
>DKMG01000110.1:9933-12084 GCA_002469975.1 Proteobacteria bacterium UBA7420
CTATTTTTTAGCTTACCGACTAATTGACCGCATGCACCATCTATAGCATCTCCTCTGGTAATTCGTAAGGTAGTAATAACCCCCTTACCAATTAAATAATCTTTAAATTTTTGAATTATTGGCTCTTGCGATCTGAGATAATTGCATCCATCAAATGGATTAAAAGGAATAAGATTAACCTTGCAAGACAAATCCTTAAGAATTTTTACCAATTGAGCTGCATGCTCAACAGAGTCGTTCACTCCATCAATTAAAATATATTCAATGGTGATAGTTTTACGTTTACTTTGGTTTGCGAGATAGTCTTTACAGGAATCAATTAATTCATTAATGGGGTATTTTTTATTAATTGGGACAATCTCATCCCTCAATTCATTATTGGCCGCATGAAGAGAAATGGCTAGCGAGACATCTGTTTTCTCTGCAAGTTTTTTGATCTCAGGGACAATGCCGGAGGTGCTTAAGGTGATACGTCTCTTTGACAGGCCATAGGCATTTTGATGCTGCATGATAGAAATAGAGCTCATTACAGGGTCTACGTTCAATAATGGCTCGCCCATACCCATAAAGACTACATTTGATATATTTTGGGCGGGTTGTTTGTAGAAATTAGCTATCCAGAGTTGCCCAATAATTTCTGCTGGGGTTAAGTTTCTTTCAAACCCTTGAGCGCCAGTGGCGCAAAAAGTGCACTGCAAGGCGCAACCTGCTTGAGAAGAGATGCATAGAGTTAGTCTTTTTCTCTCAGGAATTTTTACCATTTCAATCATAGAGCCTGACTCTAACTTGATAAGATACTTTTGTGTACCCTCTGGAGATAGTAAGCAGTCTTCCACTTCTGGGGGTTTGGCGATTGCTCGCAGGGTAAGCTCCTCTCTAAGCTCTAAACTAAAATCTGTCATCTCCATAAAATCCAAAACCCCTCTTTGATGAATCCACTTCATCAATTGGGAGGCTCTAAATTTTGGCTGCTGAATTGAAGCGAAAAATTCTACTAAAGATTCATGCGAGAACCCCAGTAAGTTTAATTTTTCGTTAGGCACTCAACTAAAAGATTTCGCTATCTTCAAAAAAGTAGCTGATCTCCCTTGCGGCACTTTCAGTTGAATCTGAGCCATGTACAGCATTAGCATCAATGGTCTCAGCAAAATCAGCTCTGATAGTTCCTGGCTCCGCTTCACTTGGATTAGTGGCACCCATCAGCTCTCTATTCTTTAAAACTGCGTTCTCTCCCTCTAAGACTTGGACAAAAACTGGAGCAGAGGTCATGTATTCAACTAAGCTTGGAAAAAATGGTCGCTCTTTATGCTCGGCATAAAAGCCTGCAGCCTTAGCTCCATCCATTTGAATTAATTTGCCTGCCACTACTTTTAGTCCACTGGATTCAAAGCGGTCAATAATTTTTCCCATCACATTTTTGATTGTTGCATCTGGCTTGATAATGGAAAGTGTTTTTTCTACTGACATAAGATTACTCCTGAATTTTGCGACATTATATGTGAGTTAGTCTGATTCATCCATCCATGCCATCTGAATTGCTTCAAGTATTTTTTCATTAGATAATAATGGATCATCATTGAAATTTGCCAGAGTGCAGATTTTTTTATGCAAATCAGGAAAACTAATCCACTGAGGGTCTATCTCTGGATAAGTATCATTAAGGTCTATAGCAATATCAATGATATCTGACCACTTATACTCCATCTCTAATGATCCTCGGATACTTGATTGATTGTGTATTTGGGCAGTTCAACGGTATAAATGCCCTCAACTGGACAAGTTTGGCAGCTTAACCGTGAATTAGGTTCAAGTCCCCATGCCTTATCAAGCATATCTTCTTCAGTTTCAGACGCCTCATTTAGCTCCAAAAAACCCTCTCGGACAATGATGTGGCAGGTTGTGCATGCGCACGACATCTCACAGGCATGTTCAATTCTAATGCCTGCTCTTAGAGCAGCTTCACATATTGATTCTTCAGCTCTGTTTTCAAATTCAGCTCCATCTGGGCAAAGCTCAAAATGAGGAAGTAATTTGATAGTGGCCATTTTAAATAGTAAAGCTTTCTCCACAACCACATACAGCCTTAGCATTTGGATTATGGAATTTAATGCCCTTATTGAGCCCATCTTCTGAATAATCGACCATGCTCCC
>DKMG01000092.1 GCA_002469975.1 Proteobacteria bacterium UBA7420
TCATCTACATCTCTGTACATCACAGCTAAAGTGCAAGTGAAAAATTTAGTTGCAATACCAACAATGGCAGTAAGCCACATCCAAAAAATCGCTCCAGGTCCAGCTAACTGAATAGCAATGGCAACCCCTGCGATGTTTCCAAGGCCAATAGTTCCAGACAAAGCAGTGGTTAAGGCTTGAAAGTGAGTGACCTCTCCAACATCTTCTTCCTTAGAATACTTGCCTCTCAGCAAATCAAAAGCATGTCCAACATATTTGAATGGTGCTAGCTTTGAGTAGATTAAAAAGAAAATCCCTGCGCCAACTAAAATGGGGACATTCCAAGTCCAGACAAAAGTTGCTAGTTCGCTAATAAAATTTTGCATTACGCCCACTCAATAAAAAATAGAATTTATATTGTAGGGCTATCCGAAGTGTTCTGCATGAAAATCTTGGATGTCAGGATCCACCAAAGCATCTCTAATCTTTAATTCCTGATACAGGTTTAACGACTCCAAAGTTTTGCATCGACTCAAAGCAACGTATGCCTGACCTGTAGCAAAAGCGCCCTCGCCTAAATCTACAGAACAGCTCTCTAGAGTTAAGCCCTGAGCTTTGTGGATGGTCACAGCCCATCCAAGCTTTAAAGGGAATTGCTTGAACGAGGATACGATCTCTTCCTCCATCTCATCATTAAACTCGTCATAAACATATTTCACCTTATTCCACTCTTCTCTTTTAACCTTGAATACTTCTTTGCCCACCTTAACTTTAATCACTTTCTTATTTTTATCGGAGCAATCTATGACCAAGCCAATGGTGCCGTTCACCCAACGGCCGTCAGGATCATTTTTAATGAACATAACTTTTGCATCCTCTTTAATTCTTAGCTCTCTTGGAGCGGGAAGATCATTCTCATTTAATTCTCCTTGCTCTCTTGATTTAGCAGCAGTCGCAGGACCTTCAATTAAATTTAACATTTCCTCATTAATCTGCTCCGCGCGATATTTTCTTGAGGTAATGATTAAAGAAGATTCGGTATCAAATTCTGGATTATGACACTGGCTATTAATTCTCTTAATTGATTCTTCAAGATTAGTGCCAAGGCGAATATTATTCAGAAGATCATAAAATTCCTCATCGTCTTGCTGCCTAAAAGAAAGAGTTAATTCAAAAAATGATGGGCTCTCAATCTCCTTATAACTGTGCGCACTAAAAAAATAAACTGAATCATATTTCTCGAAAATCACTGTCTCCTCATGATCTTTAACTACCGGAGGTAGTTGAAATAAATCTCCGCATGCAAGAACATGTATGCCGCCAAAAGGCTTCGAGGAATTGCGGTGTATTTTTAAAGTATCAGAAATGGCATCTAGCATAGGGGCTCGAACCATGGAAATTTCATCAATAATTAATAACTCAAGATTCTTTAAAAGTTTTTTAAAGCGAGGATCTTTTGACTCTTGGATCACGGGGAATGTATCAAAACCAATCCTAAAAGCTGAATTAATAGTGCTGCCACCAATATTCAAAGCTGCGACTCCGGTTGGCGCAACGACAATTTTTTTTAGTAAGCACTCATCTTTAACTCTCTCAATGAGTGTGGTTTTACCTGTACCTGCCGCACCAGTAAGGTATATAAAATGTTGAGAATTTTCTTCGTCTAGCAACTCTAAAATACTCTCTAATCTACTATCAAATGCAGAGGCGGGATTATCTGATTGTGATGAGGCCATTACTATTAAATATAGAAAAAAATTATGGTGAAATTCTACCAGTTACTTCATAAATCATGGGAAATAAAATCTAAAGTTGAGTAATATTTTAAGATCTAAGAGTTACCTGACAGTAGTCTTATTTTGAATCTCGGTTTTAATTAGCTCTACCTCGTTAACTTTATAAGGATTGCTAGAAACTGGCGGAGAGTGAGGGATTCGAACCCTCGATACAGTTACCCGTATACCTCCTTAGCAGGGAGGCGCTTTCGACCACTCAGCCAACTCTCCGATTTCGGACAAGAATTATAACGCTTTAAAATAAGAAAATAACACTATCGATTAAATTGTATCCTTTGACCTATTGGGAGGTCTGCAGACAAAACGCCATCTCGATAAACAACTTTCCCATTGATGATGGTGTGCTCCACAGATCCAGGAAAGGTTTGCCCCATAAATGGCGACCATCCACAGTGATATAGTATATTTTCCTTAGTCACAGAGGTTTGAGCGCTAAGGTCAACAATAGCTAGATCAGCAAAACCGCCCTCTCTTAGATAGCCGCGATCTTTGATTTGAAAACGCTCAGCAATATTATGACTGGTTTTTTGAACAATTTGCTCCAGTGAAAAAATACCTTTTGCATAAAAGTCCAATAAAACTAAAAGCGAATGCTGAATTAGTGGCAACCCACTCGGGGCTTTTAAATATGCTTGCTGTTTTTCTTCCCAGGTATGAGGTGCATGATCTGTTGCAATAATATCAATTTTATTAGCTTTTACCGCTTCGATTAATGCCAATCTATCTTGCTCTGTTTTAACGCTCGGATTACATTTAATTTGATTTCCATGTGTCAGATAATCAGCTTCGCTGAAATATAAATGATGGACACAGACTTCGCCGGTAATTTTTTTATTAGCCAACTCTCCCGTAGTCAAGAGTTTCATTTCATCGGCCGTTGTCAAGTGAAGAATGTGTAGGTTAGATCCATGCTTAGTAGCAAGATCATGGGCAAGCTGCGAAGATTTTAAGCATGCTGCAGCACTGCGTATTTGTGCGTGAAAGGTGGCATCGATGTCCTCGCCAAACTCTGCAATGACTGCCTGCTCATTGGCCTGAATCATTGGGGTGTCTTCGCAATGAGTCACAATATTGACTGGGGCTTCTCTAAAGATTGCATCAAGTGTGTCTTGATTATCCACTAGCATATCTCCAGTAGATGCGCCCATAAAAACTTTTAAACCGCATGCGAGGGTATTATCTAGCTGTTTAATTTCCTCAATATTAGAGTTGCTCGCACCCATGTAAAAGGAATAATTAGCATGTGATTTTGTGGCAGCAAGGTCAAATTTAGCCTGTAGGTTCACTCGATTGGTAGTGGTTGGGTTCACGTTTGGCATTTCAAAGTAACTGGTCACACCGCCAGCTAGACCAGCCCGACTCTCTGATTGAATGTTGCCTTTATGCGTTAAACCCGGCTCTCGAAAATGAACTTGATCGTCTATAAGTCCTGGTAGAACATGTTTGCCTTTTAAGTCTATTATCTCTTTTGATTCCGCATCGATCGAGGGAGAAATTCTCTCAATTCTATCGCCTTTGATGGCAAGATCAGATTCGAAAATCTGACCTTCATTAACAAGGGTACCGTTTTTTAAAATAAGATCGAACATTAGTCTCCTAGGTTGAATGCTTTATGCAAAATTCTCACCGCTTCTTCAAGCTGAGTCTCTGCAATCACAATGGTAATTTTTATTTCTGAGGTACTGATCATTTGAATGTTAATTCCTGCATCAGCCAGAGCATTAAAGGCGGTGCTTGCGATGCCTGCGTGAGAGCGCATACCTACACCGACCAAAGATACCTTGCCAATTGCTTCTTCGATAATTAGTTCGTCGTATAAGATGCCATGCATTTTTTCTTTGAGAACTGTTTCAACCTCTGCTCTATCATGAGTGGCAACAGTGAACGTAAAGTCTGTTTTATTAGATACGCTGACATTTTGAACAATGACATCAACATCAATGCCTGCATCGCTAATAGGGCTCAGGATGCCTGATGCAATTCCTGGGGTATCAGCCACACCATGCAATGTAACTTTTGTTTGATCAGTTTGAGATGCAATCCCTGTAATCACTGCGTCTTCCATACCGTTCTCCTCATGTAAAATTAATGTGCCCGAGCCTGGTTTGAAGCTTGATAATACCCTGACTAAGACTTTATATTTATTTGCAAACTCAACAGCACGTATCTGAATCACCTTGGCGCCCTGCCCTGATAACTCTAACATCTCTTCCATGCAGATAGAATCAAGCTTTTTTGCATCAGGAGCAATTCTTGGATCGGTGGTGTAGATGCCATCAACGTCAGTGTAAATATCACAACGCTTAGATTTAATAGACGCTGCAATAGCCACAGCAGTCGTGTCACTACCGCCTCTACCCATGGTTGTAATATCTCCTGTATCGGTAATGCCTTGAAAACCAGTCACGATTGGAATGTAGCCATCTTTGATGGTTTGAAAAATAATCTCATTGTCCATCTCTAAGATCTTAGCCTTTGAAAATTGAGCGGTGGTCTTCATCCCAACCTGGGCTGCAGATAAAGATTTAGCCTTTAAGCCCAAATGATTTAAAGCAATCGCAACTAAAGATGCGCTCACTTTCTCTCCGGTAGAAATTAGAGCATCAAACTCTCTTTTATTTGGCTCGGCTCCAAAAGACTGGGCCAAATCTATCAAGCGATTAGTCTCTCCGCTCATAGCAGATACAACAACCACTGGAAAAGCTTCGCTGGATGCTGCATGAATTAGATTTGCAACAGCAGAAATTCTATCGGTTGAGCCAACAGAGGTGCCGCCAAATTTTAATACTATGGTTTCCATGTTCTATTTTAACGCCTAAAGATTAAGCGAGGGATTGTACGATATTAGGAATGGATTTCAAAAATTCATCAATGTTGTTACATTCAGCTGCACCTTGAGCAAAGTCACTCCGTCCTCCGCCTTTGCCGCCAATAGACTGACTCACTTCCTGAATTATGTTGTTGGCTTGAAGTGATGTCTCTAAATCCTTAGTAACACCACAGACTAAGATCACTTTCTCTTCTTGATAACTAACAATTAAGACGCATTGCTTGTGTTGATCTTTTTTATGCTGGTCCACAAGATTCCTTAAATCCTGAATATTTTGGTTTTCTACCCGAATGAGCACTAACTCACAATCACCTATGCTGTGGCGAGATTCTTGTGTGTCCATTAGCAATGATTCATTGGGTTTCTTGCCTTTTTTTAAAGATTTATTTTCTGCAATCAAATCTTTAATTTTAGAGCTCACTTCTGCCGCTCCAACATTTAGCAAAACTTGAGAGACTTGCACTTGATTGCGAAGCTCTAACATTAGATCTAATGCTTTTGTTCCAACAACTGCTTCAATTCTTCTGATACCTGAAGAAACACTGGATTCATTTGTGATAACAAACATGCCAATATCACCAGTTCTTGCAACATGAGTCCCGCCACACAATTCAACGGAAAAACCATCACTCATAGATAGAACTCTAACCTCATCATCGTATTTCTCTCCGAACATTGCTTCTGCTCCAGAGGCAATAGCATCATCCAGCTTCATTAAATTTGTAGTCACTTCAGAATTATTTAGGGCATGCATATTTACAATTGATTCAATTTCTTTGAGCTCATCTTTGCTAACGGCCTTGGGGTGAGAGAAATCAAAGCGTAATTTTAATGCATCTACCAAGGAGCCTTTTTGCTGCACATGATCTCCTAATACATGTTTGAGGGCTGCATGCATTAAATGAGTTGCAGAATGATGAGCTGCCGATGAGCCTCTATGACTAGGATTAACTGCTAATTTTAGTTGATCGCCAACAGAGATGGTCCCTTTATTAAGAGCAATTTTATGAATAAAGATTTTGCCTTGTTTGATGCAGTCCAAGATCTGACCGTCGCAATTTAAACCTTCAAATGTGCCTTGGTCCCCTGTTTGACCGCCCGATTCAGCGTAAAAAGGAGATTGGTTCACAGCCATTAGATATTCTTTAGGGTCTGTTGCAGATTCAATTAGAATCTCCTCCTCCCATAACCCCAAGATTTCACCTTCGGCAGTTAATCTTTCATATCCTAGAAAATGAGTTGCGAGAATTGAAGATAAGTCTAACTGAGTGCCTTTGAATTTACTTGCTGATTTTGAATTCTTAACCTGCTGTGCCATGCATTGGTCAAAGCCTTCTTGGTCAAGGGATAGATCTTGTTCGCGGGCAATATCAGCAGTTAAGTCGAATGGAAATCCAAAAGTATCATGCAGCTTAAATACCAGTTCTCCTGGAATAACACTCGAAGTCATTTTGCTTATTTCTTTATCTAAAATCTCAATTCCTTTATCCAGCGTTTCTAAAAATTTATTTTCTTCATCATGAATGGTGGATTCAATAAGAGATTGATGAGTTCCAAGCATTGGAAAGGCACCTCCCATTTGCTGGACCAGCGGAGAGACCAATTGATATAAGAATGGTGTTTTAGCTCCTAGCTTATATCCATGCCTAATGGCTCGACGCATGATTCTGCGTAACACATAGCCTCGCCCTTCATTTGATGGCATGACACCGTCAGCAATCAAAAAACTCACGCTTCGAATATGATCGGCAATAACTTTATGAGAAGGCTCACCTGGAGATTTAATAGCCATCTCAGATGCTGAGATTAAATGTCGAAATAAATCTGTTTCATAGTTAGAGTTAACACCCTGCATCACTGCAGTCACTCGCTCTAATCCCATGCCAGTATCGACAGAAGGTTTTGGTAGAGGCGTTAAGTCACCAGCAGCATCTCTATTAAACTGCATAAAAACTAAATTCCAGATTTCAACAAACCTGTCTCCATCGTCACCTGCGAAACCAGGAGGTGTGCCTTCGTATTGTTCGCCATGATCATAATAAATTTCTGAGCAAGGACCGCAAGGACCCGTATCGCCCATAGACCAAAAATTATCTTCTTCATCCAGTCGCACAATTCTATCTGGAGAAATGCCTATTTTAGATCGCCAGATTTCTTCTGCCTCATCATCTTCTCTAAAAACAGAAATCCACAACCTATCTTTCTCCAAGCCAAGCTCTTGAGTTAAAAAATTCCAAGCAAGCTCAATGGCATGCTCTTTAAAATAATCCCCAAAACTGAAATTACCCAGCATTTCAAAAAACGTATGATGTCTCAGGGTGTAACCAACATTCTCTAAATCATTATGCTTGCCGCCGGCTCTTATGCATCGCTGAGTTGTGGTCGCACGCTGATAAGGTCTCTGATCTGTTCCTAGGAATACATCTTTAAATTGCACCATCCCAGCATTGGTGAATAAAAGAGTCTCATCATTCAATGGAACCAAGGGGCTAGAATCCACGATCGCATGATCATGCTTTGCAAAATATTCTAAAAACTTAGCTCTGATTTCACTTGTTAACATTATCAAACACTTCCTTTAAAAAATTAGTCATAGCGATCCAGGAACGCTTATCACTATCATGATTATAAACTGTTCCCAGCTCAATATCGTTAGCTTGTGGGTTTGTGAAAGCATGATAGGTATTGCCATAGCTAATAAATTGCCAGTCGGCTCTGGACTGAGTCATTTCGTCTTGTAGGGCTAGGATTTGTTCTGGAGAAATCATAGGATCTAGATCGCCGTGCAGAACTAATAACTTGGAGTTCACCTTATTAAAAGGCTCAGCAGAATGCTGTAAAAGACCATGGAAGCTAACACATCCGGCTAAGTTATAGCCTGAGCGCACTAACTCTATAGATGCAAGGCCTCCAAAACAAAATCCAATCATTGCAATTTTTGAAGAATCAATTCCCTTGAGACTTTTTGCAAACTCAACTGCGCTAATGAGCCTCTGGCGAAATAGCTGTCTATCTGAAATAAATGGCTCAATGAGGGTTTGGTTCTCTTGAACGCTCTGACCATTAACTCCCCCACCATATATATCAATGGATAAAGCCGCATATCCCAATTCATTTAAAGCCTGTGCTTTTTGATCCTCAAACTTACTACGACCCTTCCAGGTATGCGCAACTAGAACTATTGGAAGTACCTCAGAGGACTCTGGTATTGAGAGTTGGCCTATGCATTCAATCTCGCCATCAAAATAAGATACGGTCTTAGCTATCATGTCCATTGCCTAAAGCTGCTTTATATCTTTTGTAATTTTCAATGTAATGATGGGCATTTAATGATGGCATGAGCTGCTCTTCTGCTGAAAGCTCTTTCTTAATTTTGCCTGGCATTCCAAGGACCATCGAACCATCAGGCACTTCCATCCCCTCGGTAATCAGAGCTTTAGCACCAATAATGCAATTTTTACCAATCTTGGCTCCATTCAAGATTACAGAGCCTATACCAATAAGGGTTCCGTCTCCTATCTCGCACCCATGAAGCATCACCATATGTCCGATGGTCACAAATTTACCAATGGCGCAACTAAAGCCAGGGTCAGTGTGAATCACTGAATTATCTTGAATATTGGTGCCTTCTCCAATAATAATAGGCTCATTATCACCTCGAATGGTGCAGTGAAACCAAATGCTGGAGTCTTTGGCCATCTGAACATCTCCAATCACTGTAGCATCCGGGGCAATCCAGAAATCTTCATTCTCAGTGGTCAATTTTTTGTTGTTCATCTCTATAATCATGATTCTATTCCTCTAAAATCTCTATGTTTGCATCAAAACAAACGTTTAAAAAATTGACTGTGATCATGGCTGTGAGACCCCAAATTTTTTGATTTTTTAAATTCCATGTTGGCACCATCCAAACACTTCCCTGTCTCTCAATGCGCTCTCGCTCCATGTTATTGGAATCCAGTAAAAAACTTAGTGGTACGGTAAAAATTTCGTGAATCTCTTGGTTGGGCTGAAGGTCTTGCGGTCGATCTATAGTTGCAACAAAGGGGTTAACTTCAATTTTATGGCGTGAAATTAAATAATTTAATTTACCAATCTCGGTCACATCCTCACTTTGGAGGCTCATTTCTTCATTTGATTCTCTTAAGGCAGTCTCAAAAAGATTGGTATCGTCCTCCTCTGCTTTGCCTCCAGGAAAGCTCACCTCGCCAGAATGAGAGGAAAGGTGATGAGAGCGCTGAGTGTAGATGAGCTCGGGGTGCTCAATAAATTTTCCATAATTTAAAATTGCAATCAGGACAGATGCTTGCGGCCGACCACTGGGCTTTTCAAAATTATTAGATTTTAGTTTATACTTCATCTCTTCAATCATTGGGTAAGTTTAACTTCTTACAACATTTAATTCTCTACGAAAGGAGTACTTTTGAGATATTGTTCAAAATGCGGAAGCGATCAAATAGATTTTAAAATTCCTGATGATGACAATATTAAGCGCTATATTTGCTCGGCATGCGATTCCATTTTTTATACAAATCCAAATCTGATAGTTGGAACAATATGCGTAAAAGATGATCAAGTGCTGCTTTGCAAAAGAAATATTGAACCTCGGTTTGGACTATGGACTCTTCCAGCTGGATTCATGGAAAACTCTGAAACTCTTCAAGAAGGAGCTTTGCGAGAAACTAAAGAGGAAACACAGGCCTCACCAATCATTACCTCTGCCTATACTGCATTTAGTCTCACTCACATAAGCCAGGTTCATTTTTTCTATCTAGCAGAGCTTGGTAATGAGAAGTTTGGTCCAACATCTGAGAGCTCAGAAGTTGAATTATTTGATGAGCAAGATATCCCATGGGATCAAATAGCCTTCCCAACAGTCACAAAGACACTGGAATATTACTTTGCAGATAAGAAAGAGGGAAATTATCCATTTCGTGAGGAGGCTCTCAAGCTCTGGTAATTCTTCGCTCAGACTTTATGAGTCTTTTGTAAACTTATATGCATTTAGGAAGATTTGCATCCATGGAGAATATTCTTCCCATGCAAATGGTTTCCAGGAAAGTTGTTGGGCTCTAAAGACTCTTTCAGGATGCGGCATCATGATTGTAGCTCTGCCATCTTTAGATGTTAATCCAGTGATCCCCTCTGGGGAACCATTTGGGTTAGCTGGATAAGCTGAGGTTGGGCTCCCTTGGCTGTTGGTGAATTGGATAGCTATCTGATGATCCGATTGAAGATTCTTGATGGCCCCATCTGCAAATGAAGCTCTGCCCTCTCCATGAGCAACCGCTACAGGTATTTGCCAGCCCTCCATGCCTTGGAGCATCACTGAGCTAGATCTAGCAATGGTAACTTGAGATAATCTTGCTTCAAATTGATCAGACTCGTTCCATAGAAAGTTTGGCCAATCCTCAGCACCTGGAATTAAGTCTTTCAAATGTGAAAGCATCTGACACCCATTGCAAACGCCAAAGGTAAAAGTGTCGGGTCGACCAAAAAAGTGTTCAAAAGAATCTCGAACTTGGGCATTGCAACTGATGCTGGAAGACCAGCCACCTCCAGCTCCCAAAACATCTCCATAAGAAAAGCCGCCACAGGCTGCTATCCCTTGAAATGATAAAAGCAAACTAGGATTATCTAAGATATCTTGCATATGAACATCTTGCGCCTCAAATCCTGCCAGCATAAAAGCAGCAGCCATTTCATTTTGACCGTTGACTCCTTGCTCTCTAAAAATTGCAATCTTAGGTTTGATGTCAGCACGAATGACGGGCAGCTGAGCAGAAAATTGAAAGCTGTCTTTAGCAACCAAGCCCTCTGCATCATAGCGATCGATAAGATCATATTCCTGCTTGGCACTCTCTGGGTTATCTCTGAGCGACTTAATAGCAAAAGATGTCTCCGTCCAGATCTTTTCTAAGGCAATGACAGATTCCTGAAATTTTATATTTTCATGATGAGCGATGGTAATTTGAGGTTCTGCATTTTGCGTAGCACATTTTCTATGTTCTATATTATGTTGCGCAATAAATGCTAACGCTGACCCCTCATGCTCTGCATGAATCTGTATTACAACCCCTACCTCTTCAGAAAAGAGCTCTTGAAAAATTTGTGCCTCATTCTGCACATCATCAGATAATAAAATGGTCATTCCGATCTTATTTGTAAAAGCTATCTCGGCGAGTGTTGTCATGATGCCTCCATCAGAAACATCATGCAGTGCTGTAATCCAGCCTCTCTGAATGAGCTCTTGGATTGCATTAAAGAGATTTTTTAATGCCTCAATATCATCGATGTCAGGGGTCTCAAACATCAGAGATTCAGTGACCTCTTCAAAAATAGATCCGCCCATTCTAGTTCTGCTGTTTAGGCGTAAATGATAAAGATCCAAAGAACCACAAGGATGTAATTCAGTGGTCACTGCCTTGGAGACATCTGCTACTGGAGCCATGGCGGTAATCACGCCTGATAAAGGACTTTTCACTTCAAATTCTTCTTGCTCTTCTGTCCATTTAGTTCTCATAGACAGCGAGTCTTTGCCAACTGGGATGGCAATCCCAAGTTGAGTGCACATCTGAGATATTGCCTCAACACCAACTCTTAGGGAGTAATCGTCCTTAACATCGCCACAAGCAGCCATCCAGTTTGCTGACAGTCTCACCAAGTCTAAATCAATAACAGGAACTGAAACTAAATTCATCAAAGCTTCTGCTAATGACATGCGCAGCGATGCTGCAGGATTATTAACAGCTATCGTTGGTTTTTCACCAATTGACAAAACTTCACCTTCGTTAGAAAGAAAAGATCTTGTGGACATAGAATAATTAGATGTGGGGGTTTGATATCTACCCACCAGCTGATCTCTTGCAACTAAGCCACCAACTGTTCTATCGCCAATGGTAATTAAAAATGATTTAGATGCTACGGATGGATGGCACAGAACCCTTTGCACAGCATCAGAGAGGCTAATATTAAGATTTGGAGCTTCTTTAGCAATCAAGTGATCAGAGGATGTAACCTCAATATCTTGAATTGGCAGATCTCCAAAGAGCATAGACAGAGGAACTTGAACTGGATATTCATCTCTTTCTGGATCATACACCTCTACCGCATCAGAAGTTGTTGTGATGCCAACAAATGCAACTGGACATCTCTCTCGGCGACAGATTTTTTGAAAAATCTCTTTGTTAGATGGCTTGATGGCAAGCACATATCGCTCCTGAGATTCGTTAGACCAAACTTCCATTGGAGAGAGGCGTGGATCAGCTGTTGGAATTAAACTAAGATCAACCCTGACCCCAAGATTGCAATCTTTAGCTAGCTCAGGAATAGCATTAGAAAGTCCTCCAGCTCCAACATCATGAATAAATTCAATTAAATTGGGAGACTCAAAGGCGCATTGATTGATCACTTCTTGGCATCTTCTTTCCATTTCAGCGTTTTCTCTTTGCACCGATGCAAAATCAAGGTCCTCTTTGCTTTCTCCAGAAGACATTGATGAGGCGGCGCCACCACCGAGGCCGATCAGCATGGAAGGGCCACCTAAAACAACCACTAGATCATCTGCGCTTATAGAGCTTTTTAAACTATTTCGATCTTTAACCTCGCCTATACCGCCAGCCAACATAATGGGCTTATGAAAACCAACAGAATAGTTGCTTGTGATAAGTCTTTCAAACACTCTGAAGTAACCCACAGTGCTAGGTCTGCCAAACTCATTATTAAAAGCGGCAGCACCAAGCGGGCCCTCGGTCATGATTTGGAGGGGGGAAGCAATTCTATGTGGTTTTTTTAAAGGTGCCTCCCATGGACGCGGAAATTGCTTTAATCTTAAATGAGAGACATTAAATCCCACTAACCCCATTTTAGGCTTTGCCCCTGATCCAGTTGCCCCTTCATCTCTAATCTCACCACCTGAACCAGTGGCAGCCCCAGGAAAAGGAGAGATAGCTGTTGGATGATTATGTGTCTCTACTTTTAAAGTAGAATTTACCATCTCTTTAGAGAAGGAATACTGATTATTAAGATTTCTATTTAAGGTCAACACCTCAGCTCCCGATATGACTGCAGCATTATCTTTGTATGCTGAGATAAGATCAGGTTTATTGCCTTGACTAGTTATCTTAATTAGATCAAATAGTGATTGCTGCTGGGTCTCTGAGTCAATGATCCAAGAAGCATTAAAAGTTTTATGACGACAATGCTCAGAATTAGCTTGCGCAAACATCATAAGCTCGGCATCGGTCGGATTTCGCTGAGCTAAAGAATAAAAATTTTCTAAGTATAGAATCTCTTCTGCAGAAAGCGCCAACCCTAATGCTCTATTAGCTTCAACTAAGGCATTATTTGCACCATGAGAAATATCAATATACTTTAAGGATCTGCGGACAGCAGTCTGGTCTAGATTGAACAGATCTTCCTGACAGTAAAATACTTCTTGAGTCATGCGATCAAAGAGACAGCCAATGTCTAATTTTGTGATATTTATTGAGGTGTCTGCAAAATATCCAACATACTTTTCAATACCCTGAACGCCCTCGATGCTGACATTGCTAATAATCTCACTGGTTTTAGAGGACCATGGGCTAATGGTTCCAGCTCTGGGGCCAATCAAGAAATGAGGCAATTGAGATTGCTTTGTTGCGCTAAGCAAGCGAAGCAATTTTGTATGACTTGAAAAATCTTGATCGACAGTGACTGCGTAATAATTACTACAGCTAAGATTGAAAGCTGGTAAATGATTGGACTTGCAAAATTGTGAGCTCTGAGAAGAAATTTTAAACGGCGAAAAACTTGAGTGACCTTGAAG
>DKMG01000026.1 GCA_002469975.1 Proteobacteria bacterium UBA7420
TACTTTGCTTTCAGCCTCCATCTTAAGTTGGGCATTATTTTTCATACTCCTGACGCTCATGCTGTTTCCTGGCCCAATTGTTAACCAAATAAGCAATGCGCTGCCAGGTTCATATAATATTTCATATTCAAAGCTTATTAATCATGGCTCGCCTCTTAACCCAAGGCTCAACTTTACCAATCTTGAGATTGTAAAGGACAACGTTACATTGCTTGAAGCAAAAACACTTGAGATAGGAGTGAGATTGTCACTGAATATAATATTCGGTCGCATGGAGTTAAATTCCCTTGTCATAGAAGATGCTTTTATTCTGCTGAAGAATTCTACTGAGGCCCCCTTGTCTAAGCTAAAAGTAAATTTTTCTTATAATGTTTTTCTAGATATTTCAAATTTTTCTCTTTTGAACAACGACACGAGTATGGTGGCAAATGGTCAATTGAATGGCTTATTACCTGGACTGGCAAATGGATATTTTAATATTACTCATGGCGAGAAGATTAGCAATTTTTCTGTGAGCTCGGATGGGGTTTCTTCTAATTTTTTACTGAGCTTAAAAGAGTTTAACTGGATGCAATTCTCAATTAATCCTCTTCATGCACCATTCAGATCTATGCGTTTTGGAGTCAACCTATTAGGTTCTATGGGCGCACAGGATTCAATGATAAAGGGTTCTACCAGCTATCAAGATACTAATTTTGGTAGCTTCTTAGTAAAACAAAACTATGGATCGTTTGAATTCCAGTCCAATGACAGAGTGGCTTCTTTGCGCCTACATCAGTTTCTTCAACCCTTTATTGATGATGAATATCCTATTTTATTTGATCGCATCACATCATCTATCAGCATCCCAAAACTCTTCTTCAATACTCAAGTATTAGAGCAAAAAAGACCTTACTTTTCTAATCTGGGTTTGGAGAATTTGACTGCCTCCTATGATCGTGGAACTTTAAAATATTCAGCCGAAGTAAGCACTCTAGACTTAGTAGATATATATTTTTCTAAAATTATCAATCTTAAAGGTGGCTTTTCAGGAGTGGATGATAAGATCAAATTCACCATATCACCATCTCAGTCCTTTATTACCGATGGCGAGCATGCACAGCACCCTCTAGAAATTAATGCTCAAGGCAGCTTTGTTGACAAAGAACTTTATCTCAAAGGCAAGATTAATGAGCTGATAGGAGACTTGAGTTTTATTTTAAGTCTCACTGGGGACCAAAAGAAGCCGCTTACTCTAAAATTATCAGGAAAAAATATATCTAAAAACTTTATTCTGACTGCAATTCCAGGACCTCTTGGCAAGGTAAGAAATTTTATTGATATGAGCGTTGAAACTGGCAGGTTAAATAATATCTTTCTTGATTACTCATCCTCCAGTAACTTGCAGGCCCAAAATTTAATCTTGAAATTATCAATGGAAAGTGCGGGATTAGAATTAGCCACTGATACTAAGCTTATATTTAGCAAGAATATCGTTGAAATCAATAATAATAACTTGTATTTTTTTGGGTCACCCGGAACGGTTAACCAGCTTCCTATCAAATCTATGGTTGGCGAATTAAACTTTCAGGATCAAATACTTAGATATGCATCCACCCATACTTTTTCAGCTTCTGATTTTAAAATGGTTCTTAATAATTCTGATATGCCGCCAATCAATCTCAATTCTGGAGGGTTAAGCAAGGGTCATTTTAATCTCTTATCTCGAGAGCAGTATAATTTTTCATCAATCTACATAAAAGATTTTTTCTTGCCTTTATACCAAGAAAACTCGTTGAGCATTTTGGGCGGGCAGGTATTTATCTCAAATCTTAATCAAGTCAACGGCTTCTTGAGCGGGCGATTATTGGAAGAAGATATTGATATTTCTCTTCAAGGTAAAAATTTACTAAGCTCATATGAGCTAGACTTTCAGGCAGATTTAAAGCTACAACCGCAAGATTTTTTACCTGCATCATCCTTGGGGCAGTTATCTGGTAAAGGTGCTTTTGTGTTTGAGCTAGGTGTGCATAAAAATATGCCTCCCACTCTTAATATTTTCTCTAACTTGGAGGGCATTGAGTTAGATTCCCAATTTTCATTTTTAAACAAGAAAAAATTACGAGTTCTTCCTACTCAAATTACCATTTCTAATTTTATTGATCCTGAAATTTATCTTTCAAATGAATTGATAGATTTACATCTTCACTCTTTAAACAAACCCCAAGGCTATATTGCCATTGGTCAAGCATTGCCAGCACAATTTACTTATTTAAAAAAAACTACAGGCCTAAATATTTATCTTTTAATAAATGAGTTGAACGCTGCGGTGATAAGTAGCTGGCCTTCCATGCAATCAGATAATAGCAATCAATTTATAGAGAATGTTGTAGTTGAAATTAAGAATTTTGAAATGCTTGGCAATCAATACAATCAAGTAACAGGGATTTTTTCATTAGATGCTGGCAATCTAGAGGGCAATATTAAGAGCAAAAATTTGAATGTAATTTTGAAGCAAGATAGCTCTGGTTTTGTGAGTGCAGAATTCAATAATACTCATATTCAAGATGCTAGTTTTTTACATTTGAATACTAGCTCTCAAAATATACCCAATCTTAATGCAAGACTTATTGCTAAAAATTCCTCTCTCGGTGCTTTTAAAATTCAATCCTTGGATATGTATCTTTTAAAGAATAAGCACCTCACAACCCTCAATAATATTCATTTACACTCTAATTTAATGACAGTCTCACCTCTTTCTCAAGATATGAATGCATACTTTGCTCATAATAGCCGGTCTGAGACATATAAACTGAGAGGGACCTATTTACTCAAAGATTCCTCTAAAATTCCATTAATTAAGGACTTTGCAAATTTCTCATATTTTAATGGTGATATTAATTTGCAGTGGACGGACTTACAGAGACTGCAGAACATCGAGGGCAGCCTGAGCTTTACTCTAAAAGATCTCTTGGTTGAGAATAAAACCTCAACATCCGTAGCTTTTAATTTGCTGGGAATTTTAAATTTAAAAAATATTCTTGGCAAGGTTGCAAATCTAGACCTCACACTGAATGAGTTCACTGCCACCCAATTAAATAGAGTTCAAGGAGATTTGATGTTTAGTCAATCAAAGGCTAGATTATCGTCACCAATGTTTATAGAAACCAATACAGCAAAAATGAGATGGATAGGTCAGATCAATAAGAATAATCAAGGCGAGCTTAATGCATTGGATTTAAGTTTAGATCTCAGAATTAGATTAGGGGAAAATATACCTTGGTATGCAGCTCTGCTTGGAGGGATTCCTGTAGTAGCAGGCTCTGCAGTAATAAGTGAAGTATTTGAAAAGAATATTGATAGCCTATCTAATTATCAGTATAAAGTATCTGGACTCCTCGCAAATCCAAAGATCCAAAGAATTAATTAATTCAAGTTAAGAATATGGTTGCCAATCCCAGGAATGAGAAGAAGCCAATAACATCAGTAACCGTGGTAACCACTACGCTGCCAGCAATTGCAGGGTCTTGATTAAACTTTCTTAGAATCATAGGTACAAAAATTCCTGCCACAGCGGAGGAGATAAGATTGATCACCATTGCCACAGAGATCAGCACAGAGATTACAATCTCATGGAACCAAAGATAGGTTATTCCGCCTACCAAAATAGATAGTAAAATCCCATTGACGATTGACACTGCTAACTCTCGTTTAAATAACCAATTAATATTAGTAGAATTTATTTGCTGCAAAGTAAGGCCACGAATCATAATGGTTAGAGTTTGAGTCGCTGCTACACCTCCCATGCTCGCCACTATAGGCATTAAAATAGCCAAGTAAACTATTTGATCTATGGTGGCTTGAAACAAGCTAATGGTGAGTGAGGCTATAAAAGCGGTGATTAGATTAATTGAGAGCCATAGCATCCTGCTTCTTGCAGCTCTTGCAGGAGCCGCAAATGTGTCTTCAGCAATACCAGCCATCCCAAGAAAATTTTGATCAGCGTCCTCACGAATAACATCAACTACATCATCAATGGTAATTCTACCAATTAAATTTGAGTCTTCATCTACCACTGGAGCTGATACCCAATCATTTTGCTCAAACAATCTGGCAACATCTCTGTCACTCACATCAGCCTTTAATGGCTGGGTTGCTGTCTCCATGAGCTCTCTAATATTGAGGATTGGTTCAGAGACCAGAATGGTAGAAATAGGCAGAGAACCTAAATATTTATTTTCTCTGGAAACCACAAAAATTTGATCTGTATTTTTTGGCAGTTCTTTCTGGGCTCTTAGGTATCGCATCACCACTTCAAGGCTATGCTTTGGCCTAACACTTATGATATCAGTATTCATCAAGCCTCCAGCAGAATCCTCTGGATAGATTAATGCTTCTGTGATTCTTTGTCGGTCCCGCTTAGACATCGCGGACAAAACATTTTGTGTTTTGCTGTAGGGAAGAGTTTGGAGAATGTCTACAATCTCATCTAGCTCTAAGTCTTCTATAATTTGGATAAGCTCTGCGGTAGAGATTTCAGCAATTAATTCTTGCTGAATCTCATCGTTAAGCTCCGAGATTATTTCACCCTCATCTTGAATCTCAATCATGGACCAAAGTAATTTTCTTTCTTTTGGAGGAAGTGATTCCAGGCTATGGGCTATCTCAGGTGCCTGCATATTTGCAAGCATTCTTTTAAGTTGGTTTAAGGATGAGCTGACATCTTTACCCTGAATGCTTTTCAGCAACTCATCTGAAGGAAATTGATGTGGAACGATATCACTCATAATCTTAATTCTAACTCAAGCCACAGAGGTTTTATCTTTTTCTTGAGTTGGGAATATTGAGTTTCGTTCTATACTTTGCAATAGTTCTTCTGGCTAAATTAAATCCTCTTTTATTTAATATTTCTACTAATTTTTGATCACTGAGTTTTTTCGGACTATTGCCAATTACCCTTTTGATTTCTTCCATCAATTGCTGAGGAGTGACCTTTCTTGTTTTAGATACAGAAGCAGATAAAAGAGATCTCATAGATAAAGCCCCCTTAGGGGTTTGAATGTATTTTGCTCTCAGAATTCTTGAGACTGTAGATGGGCTAAGGTTTAGCTCTTTTGCTAACTCTAAGTTGGTCAAAGAATTAAGTTGTAAAGACTGCCCAACTAAAAATTCTGCCTGTTTTTTGCAAATTAACTCACCAACTTCTCGCACTGTTTCATTTCGCTTTTCTACTGACCTGATTAGCCATTTTGCATCAGTAATTTTTTCTTGTAGAGCCTTGTTAGCAGCATTTTTTTTATCTTTTACTAGCTGCTCTAGCTCAGAATCTATTTGCAATTGCGGGAAATCATTTTGGATGAATTGAATCTCTAGCTCATTTTTTAGTGACAATATTTCAACATCTGGATAAATCATTTGAGTTGATTCAAAGCCTAGGCCGGGGGACAAGTCACAGGCTTTGATTAAAGATAAAGTGTGTTGAATGAGTTCTACAGGAAATTTATTTGATAGGCTAGATTTTACATGCTCAAAATTTTTAAAATCAGGATTAAATAAAATTTCTTGCACTAATTCTTGTTGATTTTGAGGAAGATTTTTTCTTTTTAATTGAATATGTATTACCTCCTTAAAGCTTCCTGCTCCGACTCCTGCAGGCTCCAAATGCTGAATAATGTTTTCTAAAACCAGTTGAATCTCATCAAGCGAACTCTCAAATTCAAGCAATTCTTCTAGCTCATGAAGGTCAATGTTAAGTATGCCACTTTCATCTAATGAGTGAACGATGCACGCCGCGATCTTTTTTTCTGAATTGGTTAACCCAAGATCCTCTAATTGATTTTGAAGGTGATCGGTAAGAGTAATCATCTCTGCTATATTTGACATGAAATCACTGTCATGCCCTGAGGCTAAAGTTTCATCGGACTCTTTTTTTATAATAAAGGGGTTATTCTCAATCTCTGCATTGATCTTATTAATAATCTCAACCCTAGAGAGCTGCAGCAGATCGATTGATTTTCTTAGTTGTGGAGTCATTGAAAGCTGCTGCTTTTGTTGAAACTCCCTGACTAGCTTAATGGCCATGTGTTAGGTATACATATTTCCAAAATATGTTTTTGTAACCAGGTCATTCCCAATAAGATCTTGAGCTGTGCCCTCTGCTATGACTTGGCCTGCATCCATAATAATTGCACGATCACATAAATTTAATGTTTCCCGTACATTGTGATCAGTAATTAATATTGAAATCCCTCGAGCTGCAATTCTATTGAGTAAACTTTTAATATCCTCTATTGCTATAGGGTCAATGCCAGCAAAAGGCTCATCTAGCAACAAGATGCTTGGATCACATGCTAGAGCTCTTGCTATCTCTACCTTTCTTCTTTGACCTCCTGAAAGCAATCGTCCCTTTTGACACAAGATATCTCCAAGGCTGAATTCTTCCACAACCATATCAAAAAAACTGTTTTGATCTGCCTGGGCGTGAATTCTAAGCTCGGCAATGCCTCGAAGATTTTCTGCTACAGTTAAGCCTTGAAAGATTGAGGCTTCTTGAGGCAAATAACTTAAGCCCACCAAAGACCTTTTGTGCATTGGGAGATTAGTCACAATATGACCGTCAATTTCCACGCACCCCCTATCAGGAAATAGTAACCCAGCAGCAATATAAAATGCAGTGGTTTTCCCTGCACCATTAGGGCCAAGAAGCCCAACAATTTCATTCTTACCTACACAGCAGCTAACATCAGAAA
This sequence comes from Proteobacteria bacterium UBA7420, assembly GCA_002469975.1. GTDB lineage: Bacteria > Pseudomonadota > Gammaproteobacteria > Magnimaribacterales > D2472 > D2472. The sequence continues at coordinate 6,729 of DKMG01000026.1, forward strand.
GAATGCTTTTTCCAGCAATATTTTTATCAATGGTTGTTAGGGTTAGTCTATTTTCAGTCATTGGCATTTATTTGATAGGTAATATTTTGTGAAAAAATAGAGCGGTTCTCGCTAAATAACTCTGCATTTCCCACCATTTCCATTGAAAGATTTGGAAAAATAATTAACCGATCTGCTGTACCATTTATAGTTTGATCTATTGAGGAAAGAGACGCAGGACTTCCTACAATTAGTAAACTTTCTTTTCTAAAGTCTAGCAAACCACTCTCTCCTATAATTGTAAAATCACCAAAAGCAATCTTTAAACTCCCGCTTAAGCTTAACTGATCACTCGTTTCATCAAGAGTTACCCTTTCAGCATAAATAGATATATTTTTAAAATTGACATGCTCGCTGCTCAAAGCTTGAGGCACTGAGAAGAAGAGCATCAGGCATATAAAAGAGTGCAGAGTGAATCTCATTCTGAGTATTAAATAATTCCTGATTCTAGGAGCTGATGCATGGTAAGAATACCACTGACATTTTCTTCCTCACCTGTTACCACCAGAGTAAAAATCTTATTTCTTTCCATAATCTCCGCAGCGTCTATTGCTAATGAGTCATGTGAGATGGTTTTAAATTCTTTTGTCATCACAGATCCAATAGAGGTCTTAACCAAATCTTTATCTTGGCTCAAGCATCTGCGCAAGTCACCATCTGTAAAAATACCAATAACTTTTTGGCCATTTGAAACTAATGTTAGACCCAGTTTCTTATGAGTGACTTCTATCAAAGCTTCTTTTAGAGACGCGCTCTCTAATACCACGGGGGCATGATCATTCATGATTGCAAGGTCTCTCACTAATGTTGTTAATTTTTTTCCAAGCTGCCCGGCTGGATGGGATTTTGCAAAATCCTCTGGCGTAAACCCCCGATGATCCAGTAGCGCAATGGCAAGAGCATCTCCGAAAACGAGTGAAAGAGTAGTGGAGGATGTTGGAGCTAAATCCAGGGAACAAGCCTCTTTGTTAGCCTTAACCATAATATTAATTTCTCCTGCCTTGGCCAGAGTGGAGCTAAGATTATTAGTAACAGTGAAGATGTGTCCAGCACATCTTTTTAATGCAGGTAAAACTTCCAATATTTCCTTTGTCTCCCCTGAATTAGAAAAAATTAAAACAGAATCTTTTTTTTCTATCATCCCAAGATCGCCGTGCGCCGCTTCTGTTGGGTGAATAAAGAACGAGGGGGTTCCTGTGCTAGACAGCGTTGCTGATATTTTTTGAGCAATATGACCAGATTTACCAATGCCCATTAAGACAAGCTTACCTTCAGTATTTAAAATTGCTTCACAGAGTTGGTTAAATGTATCTTGAAGTTGATCCTGCAAAGCTAGGATCGCATTACCCTCTATCTGGATAACCTGCAGGGCACTTTTTATAAAATTCTTCTCTTGCATAGCTCATTTTTAATTGTGTACTAATGTTATAATACCTCCATGAAACGAACTATGAAATCTATTCTTATTCTTGCTGGAATATATTCTTTTAATATCTCTGTGCTTGCTGAATCTAACCCTAATCAATTCATAGATAGTCGAGCCCAAGCAATGGTTGAAGTTATAGGAACCAATCAAAGTCTATACCTTTCAAATCCGGAGCTATTCAAAGCAAAGATCAATGAAATTTTTGAACCAATGGTGGACTTTAGAAGAGTTGGCGCTAGCGTCATGGGTAAGAAATTTTACTTAGCAGCTACAAAAGATCAGCGAAATCAGTTTATTCAAACCTTTAAAACCTCTTTGCTAGATACTTACTCATCAACTCTAGCTCAGTGGGGTGATCAGACAATTGAAACAATTTACCCTGATACTCTAGAGTTTAATAAGACAGAGGATGTTAAGCAAAACCTTATTACTTCAAATAACATCTACCCTATTACATACAAGGTTCGCAATGATGGTCAGGGTAACTGGCTAATAATTAATATTATTGTTAATGGTGTTAATCTAGGGTTAACCTTTAGGAATCAATTTCAAGCATTAGCGACTGAGTATGAGAATGATATTGATGAAATTATTGCCCACTGGACTTCAGACGCTAATCTCGAGAGCTAGAGTATTACATTTTATGAATATTGCAGAATTTCTACAAGATAAATTTCCTGAAGCAGAGATCTCTGCTGATGGCGCGGATTGCTCTTCTAAATTACTCATAGTAAGTAAAAGTTTTGAGGGATTATCAACCCTTGCTAGGCATAAATTAGTTATGAATACCTTAAAGGATCAGTTTCAATCCGGGGAAGTGCATGCCTTAAGCTTAGTAACTAAAGCCCCCTCTGAGGTCTCTTAGCTTTGGAAAAACTGCGCATTATCGGAGGCAAGAGACTAGCAGGTTCCATTTCTTGCTCTGGCGCAAAGAATGCAGCTTTACCAATGCTTGCTGCAACGATCCTAACAGATGCACCTGTATCACTTAAAAATCTTCCTTATCTTCAAGACATCACCACTATGTTTGAGCTTCTTGGTTCTATGGGTGCAGATATTACTCTCAATGAGAATATGGATTTTAAAATTTCCACAGATAAACTTCATGATTTTGAGGCTCGATATGAACTTGTAAAAACAATGAGAGCTTCAATCTTGGTTCTTGGGCCTCTTGTCGCGCGCCATGGCTTTGCTAAGATTGCTCTGCCTGGAGGATGTGCGATTGGTACAAGACCAGTAGATTTTCATTTATCTGCCTTGGAGCAGTTGGGCGCAAAAATTGAACTTAAAAATGGTTATATTGAGGCTAGCGCAAAGAAATTAATTGGATGTGAAATTAGCTTTCCAGGTATCTCAGTCACAGGAACAGAAAATATTATGATGGCTGCAGTATTAGCTCAGGGCAGAACTATTCTGCGCAATGTAGCAAAAGAGCCCGAGGTCGAAGATCTTGCAGATTTTTTGAACTCAATGGGTGCGCGAGTTACAGGAGCAGGTTCTGATGAAATTATTATAGATGGAGTAAAGAGCCTCCATGAAGCAGCATTTACAATTCCTGCAGACAGAATAGAGGCTGGTACCTACTTAGTAGCAGCAGCCATCACTTATGGCGATATTACCATCACAAATATTAATTCCAATCGAATGAATAATATCTTAGATAAGCTGAAACTGAGTGGAGCAGAGATTACTCCCTATGAAAACAGCATCCGCCTTGAAATGGCCGCGCACTCCATTACCCCTGTCGATATATCTACAGCACCATTTCCTGGGTTTCCAACAGACATGCAGGCCCAATTTACTGTTTTAAATGCATTATCGTCAGGCTCTGCTGTAGTAACTGAAAATGTTTTTGAAAATAGATTTATGCACGTTCAAGAATTAAATAGAATGGGTTGTGACATCACTGTGAAAGGTAGTAATGCTTTTGTTAAAGGCGTTAGTGCAATAACAGGTGCTCCTGTAATGGCAACTGATCTTAGGGCTTCTGCTAGCTTAATCTTGGCAGGCCTCTGTGCTGAAGGAGAAACAATTGTTGATAGAATCTATCATATTGACAGGGGCTATGAGCGGATCGAGGAGAAGCTTTCATTTCTTGGTGCTGATATTACAAGGCTTCCAGGCTAATTCTTTTGGGCTTCAGTGATCAATGTCATATCGCTAATATTATTATTTTGCAGAATAGTTACATCGATAGCATCTCCAGGAAAAGATTTCTGCAATGCATTGGTTAGATTTTCCCAGGTTGCAGCGTCATTGTTGATTGCAATAATTACGGCGCCAACTCGAGCCTTGCCCTCATCGAATAAAGGACCATATTCTTTTAACTCTAATATTTCCAAACCATAGATCAGCTCGTTATTTAGTAAAAACCTTGTTAACTTAACCCTAAAATCTCCTATCCATGATCTTTGCACTGTGCCAGATTTAATAATCTCAGCAGCCAGGCTAATCATCTTATTAGAGGGCAGAGCAAAACCAATGCCAGCATAGGATCCGGTTTTTGAGAAAATCTTAGTATTCATACCTATGAGATTTCCCCTGTGGTTTAAAAGCGCTCCCCCTGAGTTACCTGGATTAATTGCAGCATCTGTTTGTATCAACTCTAAGTATGGATTCCCATAATCTCTTCCTGTTGCACTA
>DKMG01000053.1 GCA_002469975.1 Proteobacteria bacterium UBA7420
AGCAACGATGATTTGGAAGCTATTAAGGATAAAATCAAAAGTGCAACCTCTACCCTCTCAGAGGCTGAGCACGGTCTCAAAGAAATTGAGGTTGAGGTTGAGGTTTTATAAAACTCTATTATCCAAAAATCTTTCTAACTATCTTATTGCCCCAGAATATTTTTAAAGCGCCTTTGAGCTGTTCTAGGGACTTATCGGTATATGGATATGCAGAAGCAGATTTTTTACCAATAATGATTGGCATGGCATGAGCATAACCCAGCAAACCCTCTTTACCATTCACGACACCTAGACCGCTATTCTTAACTCCACCAAAAGGAACTTCATTAATCCCATAACTCATAGCCATGTCGTTAACAGAACATGCTCCCGTTTCTATTGAGCTTGCAATTCGTTGACCCTTAACTAAATCCTTTGTCCACACATTACCATTCAGGCCAAAATGTGACTGATTAGCCAAAATTAATGCCTCATCCTCAGATTCTACTTTCATGATCGATATGATAGGACCGAAGGTCTCATCTTTCATAATCTTCATCTCATGGGTTACATCGACCAAAACAGTAGGTTCAAAATATAGGCCTGAGAAAGATGGATTTCTTTGACCTCCAGCCAAAACATTTGCGCCCTTAGCTATAGCATCATTGACATGATCTTCAATAATATCTATCTGCTTGTCCCAAAAAGTTGGTCCCACATCGCCCTTACAATCATTTGTTTGGATCAAAGACTTGGTAATTGATACAACCTCTTTGACAAACTCATCATACACATCTGCCATTACATAAATTCTTTCTGTGCCGCAGCAATACTGGCCAGCATTCATGCATGAACCCATCACTGCTCCACTTGCTGCATCTTTGATATCAGCATCTGAGCAGACAATCATGGCATCTTTGCCCCCAAGCTCTAAACTAAATGGAATAAGCATTTCGCCACACTTAGAAGCGATCTTCTTTCCAGTTGCAACACTTCCAGTGAAAGAGACTTTATCAGGACCTTGGTTGATCAACTCAGCTCCTGTCTCTCCATCGCCAATAAGTGTTTGAACCAAGTGCATGGGCGCGTCAGCTAGGGCAAAAATCTCTTGAACAAGCGCTCCAGACATAGGGGTAACCTCAGAAGGCTTTACCACAACACTATTGCCACATAATATTGCCTGAATTACTGGGTTTATCGAAAGAATAAAGGGGCCATTCCAGGGGGTAATAACTGCAACAACACCTCTTGGTTTGTAAGTAATAATTGTTTTTTTAAGAAACTTCATTGGTCCATGCATCTTAATTTTCTTATCACGCAACCACTTTTCTGCACGATTAGCATAAAAGACCAATGAGTCCACTGCGGAGAAGACTTCCATAGACATGGCTTCTTGCACGGGCTTTCCAGTTTCTCTCATTACCACTTCCATAATTAAATCTTGTTGTTGAATGACAACATCTGCAACTCTGTGAATAAGTGCGGCACGCTCTTTTAAGGTAGTTTGCTTCCACTTAGACTGTGCAATCTTAGCGTTGGTCATGACTTGAGTTATCTCATCCTTGGTTGCGCAATCATAAGTATCAATGTGAGATAGATCTACTGGGCTTTTAAGAGATAGTTGCTTTTTCCCAGCTTCATTCTGAGAGATCGAAAAAATTGCCATGGTTATAGTTCCTTAAGTTTTGCTTCTAAAATGGGAGTGACATGATTATTAATATGAGCATTTAGACCCATGGGCATGATCTCATAATGCTCTAATTTACGGACAACTTTGATCATGATGACAGCAAATTTATATAAAGCTAGGATATAGAAATAATCATAATTATCAGCATTATATCCAGTTAATGCCTCCCACTTTGCAATGGTTGCAACGGGACCAGGAAAACCAGGCAATCTATCGACACCAGCTCCTTTTGAATTGCAATCATCGACTGCAATACCCCAAGCAAGATCCATACAAGGATCCCCCAGCGATGCCATCTCCCAATCGAGAACAGCTGAGATCTCTCCATCCGGTAGATACATGATGTTTGCACATCGTGAGTCGCCCCAAATAATCGATGATTGATTAGATTTAGGTTTATTATCTTTTAACCAATTCCTAGCTTGATCGGCAATAGGATGCTCTTCACCCTCCATAGCCCAGTCATGAAAATTAAAATAATAATTAAGCTCCTGATCTAAGTAGGATTCTCCAAGCTTGGGTCTATTAAGAAATTCATAATCTCCCTTGGTTATATCCACTTGATGAACTTTAGACATTTCTTCAACCCAGCCCCACCAAATTTTCTCTCTCACATCCTCTGATGCATCTGCAACCCAGCCTTCTTGATGGAAAGGAGGATTATCTGAAGGTGCGTCTCCCTTAGCCATCTCCATCACATAAAAAGAAGTTCCAAAAACTTCTTTGCTTGACTCATACCACAGAACTGTTGGAACCTTAACATCATGCTGGGCAAGTTTTTGCATGATTAAAAACTGCTTATGGATGTCATAGTCTGGGAATACGAAAAAGCCTTCAGGATAAAATCGCAATACTAAACCCGAGCTGACCTCCTCATCGCTAAGAGTATAGGAAACTTGAAAACTTAAGGTCTCATTAGAGAAGCCTGTATTTTCAGGCCCACCTAAAATCTCAACATGTAAATTAGATGCTTCGGGCAGCTTTTGAACTAACCATTTCTGAAAAATAAGTTTAGTCTCTTCTTGGTTTCTTTCTTGAGGTTTTGGCATCTTAAAATTTGTATGATTTACTAGTAACCTTAATATATTTCTAGATAATAAAAAAGAAAGGTATGCGAAAAAATTTAAAACAAACATGGGATGATTTTTGTGATGAATTGAAATTGCTTGGCGAGGTTGTCTCTAATCAAAAAGATCTCAGTGAGGTTGATGAAGTTGAGGGCTATAGATACCTGACAAGATTGCTCAGACTCGCTCTTGAGATGAATATCGAGCACTCCAGCTCAAGCCATCCATCTTTTTATAGCTTATCCCACGAGACTGCCAAGATTGGTGCGGATAATCCAGATAACATTTATCTTAACTCTAATATTAATGGTGCATGCTCCTATGAGGTTTTTGGAAATATTGGACAAGCAGACTATCTAAGCTTTGGTTTAAAGGAAAACAGATATTCAATTGATGGAACCATGGCCTCTATGGGCGAGATAGATATTTCTGAAATGCTCATTCAAGAAGATGGAAGCTTTACTTTGACACTAGGCCCTAACCAATCATCACAAAACTACTTACACTTGCCAACTAGCGTTAATATGCTCATTGTTCGTCAAACTTATTCACAAAGACAAGATCAGAAGCATGCACTCATTCATATTAAGAATCTTGCCGAAGGAAAGACACCCTCGCTTCTAACCGCAGGTGAATTGAGTCAACACCTCGCAAACTCACTGGCATTCGTTAGAGGCACGGCTGGAACTTTCCTTGCATGGGTTAATGACTTTAAAACCAACCACAGGAACGCCCTCCCGCTAGGAGACCAAACATTTTTTCAGGCTGCCGGAGGTGATCCAAAAATTTTTTATCTGCACGGGTACTATGACTTCAATGCAAGTGAATGCCTTGAAATTATTTCACCCATTCCTGAGTGTGAATTTTGGAACTTTCAGCTAGAAAATTACTGGATGGAATCTCTGGACTATAGACACAATCCAATTCACTTAAATGCAGCTACTGCTCACATAGATCAATATACGAACACAGTTAAAATTATAGTCAGTCACCACAAGTTAAACATAGAAAATAATGTGATCACCGAGGGAAGGAATAATGGTGCAATGTTATTGCGATGGATAGATTCTAAAAACTGCCCCATTCCTACTGTAACTGTCAAACCAATTAATGAACTGGAGACCAATCATGCTTAATGCGAAAGCCCTTATCAATGAAGCAGAATCTATTACTGGCTTAAAAAACTTTGGCAACCCTTTATTTCTTGATGGATTTCATCGATTGATTGACTCAATTAATCTTGAGGCCGATTTAAATGACATCGGCATGCAAGCTCAACACCATAGATTGATCGGCGTGCTAGCTAACATCTTGCGACTAGAGGCTGACGTAGAAAAATATCCAGAAATTTTGGACGAGCAAATCAAAGCTCCTATTGTAATAGTAGGTCTACCAAGAACAGGTAGCACCATGACACATAGATTGCTAGCCGCTGATCCAAACCACACAGCTATGCTCTGGTGGGAGGGTAGAAACCCAGCCATGCTAGAAGGCGAAGAACGAGGTAACCCGTTTGAAAGACTCAATCTAGGCAAGGCAGAAGTTGAGGCTGTAGTAGCAGCATCTCCTGATGCTCTAACCATTCATCCCTGGGATTACAAAGGAGCAGATGAAGAAATTTTACTCCTGGAACACACATTTTTTAGCACCGTACCTGAGTCTTTTATGAGACTGCCCTCTTACTCCGCATGGGTGACCCAGCAGGACCACAAGCATGCGTATAAGCAGCTAAAGGTGATGTTGCAATATTTGCAATGGCAAAACCCAGGGAGGGCTGACAAGCGTTGGGTTTTAAAGTCACCACATCATTTGGGTTTCATTGATAAAGTCTTAACGGTGTTCCCGGATTCAAAGATCATCCAGACACATAGAGATCCCCATAAAACTGTTCCATCATTTTGCTCAATGTGCGCTAACCTATTTGAGCCGCTAACTAACAGTTATGACAAAGATTCTATTGGGGCTCATTGGGCAAATAAACTTGCAAATGCATTAAATCATTGCATGGAGGTTAGTCAAAAGAATCAATCCAACTTTTTAGATTTAGATTTTCTTAAGATGATCAAAGACCCTATTGCAGAAATGACCAGCGTCTATGAATTCATTGACGAAGATTTTAGTGATCAAGCAGAGAATGCAATGAAGGCTTGGAAGGAGGAAAATCAACACGAAATGGGAGCTCACCAATATTCACTAGAAGAATTCGGTCTAGAAGAAAAATATATTGAGAACAATTTTAAACACTATATCCAAAACTACATTAAAAAAGAGGAAAATTCATGATTTTAAACAACAAAGTGGTAATCGTATCGGGCATTGGTCCAGGTTTAGGTCAGGAATTAGCCTATGGGGCGGCCCGCGAGGGAGCAAAACTTGTCATTGCAGCTCGATCAACCGAGTTATTAACAAAATTGGAAGCAGAAATCTCCGCTGCTGGATCAGAGGTAATAGCTGTTCCATGTGACATCACCAGTAAGTCTGATTGTGAGAATTTGGTACAAGCAACGATTGATAAATACGGAAAAGTTGATGGGTTAATTAATAGTGCTTATCGGGCTGGTGATTTCAAAGAAATATGTGATTCTGATTTTTCAGATTGGCAGGAAACTATGAATACTAATTTTTTTGGGACCATGAACCTGACAATGGCGGCTGTGAAAAGAATGGAAGCTAAATCAAATGGTGCAATCGTCATGATCAATAGCCTAATCACAAAAAAACCATTGCCAACTCAGGGCGGCTACGCAGCTTCTAAGGGAGCCCTCTCCACTGCCACAAAGATTTTAGCTAAAGAGCTGGGGCCAAAAGGCATACGAGTAAACTCAGTCTTTATGGGTTGGATGTGGGGTCCACCAGTTGAGATGTATGTTAATTACACAGCCCAAGCAATGGGAGTCACGCCAGACAAAGTAATTGCCGATGTCGTTAAGGATATTCCTTTAGGAGTGATACCAGATGACAGCGACTGTGCGAATGCTGCTCTCTTCTTAATTTCAGATCTAGCAAAAGTAATTACTGGCTCAAGCTTAGATGTAAATGGTGGAGAATTTATGTCTTGATGGGTATCGTTGCAATCTTATTCGTCAAGTAGAAAATAAAGTATTCATGCTTTATTTAAAATTCATCGCTTTAGGTGGAATTAATTCGTTAGAATTTATATATGGATATTAATAAAAACATTTTTACGGTTGATCTCATGCTTGGTATTCCTGAGCAAGAAGATCGTTCTGACTGGTATACCTTTATGGAGCCCTTGCTGCGAGATGAGGAATCTAAAACGATGTTTAAAATGCCAGCTCAATATATGTTCAAAGATATACCTGAAACTGGCTCGCATGATGACTTTGTGCAGTACACGATAGCAGAAATGGACAAATACAATATCAACCAAGCCATGGTTGGTTTTCATGAAAAGTCCGACGTCAAGATTCTTGCCGGTAAAAACCATCCTGATAGATTTTTCTTTGACCTACCAGTTAACCCAAACACTCCCAACGAGGCTGAAAATATTAAAAGAATATATGAGACTCATGGTATTAAGGCAGTCAGCGCCTTCCCTTCTGGCATGTATCCACAAATTGCAATCAATGATGAGCGCTGGCATCCCATCTATGAAATGTGTATTGAGCTCGACATACCATTTTTTTGCTGTGTTGGTGTTCCAGGCCCAAGGATTCCCATGGCTCCTCAAAAAGTCGAGTTGATTGATGAAGTTTGCTGGTACTTTCCAGAGTTAAAATTTGTCATGCGTCATGGTGCAGAACCATGGACGGCACTGGCCTGCAAGTTGATGTTGAAGTATCCAAATCTTTATTATTCAACCAGCGCCTTCTCGCCAAAGCATTACCCAAAAGACATTATTAATTTTGCCAACACCCGCGGTCGTAATAAAATAATGTATGCGGGATACTTTCCAATGGGCTTAACGCTTGAAAAGATTTTTACTGAAATGCAAGATGTGCCATTGAAGGAAGAAGTTTTACCACTTTTCCTAGGGCAGAATGCTAAAACATTACTTAAACTATAAACCTGAAAAACTATGACTGATAAAAAAAGATACCCTATGCCTCTTCCATTTGGCTGGTTTGTGATCGATTACTCTGAAGACCTAAAAGTAGGTGACGTAAAAGCTGTGCGTTATTTTTCACAGGATCAGGTGCTATTTAGAACAGAGTCGGGTATTGCCACAATGCTTGATGCCTACTGCCCTCATCTAGGAGCGCATTTAGGTCATGGAGGAATGGTTAAGGATGAATGCATAGAATGCCCATTTCATGCTTGGCATTGGGATACAAACGGAAAGGTGGATTCTATACCTTATGCCAAAAATATTCCCCCAAAAGCCAAGGAAACTAAAATTTTTAAATACCCTACTGTAGAGAAAAACAATCTCATCTATGCTTGGTATCACCCAGAAGGCTTAGAGCCTTCGTATGAGGTTGAGACATACCCAGAAGTCTTGGACCCAGAATGGAGCGATGAATTTGTTCGGTTTGAATACAGTGTTAAGTGTCATATCCAAGATATGGCAGAAAATGCTGTGGATGCCGCGCATTTTAAATATGTTCATGGGGTGGTCAGCTATCCGGATTTTGAAGTGTCTTACGACAATCAAAAGCGAGTGTCTGTGCAAGAAGCCAATATGGAAACTCCAAGAGGAACCGTTGAAGGCAAGATCACGGCCTACTCTAATGGCCCTGGAGATAATGCAACCAAATTTGAAGGTATTTGTGACACCCTACTCTTAGGCTCGACTACACCCATTGAAGATGAAGAATGCATTGTTCGTTTCTCATTTTTACAAAAGAAAGTTAATGGCGAAGCACCCAAGGGTGGAGTCGGCGCAGCCATCATTGCGGATATTGATAAACAAGTTAAAGAAGACATCCCTATTTGGGAGCATAAGAAATTTGCACTCAAGCCAGTCCTGTGCGACATGGACGGCCCTATTGCTCAGTTTCGCAAACAATATGCAACTTTTTATGTGAATTACAATGAAGCGCAGCGTATCGCTGCTCTTCACTTGGATTAATACCTTGCTAAGATTATCTGCAGGTCTGATTCAAGGCTCACCCCAGGCTTCTCAATAATTCTGCCAATCTCTTGCTTGCCTTTTAAAAAGATAAAGGTCGGGGTTTTTTCTACATTGAAAATTATTTCTCTGTTGAGCGGCTCACTTTTGCTTGGATTTAAACCAATTAAATGAATGTGCTTGTCAGGGATATTCAGCTCCTGAAGCAGTCTTAGCAAGCGAGGCACCTCTCTTTCAGAATCATGGCACCAAGTTCCAAACAGAATATATACCTCCAATTCAGAGAGTGCTGGTAACGATAATAAATCTCCCGGCTGGTACTCATCATAACCAAGCTGAAACTTCTTATGGGTTTCGAACAGGCTGGAAATGCTCATGTCACCAATTGAGTATTGAAAAGCAGAAGTCGAGCTGGGGTTACTTAAAATAGGTGTGGAGGCAAATAAGGTAATGATTGCTATGAGCTGAAAAATTGATCGAAAACTCATATGAATGAGAGGGCAAGATTAATTTTCAATCAATTCAAAATCAAACTTACTAACGCCACATTCTGGGCAGGTCCAATCATCTGGGATGTCTTCCCACTTAGTGCCAGCAGGAATACCATCATCGGGATCTCCAACCTCTTCATCATAGATATATCCGCAAATTACACACTCGTACTTTTGGTAGTTCATTGGGTATCTCTCAAGGTAGATTCAACATCTGCATGCTCTTGCCTTCCAAAGGTATGAGTAAATAACAAAAAGGCAGCAATTGCGTAACCAATTATAGGTATAAATGTATAAAGATAAAAGATGCCCATCTTGGATTCTTCGGTATTAGATGTCCCAAGAGATATATCAAAACCCCAAACCATTTCTAGAATTAAATAAGGTACCAAGGCAGCCAAAGCAAAACCAATTTTTGTTAATGTGGTGAGATAAGCAAACACGGTGCCCGAGATGCTCTCATTTTTTTCAAGAGCTAGCTTATCTGAGATATCAGCAATAATTGCATTGATTAAGGGCAAAGGACCAGAGAAGGCAAAACCATACAAGATAATGAACGAGCTAACCGCAATAAGTCGAGCAAAGGATTCGAGCTCTTTAATAAATCCATAACCTATGAAACCGATAGCTAAAATACTAATCGCATAAATACACGCTACCCCTGCTGAAAAGTGTTTTGAGGTTCTAATGCTCAATTCTCGCCAAATCCACAAGCCTAAGACACTCACCACGTAATAAACCAGCATTAACCGAGAAGAGTATTCAGGTAACTCAACAACTACTTCCATCCAAATTAAATAAAGGGCTCCATTGAGACCTGTACAAAAACCAATCAGGACCGCAGCAAAAACAATTTTATTGAGCATTTTATTAGCGAACAACCCACCAAAGGTTTTAAAAGGGTTTTCATTTTTGACTCTATTATGGGAAGCCATAGAATCTGGTACTTGCTTTAGAGCATTGGCAGTGAGCAATGGAGTGCATATTAGGACGAAGATACCAATAGCAAAGACCTTGGCCTCAAGAGATGTGTCGTACAGCTCAACAATCGCAGGTATTGTGATGACGCAGAACATACTGAGCAATGATAGTAACTCTCTCAAGGTTAAAAGCTTTGTCCTATCGTCATAATTAGGAGCCAGAAATGATGACCATGATAATTGAGTGATTGTGCAAAGAGTAAAGCCTGTATACAGAAGCAAAAGGCTAGCAAAAAAGTAAAAAGCAGATGGGCTTGTAGTAGTCGGTATAAAAATAAAGTAGGTTGCCACCATAAGAATTGGTGCAGACATAAAGATCCAGTGCTTATGCTTGCCCCATTTGGAAGGATATTTATCGATCAGAACCCCCATGATAGGGTCAGTAAAAATATCTGTGATCCTGCCTAAGAAAAATAATATACCAACCATCGAAAGACCTAGACCTAGGTCCCCTGCGTAGTAAGGAAGAATAAAAATAAAGATTGGCATGCCTGCCGCAGATCCGGGAAATACGAGAGAGGCGTAAGAGAGCTTTTTGAACATCTTCATCTAAACTCTAGTCTTAAGAATTAAAAACGTCTCTCATCGAAACAATGCCCACAAGATGCTCATCGGAGAAGACAGGCAAGTGCCTGATTTGATTCTCAAGCATTAATTTTTTTGCATCATCGTTTGAGGTGTCTGGGCAGGTAAAAATAAGTTTTTTTGTCATAAAGTCAGAAACTTTTTTTTCACCAATGGCTTCAGGCCCAGCAGATAAAGCATAGACAATATCTCTTTCGGTCAGGATGCCAACTATAGAAGACTTAGAAAGCTTAGCCACATCCCCTTTCGAGATCATCAAGGCTCCAATTTTATTTTTATGCATTAATTTAGCAGCATCAAACAAAGAAGCAGTCTCTGTGATTGTAAAAATATCCCAATACCTTTGTTCGTTTAAATGATCTTTTACTTTTTTCATAGAGAATTTATTGTTAATATGTATAGCATTAAATGCCTTGTGAATTATACATAGGGTTAAACTAATATATAACTATATAAAACTATGAAAAAATTCAATCTGTTATTAACATTTGCTCTTGTAGCTGCCATTTCGGGGCCGGCTTTTGCAGGTGATAAAGGATATGTAGGCGATGACGGCACTGAAATTGAGGTCACTAGAGTCTCAAGCCCAGCCCCAGAGTACCCACGAAGAGCTATCCGCTTAGGGCTTGAAGGATCTGTAATGCTTGAATTTGACGTGGATACTGACGGTTCTGTTCTTGATCCCTATGTTGTTGAAAGTACGCCTGCCGGTGTTTTTGATCGAGCTGCGATTAAATCTGTTCGAAAATTTCTATATGAGCCGCCTATGTATAACGGCACATCGGTTAAAGTGAATAATGTTCAGATCAAATTGACCTTTGAACTTGACTAAATCCCTGCCTTATTAAACTTAAGATAGTCGGAACTTAACTTAATAATGCCCATAAGACTGCAGCTTTTATTGTTTGGAGTTGTGGGCAACATCCTCGTTGCGGCTATTTTTATTTTCTCCTTTGGTTATAGAGAAAATATCCAAGAAGACTCCTCGAATGAATCCTTGCTGACTCTTTACGAGTCTGCCTGGTATCAAACCTATAATAAGAATTTTGATGTGATGTCTAAATGGCTCCCTATTACCGGTGAGAATTCATCTTATTGGGAACCAGATTCTGAGATATTTCTTGATGAGGTAGCTCAAAGCAATATATTTACAAATCCTTTTCTTGATACTATTAGCGCCAATAGAATTGGGGATGCTCAATACTTACTAGAGCTCTTTTTTGAAGAAGAGCTTGATTATGGAAAACTAAGTTATGTGATGGCTTACTTTCCCACGGGAGAAAGAATTTATTGCGGTGGAGCTCTTGATCTACTGGGCGTTGACCCCTGCTCACCTAATGCAAGACCGGATTTTTTTAGTTATCTAGACTCGTTTTTGAGCGATGCCGCAACAAGACCCAGACAAGCCATTGTAAAAATTCAAGATAAGAATCAAGAGCAAGCAGCCACGTTAAATCAGTCGGTCACTTTCCCAGTGACGATTGAAGGTGAGACTTTAGCTATCATTGTGCTTGGTGTAGATATTCGAAAAGGGCTGGAAATTTTTGAGGACGAGTTTGAAGTCAGAACAGCAATCAACACAGACACCGGTTTAATTTCATTAAATGATTATTACCAACAATTTGGTGATTCAGAGGACAACTTATTTGATGATGAAAATTTTAATAAGCTAGTAACTAAAGCTAGCTTTTTTAAAGAGCTTAATGGATCAAGATTTTCGGCGAAAGATACTGAGCTAGGCACTTCAATTACATTACTGCCATTGAGCTCATACCTCTCTGCTGATGAAGCCCAGTTGTTCGTATTTAAAGATGAGCGTGAAAATATCTTAAGAGCAGCATATGTATTGAATATTACTTACATAGCAGCTATCTCTTTTGTAATATTGATTATTTCACTTATTGCTTTTGTAACGACAAGAGCTTTTGGAGGAATCACTAAGGCTATTTTAGTTCTTGAGAGTCTGACCAAAGGTGATCATTCACAAGAAATGCCGCCTAGAAAAGGTCTGCTAGCCTCTGAAAAGGATGAAGTTGGTCAACTATCAACGGCTCTTAAAAGCTATAAATTACATCTGTTGGAGATGGAAGGTATTCGTGCAGAGCAAGCAAAGAGACGACATGAAAGAGATGAAGTTATTATTGAAAAAATGGGGGCTCTGGCTGACCAGCTTGATGGTAGCGCTAGAACTCTGATCCTTAATGATATTAAGAAGATGAGAGATCTTGCTAACGATGCAGATCAAAAATCTAGCGAAGAAGCTTCCGTGGAACTTATGCTTGTTGCCTTCTCTCGGATGTCAGATGAAGTTAATGGCCTGATCGACGCCAGAACAGGTGAGATGGAAACAGCAAGGGATGAAGCAAGAGATGCCAGCGATCAAAAAACTAAATTCTTTGCCAACATGAGCCATGAACTGCGAACGCCGCTGAATGCAATTTTGGGTTACGGTGAGATGCTCTACGAGGATTGTGAAGATCTTGGCTACGATGACTTGCTTCCAGATCTCAAGAAAATTACTTCATCTGGATCTCATCTCCTATCGCTGATTAACAATATTCTTGATTTATCAAAAATTGAAGCTGGCAAAATGGAGCTGTTTATTACGAGTTTTGAGATTGAGAACATGGTCGAAACGATTAAAAATATTTCTGAGCCACTGGCTGCTAAAAATGATAATGGCTTTGTTGTGAATTTTGATGGCGCCATGGGGTCCATGTCTCAGGATGAGACTAAGCTCAGACAATGTTTAACCAACTTTTTAAGTAATGGTTTTAAATTTACAAAAAACGGTACCGTCACGCTTGATGTGAGAGCCAGATCAGTTGAAGGCATTGAGTTTATTGATTTTGCCGTCATAGACACAGGTGCTGGCATGAATGCTGAGGGAGTAGCCAAGGTTTTCGAAGAATACACTCAGGCCGAACGCTCCACTTCTGCTAACCATGGTGGAACAGGCTTAGGCTTACCTATATCCAAGAAATTTGCTGAAATGATGGGTGGTGAAGTGGTACTGACTAGTGAAGAAGGAGTTGGTTCAGTCTTTACTTTATCTGTTCCCCGGGAATGCGCTGAGTACAATGAAGACGATCTAGATACCTCTGTAATCAATATGGATGATCATGACAACTTAGTGGTCTTAGTTGACGATGATGTCGCCATGCATGATCTAATCAAGCGAACCATTTCGAAACTCAATCTTACTTTACTGGGCGCAACAAACAGCGAAAAAGGCATGGAGTTGATTCGCGAAGTTAAGCCTAAACTCATTCTTTTAGATGTTCTGATGCCGGGACGTGATGGCTGGTCTTTGCTCAAGGAATGTAAGACGGACAAAGAATTAAAGGACATACCTGTCATTATGATTAGTCAGCTTAATCAATCTAATCTTGCCGCCTCTCTTGGTGCAAATGATTACTTAACCAAACCCATAGATAGGTCTCATTTTATTAACACGGTTAGGCGTCATCTTGGAGATGAATCTAAAGATAAAAAGGTTTTAGT
The DNA here is from genome assembly GCA_002469975.1 of Proteobacteria bacterium UBA7420. GTDB lineage: Bacteria > Pseudomonadota > Gammaproteobacteria > Magnimaribacterales > D2472 > D2472. The sequence continues at coordinate 13,329 of DKMG01000053.1, forward strand.
GATAGATGATGATAAAGATGTCAGAGAGTTACTAACAAGAATACTCAAGGATGCTGGTTACAAGGCTATCGATGCAAGAGATGGTAAGGATGGTCTCGAGAGAGCTAAAGAGGAGCCTTCTTTGATTATCTTAGACTTAGAGATGCCAAGAATGGATGGATTTGAATTTCTTGAAAACTATATTAAGGATGTTCCAGAAGATAAAAGAGCCCCTGTGCTGGTCTTCTCGGGTAAGGATTTAACAGATGTGCAAGAAGAGCTTCTGAATGAAAGAGTTGTAGGTCTTGTTAAAAAAGATGATGTGTCAATGGATAATCTCTCGAAGATGATCCAATCAATTGTTCAGTCTAGCTCATAACAGAGCATCAATTTTTTCAAGCAGCCTTTTGAAGTCTATTGGCTTTGTATCAAAATCATTAGCACCACACTCTAAGGCTCTTTGCTTATCAGACTCTAAGGCATGGGCTGTTAATGCAATGATTGGTATGGCGCTAATGCTTTCATCTGCCTTGGCTTGAATGGTTGCTTCCCAGCCATCAAGAACAGGAAGACCCATATCCATTAATACTAGATCAGGGCTATCATTTCTCATCATGTCTAAACCAGCCTGACCATCAAAAGCCATAATAATATCGTAGCCTTTTCTGATTAATCTACGAGACAGCATGTCTCGATTCATTTCATTGTCTTCGACATAGAGTATCTTTGCCATGATTAATCTCCTACTAATTCACTATTAATAAATTGAAACCTATTTCTTCCTGATTTCTTGGCCTCATACAAACGTTCGTCAGCCTTGTTAGTCAAGTCCGCGGAGGTAGAAGTTTCTGAAGAAAATGCAACTCCCCCACTAGTGCTAATTTTAATATCTGTGCCATCAAAATTCACTAAATTAGAGTTAATTTTTTTAATTAATTTTTTACAGAATTCCAGGGCCTGATCTTCATTGAGATAAAGAATGGCCAGAAATTCCTCGCCCCCAATACGCCCAACAATATTTGGAGAGGTAATCTCATCTCTTAATAGCTGAGCAAATGAAATAAGAACAGCGTCGCCACCAGCGTGACCATAGGTATCATTGACATGTTTAAAGAAATCGATATCAAACATAATTGTCGTAAATTCACGATCTTGAGCTTCGTTTGCATTTTCCATGGCCTCGTCCAAAGCCTCAAAGACCACTCGACGATTAAAAATTCCTGTTAACTGATCAGTGGTTGCTTGAATGTGCAGTTTATCCACTAACTCTTTCTCTCTTTCACGCCAAAATTTTCGCTCTAAAGAAGCAACAACCTTGGCCAAGAGAATTGTTCCATTCAGCGGCTTAGGCAAATAATCCTGAGCCCCCAGTTGAATACATTTAGAGATGCTATCAACATCATTAAAAGCAGAAACCATGATGACGGGCAGTGACTCTGAGCTGTGTTCTTTTCTAAACATTTTTAAGAGCTCCAGACCATTAATATCAGGAAGAATAACGTCCAAGAGTATTAAATCAGGAGTTTTTCGAAAGACCTCGGTAATGGCTGTATTGCCATCATAGGCTGTTCTGCACTTAAGACCCTCCATGGACAGACGTCGCTGTAATACCTCGCAATTAGTAATATTGTCATCAACAATAAGGATGTCAGATTGTTTAATTTCATCACTAAGGGTAATGGAGTATTCAATGTCTCCAAGAGATTTAAATAAAGATTCAGCATTTTCAAGTTGGCTGGTAGCGTTATCGTCATTCAGATCAATGGAATCGCCGCGAATATAATCAACAAATTTTTCAATTGCTTTTTCTGTATCCCTTGCAAGATTAATAATTTGTTGAAAATCATCAATCGCACCCTGCTCCAAGTCATCTTCATAATCTTCCATCAAGATTTCGCTGTATCCAATAATTGCATTCAAGGGGGTTCTTAGGTTATGTCGAAGCTCTGAGTATTCTTCAGGAGATTTCTTATTCGTGCTTGCATTGACCCCGGTGTTTAAAATGAAGGCCTCGTCATATTGGTCAATGAGTTTGCTGCAAGATGATTTAATTTGGCTAATTTCATCCTCTGATACCAGCTCTAAATCATTGAGAACTTTTTCAACCATATCAACGTAATCAAAAATGGCGTTAGCCGGAGTAATAAAGTCTTGTTTGATTTGAGTCAGTACAATCTCTTCTGCACCTTTTGAAGTTTCTTTAGGTGTCAGTTTATCCATCATGCTCCTCTGTTGAGCTAGTAAATGATTCCAAGAAAG